>NZ_JBSFSA010000002.1:0-351247 GCF_053589515.1 Streptomyces sp. NPDC003327 | reverse complement strand
CCCGCCCGCCCCACGGGGTCGGGCGGGCACGGCGCCGGTCACCTCTCGCCGAGCGTGACCTCCGTCTTCGAGGCCGTCGAGCCGCGGACGTACGTCACGGTCACCCGGTCGCCCGGCTTGTGGCCCGCGAGGGCCTCCGAGAGCGAGGTGATCGTCGTGATGTCGTCGTCGCCGAGGCGGGTGATCACGTCGCCGGGACGCAGGCCCGCGCGGCCGGCCGCGCCGTTCGCCGGGGCCTCGACGACAGCGACGCCCGCCGGCTCGTAGTCGTCGTTCAGGAGCGTGCGGCCGGTGATGTCGAGGGCCGCCCGGCCCGAGTCGGTCACCCTGCCGTCCTTGATGATCTGGTCGGCGATCGTGCGCACCATGGAGGCGGGGATCGCGAACCCGATCCCGGGCGCCGCGCCGCCGCCCATCGCCGGGTCCGTCGCCGCGAGCGTCGGAATGCCGATGACCTCGCTGTCCAGGTTGACGAGCGCGCCCCCGCTGTTGCCGGGGTTGATCGCGGCGGAGGTCTGCACCATGTCGCCGATGGTCGCGCCCGTGCCGCCGCCCGACCGGCCCTCGCTCACGGTGCGGCCGGTCGCCGACACGATGCCCTGGGTGACGCTGCCGGACAGCCCGAGCGGCGAGCCCATCGCCAGCACGATCTGCCCCACGTCGACGGCGGAGGAGTCGCCGAAGCGGGCCGCCTTCAGGCCCTGCGGCACGGTTTCGAGGCGGATGACCGCGAGGTCCTGCTCGGGGTAGGAGGCGACGAGCCGGGCGCCCACCGGCCTGCCGCCGGTGGCAGCCGTGACCCGGAAGGCCTTCTCGTCCCCGACGACGTGCGCGTTCGTGACGACGTGCCCCTTGTCGTCGTAGACGACGCCGGAACCGAGGCTGTTCGACGCGTCGATCTGGACGACGGACGGGAGGACGTCCTTGATGACGGCCCGGTAGTCGTCCTCCAGCGCGTTGGCGGCGCGGGGCGGAGCCGCCTGCGTGGAACGCCGGGGCGGCCGCTCGTCGCCGGAGGAGGTGCAGCCGCCGGCGAGCGCGGCGGCGCACACGCCCGCGGTGAGGGGGAGGAGGAGGCGTCGGGCACGGGATACGTCCATGTCCGGAGTATCGGGTTCGGCCTCCGGGCCGGGCCCGGCGAGCGCACCCGATCAGGCGTACCGGACGCCCCCGGGGAGCCCTGGCCGCCCGCGATCGCCGCCCGCGGCCCCGTGGCGGACCCGCCGCCCGCGTCGGCTCACGCCCGCGCCCGCGCGACCCGCCCGCGTCAGCCCCGTACCCCGCACAGGTGCAGCAGCGCCGCCACCCGCCGGTAGGGCTCCGTCCGTCCCGCCCGGTCCTCGGCGGCGAGCAGGCGTTCCAGTTCCTCGGCGGCGGGCAGGCCCGCGTCGGCCGGGACGCCGTCGGTGAAGACCCGCACGCCGTACCAGGCGTGCAGGGGCGCGGCGATCCCGGCGAGCGTCGCCGTCAGGGCGTCGAGCCGGTCGGCCCGCACCTTCACGCCGTTGTCGTCGGCGCAGACGTCGGAGTCGAAGCCGGCGAGCGCACCCGTCCAGTCCCCGGCCAGCCCCGGCCGCATGGCCAGGGCGTCCGCGTTCCGTACGACCAGGGAGAGCAGGCCGCCGGGCGCCAGCATGCGGGCGAGGCCCGCGAGCAGCGCGTCCGGCTCGTCCGCGTACATGAGGACGCCGTGACAGAGGACGACGTCGAAGCTGCCGGGCAGGAAGTGCACCCCGGTCTCGCGGCCGTCGCCCTCGATCATCCGGACCCGTTCCCGGATGCCGGCGGGCTCGGTGCCCAGCGACTCGCGGGCCGCCTTCAGCAGCTCGGGGTCGGCTTCCAGGCCGGTCACCGTGTGCCCGGCGCGGGCGAGCCGCAGGGCCTGGGTGCCCTGCCCCATGCCCGCGTCGAGGATCCGCAGCCGCTGCCCCACGGGGTAGCGGGCGGCTATCTGCTCGTCCAGCTGGCGGGCGACGATCTCCTGCCGGATGGTGTCCCGCAGCCCGCCGTGCCCGGCGGGCCAGTGGGCGACGACGGGCAGCCTGGGGCCGCCCGAAGCGGAGGCGTCCATGCCGAGGGCAAGGCCCCCGGGGCCCGAGAGGTCGGTGCTCAGGGCCGCTCCCCGCGCTTGACCTGCGGCTTCGGAAGCCGCAGTCGGCGCATCTGGAGCGTACGCATCAGACCGTAGGCGATGGCACCCCGCTTCGGCTCGTCCGGGAAGCGCGCGTTCAGCTGCTTGCGCAGCCGGATCCAGATGCCGATCGAGTCGATCACGATCATGACGATGACGCCGAGCCAGAGCAGCAGCGAGATGTTCTGGAGCTGCCGGTTCGTGTTCCCGAACAGCGACAGCACGAGGATCACCACGGCCATCGGCAGGAAGAACTCGGCGATCGCGAAGCGCGAGTCGACGAAGTCGCGCACGAATCGGCGCACTGGACCCTTGTCACGGGCCGGCAGATAGCGCTCGTCACCGCTCGCCAGCGCCTCGCGCTGACGGGCCAGGTCCGAGCGGCGCGCCTCGCGCTGACGCTTGGCGGCCTCCTTGCGGTCGAGCGGCGCGGACGACGCGCGGCGGCGCTGTGACTGGGCCTCACTCCGCTTCGGGGTCGGGCGGCCCTTGGGGGCCTCGGGGTCGCGGGGCTGCTTGGTGGAGAGGTCCGCCGTCACCTTCTCGGTGGGGGCCTTCTCGTCCTTCGAACGGCTACGGAACACAAAACCCAAGGGTACGGGGTGCGACGCATGGACCCCAGTCCGGGCGGGAACGATCCGCTAACGGCCTGCGTCTACCGCGGTACGTACGGAGGACGTGCGAGGTTTCCCCGGGATCCATCTACTCCCTGGGCCTGAGGGAGCCGCCGCGCAGTCGTCCTTGGGGAGGAGCGCATCCGCCCCCGAACAGTGCGGTAATGGAGACAGGGCCCGTACTGTGGATCCTGTCGAAGAGCTGGTGCCGAGTCCGTCAGAAGGGGGCGCGCGAAGCCCATGAGCGGTGTCATGAAGCGTATGGGGATGATCTTCCGCGCGAAGGCGAACAAGGCCCTTGACCGGGCCGAGGACCCGCGCGAGACGCTCGACTACTCCTACCAGAAGCAGCTGGAGCTGCTCCAGAAGGTGCGGCGCGGCGTCGCCGACGTCGCCACCTCCCGCAAGCGGCTCGAACTCCAGCTGAACCAGCTGCAGGGCCAGTCCGCCAAGCTGGAGGACCAGGGCCGCAAGGCGCTGGCGCTCGGCCGCGAGGACCTGGCGCGCGAGGCGCTGTCCCGGCGGGCCGCGCTCCAGCAGCAGGTCAGCGACCTCGAGGTGCAGCACCAGACGCTGCAGGGCGAGGAGGAGAAGCTGACGCTCGCCGCTCAGCGCCTCCAGGCCAAGGTCGACGCCTTCCGCACGAAGAAGGAGACCATCAAGGCGACCTACACGGCCGCGCAGGCGCAGACCAGGATCGCCGAGTCCTTCTCCGGCATCTCGGAGGAGATGAGCGACGTCGGTCTCGCGATCCAGCGGGCCGAGGACAAGACGGCGCAGCTCCAGGCGCGCGCGGGCGCGATCGACGAGCTGCTCGCCTCCGGTGCCCTCGACGACCAGTCGGGGCTCGCCAAGGACGACATCCAGGCCGAGCTGGACCGCCTCTCCGGCGGTACGGACGTGGAGCTGGAGCTCCAGCGGATGAAGGCCGAGCTGGCGGGCGGCTCCTCCGCCCAGCAGCAGGCCATCGAGGGCGGCGCCGCCGGCGCCCAGGAGAGCGGCCGGCAGCAGTCCCACCCCCGCTTCGACAAGCAGTAGGCGACCGGCGGACGGGCCGGCCGGCGGACCAGCGAAGGGCGCGTCATGATCGTACGGATCATGGGGGAGGGCCAGTGGACACTGGCCGACAGTCACTTCGGCGAGCTGAACCGGCTCGACGACGAACTGCTCGCGGAGATGCGGTCGGAGGACACCGAGGGCTTCCGCCGCACCCTGGGCGCGCTCCTGGACGCCGTCCGCCGGCTCGGCGAACCGCTCCCGGACGACGCCCTCGCGCCCTCGGAGCTGATCCTCCCGGCTCCGGACGCCAGCCTGGAGGAGGTCAGGGAGATGCTCTCCGACGACGGACTGATCCCCGGCTGACGGTACGCGGCCGACGTGCGCGACCGGTGTCCCGCCGCCCCCCGGGGTGGCGGGACACCGCCGTTCCCGGGACGGGACCGGCCCCGCCCCGTCCCGTACCGTTCCACGGGTGACCCCCACCGGCCTCCCCAGCACCCCGACCGGAGCCCCGGCCGACGCCCCCGCCGCCGTGACCGGTTCCCCCGCCGGCGCACCGGCGACGCCGTACACCCGGCTCCGCGACCGGCTGCGGGCCCACCCCCTCGCCTTCGACGCGATCCTGGCCCTCGGCGTGCTCGTCTGCATGGTCGCCGGATCGTTCACCGACCCGCACGGCGGCCCCGACGGGCGGCCCACCTTCGGCGACCGGGCCCCCGACGCGCTCAGCGTCCTGGTGATGACCGCCGGGGCCGCGGCCCTCGTCCTGCGCCGCCGCCACCCCTTCGCGGTGCTCGGCTTCACCGTCGCCGTCAGCCTCCTGGAACTCCTGCGGGAGATCACGCCCGCCACCGTCGCCATGAGCGTCGTCGTCGCCCTCTGCACGGTCGCCGCCCGCACCGACCGCCCCACCACCTGGCGCGTCGGCCTCGCCACCATGGCCGTCCTCACCGCCGCCGCCATGGTCTTCGGGCCCACCCCCTGGTACGCCCAGGAGAACCTCGGCGTCTTCGCCTGGACCGGCATGGCCGCTGCCGCCGGGGACGCCGTCCGCAGCCGCCGCGCCTTCGTCGACGCCATCAGGGAACGGGCCGAGCGCGCCGAGCGGACCCGCGAGGAGGAGGCGCGGCGCCGGGTCGCCGAGGAGCGGCTCCGGATCGCCCGCGACCTCCACGACGTCGTCGCCCACCACATCGCCCTCGTCAACGTCCAGGCGGGCGTCGCGGTGCACGTCATGGACAAGCGCCCCGACCAGGCCAAGGAGGCCCTCGCCCACGTCCGCGAGGCCAGCCGCTCCGCCCTCGACGAGCTGCGCGCCACCGTCGGCCTGCTGCGCCAGTCCGGCGACCCCGAGGCGCCCACCGAACCGGCCCCCGGCCTCGCCGTCCTCGACGGGCTCCTCGACAGCTTCCGCAAGGCCGGCCTCCCGGTCGCCCTGGTCCGCGCCGACGAGGGCCTGACCCTGCCCGCGACCGTCGACCTCGCCGCGTACCGGATCGTCCAGGAGGCCCTCACCAACGTGCGCAAGCACGCCGGACCGCGGGCCGAGGCGGAGGTCAGCGTCGTCCGCGTCGGCCGTACGGTCGAGATCACCGTCCTCGACAACGGCACGCCCCCCGCCGACGACCCGCGGCCCGACCCCTCCGACGACCAGCGGCCCGACCCCTCCGGCGGCCACGGCCTGCTCGGCATGCGCGAGCGCGTCGGCGCCCTCGGCGGCACCCTCACCGCCGCACCCCGCTACGGCGGCGGCTTCCGCGTCCAGGCGATACTGCCCCTGACGTCCCGCACGGGGGAGGACAGATGACCATCCGGGTACTGCTCGCCGACGACCAGGCCCTGCTCCGCAGCGCCTTCCGGGTCCTGGTGGACTCGGAGCCCGACATGGAGGTCGTCGGCGAGGCGGCCGACGGCGCCCAGGCCGTCGACCTCGCCCGCGCCGAGCGGCCCGACGTCGTCCTGATGGACATCCGGATGCCCGGCACCGACGGCCTCGCCGCCACCCGCTCCATCACCGCCGACCCGGACCTCTCCGCCGTGCGGATCGTCATGCTCACCACCTTCGAGGTCGACGAGTACGTCGTGCAGTCGCTGCGCGCCGGGGCCTCCGGCTTCCTCGGCAAGGGCGCCGAACCCGGCGAGCTTCTCGACGCCATCCGGATCGCGCACGCGGGCGAGGCCCTGCTCTCCCCGGCCGCCACCAAGGGCCTGATCGCCTCCTTCCTCGCGCAGGTCCCCGGCGTCGATCCGGCGGCCGGCGCCGGCGCCGGGTACGCGGCACGCCTCGGCGCGCTCACCGCCCGCGAGCGGGAGGTCCTGGTCCTGGTGGCGGGTGGCCTGTCGAACGACGAGATCGCCGAGCGCCTCGACGTCAGTCCGCTGACCGTGAAGACGCACGTCAACCGGACGATGGCCAAGCTCGGCGCCCGCGACCGGGCGCAGCTGGTGGTGACGGCCTACGAGTCGGGCCTGGTCCGTCCCCGGGTGGAGTGAGGGGGAGCCCCCGCGTACTCCAGACGCGGTATGCGCGGCATAAGGAAGTGGACCCGGGGGCCGAGGACTTCCGGTGCCGGGTGACAGATCGTATGACCGGGGGGCACTGGCTCGTGTCCGGCGCGTGCGGCCGGGTCGGGAGGCCCGCCTGTCGACGAGTACGCCACAGAAACGAGACCCCATGTCCTGGCTGTCCAGATTCAGCCTCGCGCAACGGGCCCTGATCGGGCTGATGTCCATCGTCGCGATCGTGTTCGGGGCGATCGCGATACCGCAGCTGAAGCAGCAGCTGCTGCCCTCGATCGAGCTCCCCATGGTCTCGGTCCTCGCCCCCTACCAGGGCGCCTCTCCCGACGTGGTCGAGAAGCAGGTCGTCGAGCCCCTGGAGAACAGCCTCAAGGCCGTCGACGGCCTCACCTCGGTGACCTCCACGGCCTCCGAGGGCAACGCCCTGGTCATGGCCTCCTTCGACTTCGGCGACGAGTCGACGAAGCAGCTCGTGGCCGACGTCCAGCAGGCCGTCAACCGGGCCCGCGCCGTGCTGCCCGACGGCGTCGACCCGCAGGTCGTCGCCGGGTCCACCGACGACATCCCGACCGTCGTGCTCGCCGCCTCCTCCGACCGGGACCCGCAGGCGCTCGCCGACCAGCTGGAGCGGACCGTCGTGCCCGCCCTGGAGGACATCGAGGGCGTCGGCCAGGTCACGATCGACGGCGTCCGTGACCTCCAGGTCTCCGTCACCCCCGACGAGCGGAAGCTCGCCGCGGCCGGGCTCACCACCGTGAAGCTCGCCGAGGCGCTGCGCTCCGGCGGCGGCACCATGCCCGCCGGCGCCTTCTCCGAGGACGGCAAGAGCCGCACCGTCCAGGTCGGCGGCGGCTACACCTCGCTCCAGCAGATCCAGGACCTCCGCATCCCGCCGGCCGTGCCCGGCAAGGGCCGGGCGGTGCGCCTCGGCGACGTCGCCACCGTCACGCAGGAGGAGGCCCGTGCCGTCTCCCTGACCCGGACGAACGGCCGGCCGAGCCTCGCCGTCATGGCCACGATGGACAAGGACGGCAGCGCCGTCGCCATCTCCGACGCCGTCACGGAGCTGCTGCCCGACCTGCGGCAGGACCTCGGCGCGGGCGCCGAGCTGACCGTCGTCTCCGATCAGGGCCCGGCCGTCGCCAAGTCCATCTCCGGACTGACCACCGAGGGCGCCCTCGGCCTCGTCATGGCCGTCCTGGTGATCCTGGTCTTCCTCACCTCGATCCGCTCGACGCTGGTGACCGCCGTCTCCATCCCGCTGTCGGTCGTGCTCGCCCTGCTGGTGCTGTGGAGCCGCGACCTCTCGCTCAACATGCTGACGCTGGGCGCGCTCACCATCGCCATCGGCCGGGTCGTCGACGACTCGATCGTGGTCCTGGAGAACATCAAGCGGCACCTCGGCTACGGCGAGGAGCGGCGGTCCGCCATCCTCACCGCGGTCCGCGAGGTGGCGGGCGCCGTCACCTCCTCGACCCTCACCACCGTCGCCGTCTTCCTGCCGATCGGCCTCGTCGGCGGCATGGTCGGCGAGCTGTTCGGCTCCTTCTCGCTGACGGTGACGGCGGCCCTGCTCGCCTCGCTGCTCGTCTCCCTGACGGTCGTGCCCGTCCTGTCGTACTGGTTCCTGCGCGCCCCCAAGGGCACCTCGGAGGACCCGGAGGAGGCCCGCAGGGCGGCCGAGGAGAAGGAGGCGAAGAGCCGCCTCCAGCGGTCGTACGTGCCGGTGCTCCGGTTCGCGACCCGGCGCAGGCTCACCAGCCTCGCCATCGCGCTCGTCGTCCTCGTCGTCACCTTCGGCATGGGCGGCCTGCTCAAGACCAACTTCTTCGACCCCGGCGAGCAGGAGGTGCTGAGCATCCGCCAGGAGCTGGCGCCCGGCACCAGCCTCGCCGCCTCCGACGAGGCCGCGAAGAAGGTCGAGAAGGTCCTCGCCGCGACCGAGGGCGTGCGGGACTACCAGGTCACCGTCGGCTCCTCCGGCTTCATGGCGGCCTTCGGCGGCGGGACCGGCTCCAACCAGGCCACCTACCAGGTGAGCCTGGAGGACTCCGCCTCGTACGAGGAGACCCGGGACGCCATCGACGCGGCCCTCGGCCGGCTCGACGGCATCGGCGACACCACCATCGCGGCCGGTGACGGCTTCGGCAACCAGGACCTGAGCGTCGTCGTGAAGGCCGCCGACCCGGCGACCCTGAAGGCCGCCTCGGAGCAGGTCCGCACGGCCGTCGCGGGCCTGGAGGACGTCACCGACGTGCAGAGCGACCTGGCCCAGTCCGTGCCGCGGATCTCCGTGCGGGCGAACGCCCGGGCGGCCGACCTCGGCTTCGACAACACCTCGCTCGGCATGGTCGTCGCCCAGGCCGTCCAGGGCACCCCGGCGGCCAAGGCGATCCTCGACGACAGCGAGCGGAACGTCCTCGTCACGTCGGCGAAGCCGGCCACCACCCTGGCCGCCCTGCGCGCCCTGCCGCTGGGCCCGGTGAAGCTGGGCGACGTCGCCACCGTCGAGCTGGTCCCCGGCCCCGTCTCCATGACCCGGATCGACGGCGCCCGCGCGGCGACGATCACCGCCAAGCCGACCGGCGACAACACCGGCGCCGTCTCCACCGCCCTCCAGGCGGAGCTGAAGAAGCTCGACCTGCCCGAGGGCGCCACCGCCACCATCGGCGGCGTCAGCGAGGACCAGGCGGACGCGTTCCTCAAGCTGGGGCTCGCGATGCTGGCCGCGATCGCGATCGTCTTCATGCTGCTGGTGGCGACCTTCAGGTCGCTGGTCCAGCCGCTGATCCTGCTGGTCTCCATCCCGTTCGCGGCGACCGGCGCCATCGGTCTGCTCGTCCTGACCGACACGGCGATGGGCGTCCCGGCGATGATCGGCATGCTGATGCTGATCGGCATCGTGGTGACCAACGCGATCGTCCTGATCGACCTGATCAACCAGTACCGGGCCCAGGGCCTCGGGGTCGTCGAGGCCGTGATCGAGGGCGGCCGGCACCGGCTGCGCCCGATCCTGATGACCGCCCTCGCGACGATCTTCGCGCTGCTGCCGATGGCCCTCGGCATCACCGGCGAGGGCGGCTTCATCGCCCAGCCGCTCGCCGTCGTGGTGATCGGCGGACTGATCAGCTCGACGCTGCTGACCCTGCTGCTCGTGCCGACGCTGTACGCGATGGTGGAGCTCCGCAAGGAGCGCCGGGCGAAGAAGAAGGCGGCGAAGGCGGGCGCGAAGCGGACGGGCAAGAAGTCCGGCAAGAAGAAGGGCGACGGGACGGACAACCCCGAGCAGCCCGACGTGTCGCCGCTGGACGCCGGTCTGCTGAACCTCCTGGACTGACGGACGGACGGGCCGACCAACGGACGGAAGGGGCGCCCCGCGATTGTCGCGGGGCGCCCCTTCCGTCGTACGTACCGTCCGGAGAACCGTTACGGCAGCGCCAGCATCCGCTCCAGGGCGAGCTTGGCGAAGCTCTCGGTCTCCTTGTCGACCTCGATCCGGTTGACGAGGTTGCCCTCCGCCAGCGACTCCAGGGTCCACACCAGGTGCGGCAGGTCGATCCGGTTCATGGTCGAGCAGAAGCAGACCGTCTTGTCGAGGAAGACGATCTCCTTGCCCTGGTCGGCGTAACGGTTCGCCAGGCGGCGGACCAGGTTCAGCTCGGTGCCGATGGCCCACTTCGAGCCGGCCGGGGCCGCCTCCAGGGTGTTGATGATGTACTCGGTCGAGCCCACGTAGTCCGCGGCGGCGACGACCTCGTGCTTGCACTCCGGGTGGACGAGGACGTTCACGCCGGGGATGCGCGCCCGGACGTCCTCGACCGACTCCAGCGAGAAGCGGCCGTGGACCGAGCAGTGACCCCGCCACAGGATCATCTTGGCGGCCCGCAGCTGCTCGACGGTGAGCCCGCCGTTCGGCTTGTGCGGGTTGTAGACCACGCAGTCGTCGAGGGACATGCCCATGTCGCGGACGGCGGTGTTGCGGCCCAGGTGCTGGTCGGGCAGGAAGAGCACCTTCTCGCCCTGCTCGAAGGCCCAGTTCAGGGCGCGCTCGGCGTTGGACGAGGTGCAGATCGTGCCCCCGTGCTTGCCGGTGAAGGCCTTGATGTCGGCCGAGGAGTTCATGTACGAGACGGGCACGACCTGCTCGGCGACGCCCGCCTCGGTCAGGACGTCCCAGCACTCGGCGACCTGCTCCGCGGTGGCCATGTCGGCCATCGAGCAGCCGGCGGCCAGGTCGGGCAGGACGACCTTCTGGTCGTCACCGGTGAGGATGTCGGCGGACTCCGCCATGAAGTGCACACCGCAGAAGACGATGTACTCCGCCTCCGGCTTGGCGGCGGCGTCACGCGCGAGCTTGAAGGAGTCGCCGGTGACGTCGGCGAACTGGATGACCTCGTCGCGCTGGTAGTGGTGACCGAGCACGAAGACCTTGTCCCCGAGCTTCTCCTTGGCAGCGCGGGCGCGCTCCACAAGGTCCGGGTCGGAGGGCGACGGCAGATCGCCCGGGCACTCCACGCCGCGCTCGCTCTTGGGGTCGGCCTCGCGGCCGAGCAGCAGGAGGGCGAGCGGGGTCGGCTGGACGTCGAGCTCGGGACGGGGGTGGGCCGTGGTCACGTCACGCACCCTTTCTTCGGGGAACCTTTTCGTCTAAATGACGCTATCTATCATAACCGCTTCACGTCAGAATGACGATGTCCATAGTGTCGATGTGACGAATTCGCCTTCCGCGTCCGGAGGCCGGGTGTGCGAGCATGAAGGGAGCAACACCTCCGCTCGCCCGGAATGAATCCGGGACACCGCCGGTTGCAACCGTCGGCAAGCAGTCTCCGTACACACCGGGAGAGAAGCAGATGTCCGTATCGGACGAGAAGACCACTGTCAGCGACGGCATCCTCCTGTCCGACGCCGCTGCGGCCAAGGTCAAGGCCCTGCTCGAGCAGGAAGGCCGTGACGACCTGGCCCTGCGCGTCGCCGTTCAGCCCGGCGGCTGCTCCGGCCTCCGCTACCAGCTGTTCTTCGACGAGCGCTCGCTCGACGGCGACGTCGTCAAGGACTTCGGCGGCGTCAAGGTCGTCACCGACCGCATGAGTGCCCCGTACCTGGGCGGCGCGTCGATCGACTTCGTCGACACGATCGAGAAGCAGGGCTTCACGATCGACAACCCGAACGCCACGGGCTCCTGCGCCTGCGGCGACTCGTTCAGCTAGGCCCGTGACCGGCCCGGCCCCTGCGGCCGGGCCGTCCGCAGGCGTACGCGCGAGGGCGGTGGCCCCGGGAATCCCCGGGGCCACCGCCCTCACGCATGCCCGCGTCAGCGCCGGGGCACGGCCTGGCCGCTCGCCCCGTCCACCACGGGCCGGTCACCCAGCGGGCCCCGCAGGGTCACCGTCAGCGTGATCTCCTTGGCCATCGCGACGCACGCCCGGCCCGGGTCGGACTTCTCGTCGATCCGCACGGTCACCTGCCGCGCGCTCTCCTCCGCCGTCGCCGTGTACGTGCTGCACACCCCGCCCCAGAAGGTGACCGCCAGCTTCCGGCCGTCCCCCTCCACGCGGTACGACTCCACCTGCCGCACCGGAGCCGTACCCGTCTCGGGCGTCGGCTCGGGCGAGGGCGCCGCGGGAGGCGTCAGGAACTCCGGGGCCACCGCCGTCTGCGTCACCGTGTGCGGCGCCGCGTCCACCGGGTCCGCCGTGAACAGCCAGGTCGGCACGAGCAGCCGCTCGCCCGCCACGTCCCGGGCCGCCAGGCCCAGCACCGCGCCGGTCACCGGCACCTCCGCGGGCGGCGCCGCGTCCACGGTCGTCCGGCAGGGCACGTCCGGCGCCGGCACGTCCGGGCCGCCCCCGTCGACCCCGGCCGGCGGGTCCGTCGCACACCCGCCGATGCCGATCGGTCCGGTGCCCTTCGAGGCCTCGTTCAGCGCGGCGAGCGCCTTCTCCGCCCCGATCACCGGATACGCGTCGCCCTTCGCCGGCTCCTTGAGCATCCCGCTCCCGGCCACCGGCCGCCCGTCCGCGCCGATGTGCAGCCCCGTCGACCAGCCGTACGTGGGCAGCCCGCCCACCACCGGATCGGCGTTGACCACCCGCACCGAGCCGTTCATGACCTGCGCCGCCGTCAGCTTCGCGTCGTCCTGCCCGAGCGCCTTCAGGACCGGCGCGGCCGCCGCCTTCGCCGCCGCCTCGCTCAGCGGCGTACCGCCGGCGACCGGGGGCTTCGCCTCGCCCGGCGGCGGGCACGCCTTGCCCTTGAGGCAGGTGTCGCCGACCGGCCCGCCGTCGTACCAGGAGTACGTCCAGTTCCCCGGCGCCGCCTTCGCCACGTCCAGGCGCGGGCCCTGCCCGTCCTTCTCCGGACGGATCGTCCACACGTCGCCGACCAGCGCGGGACGGCCCTCCATCCCGAGCGCCTCGGCCAGCCTGGTCACCTCCGCCGAGGTGACCAGGCCCTCGGGCCGGTGGACCGCGGCCGAGGAGGGCCCTTGGGGGAGTGGGCCCTTGGCTGTGTAGACGGTGCCGCTCGGGCCGCCGCCCGGGTCCGGTTCGCCGGGAGCGATGCCCGGCCCCGTCGGCCCGCTCTCCAGGCGCAGCGGCGGTGGCCCGCCCACGTCCCGCGCCGGGGCACCGACGCCCTCACCGGCACCGGCACCCGTGTCGTCACCGGCCGCCGTGGCCGCCACGTACACCCCACCGCCACCGGCCAGCAGCACTCCCGCCGCCACCGAGGCGGTGAGCAGGTGCCGCCGCTTCCGCCCGTTCTCCGTACCGCTCACCGCAACGCTCCCTCGTGTCGATCGGACACCGGTGGGACGGAGCGGGCCCGCGGACGGTTCCGTACGTCCCTCAGCCGCCGTACTCGGCCGTCGCCGCAATCAGCCGCGCCGAGGCCGCGGGCACGACCACGCCGTGGATCGAGGCGGGGGAGACCGGAGCGGGCGCGGGGGCGACGGGAGCCACCCAGTGCGGGACCATCCGCGCGCTGTCGCCGCGCAGCTGGGCGAGGCTGAACTCGGACTCGTGTCGCTCGCCGGGAGCGGGATACGTCGTCATGGCCGCACCGTATGCACCGCACCGCTCCGGGGAAAAGACCTACTCTGGGGTAGTTTCCACTGTTCGGCAGCGCGCTTCCCAGCGGGTAGCGTGAACTGTCCTTACCCACACCCCGCAGGAGCACCCCCGCCGTGCGTATCGCAGTCACCGGCTCCATCGCCACCGACCACCTCATGACCTTCCCCGGCCGGTTCGCCGACCAGCTCGTGGCCGACCAGCTCCACACGGTGTCCCTCTCCTTCCTCGTCGACAACCTCGACGTCCGCCGGGGCGGCGTCGGCCCGAACATCTGCTTCGGCATGGGCCAGCTCGGCGGCAGCCCGATCCTCGTCGGCGCGGCCGGCTACGACTTCGACGAGTACCGCGCCTGGCTCGACCGGCACGGCGTCGACACCGCCTCGGTCCGCATCTCCGAGGTGCTCCACACGGCCCGCTTCGTCTGCACCACGGACCGGGACCACAACCAGATCGGCTCCTTCTACACCGGCGCCATGAGCGAGGCCCGGCTC
Source organism: Streptomyces sp. NPDC003327 (assembly GCF_053589515.1). Classification (NCBI taxonomy): domain Bacteria; kingdom Bacillati; phylum Actinomycetota; class Actinomycetes; order Kitasatosporales; family Streptomycetaceae; genus Streptomyces; species Streptomyces sp. NPDC003327. The sequence goes on along the minus strand of NZ_JBSFSA010000002.1, from coordinate 337,422 downwards.
ATCGAGCTGAAGGCCGTCGCCGACCGCGTCGGCGGGCTCGACCTCGTCCTCATCGGCGCGGACGACCCCGAGGCGATGCTCCGCCACACCGAGGAGTGCAAGACCCGCGGGATCCCCTTCGCCGCCGACTTCTCGCAGCAGATCGCCCGCATGGACGGCGACGAGATCCGCACGCTGCTCGACGGCGCCACCTACCTCTTCTCGAACGAGTACGAGAAGGGCCTCATCGAGTCGAAGACCGGCTGGACCGACGAGGAGATCCTCTCCCGCGTCGGCCACCGCGTCACCACCCTCGGCTCCCGCGGCGTCCGCATCGAGCGCGTCGGCGACACCCCGATCGAGGTCGGCTGCCCGGAGGAGCAGGCCAAGGTCGACCCGACCGGCGTCGGCGACGCGTTCCGCGCGGGCTTCCTCACCGGCCTCTCCTGGGGCGTCGGCCTGGAGCGGGCCGCGCAGGTCGGCTGCATGCTCGCCACGCTGGTGATCGAGACCCTCGGCACGCAGGAGTACACCCTGCGCCGCGCCAACTTCATGGAGCGCTTCACCAAGGCGTACGGCCCCGAGGCCGCCGCCTCCCTCCGGCCCTACCTGGCCTGACCCCCTCCGAGGGACCCGCCCGGGCCCCCCGCGCGCCCTCCGACGGGGGCCCGGGGGCCCGGGCCGGTTCCACCGGGTCAGGAGAGGCGGCGGACGGTGTAGGCCGTGCCGCCCCGGGCGGACGGGGCCTCGCCCACGTACTCCTGGCCCCGCATCTCGCACCACGCCGGCACGTCGAGCCGCGCCGCCTCGTCGTCCGACAGCACCGTCACCGTGCCGCCCACCGGTACCCCCCCGAACACCTTCGCCAGTTCGATCACCGGGATCGGGCACCGCTTCCCCAGCGCGTCCACGACCAGCGCCCCCGGGTCGCCGGCCGGAGCCGCGGCCCCGGACGCCGGCGCGCCGAGCCGCTCCCGTACGCCCGCGACGACCCCGGGCAGCAGCGCGAGGAAACGGTCCACGTCCTCCTCCGGGGTGCCGACGGGCAGCGACACCCGGACGTTGCCCTCGCTCAGGACGCCCATGGCCCGCAGCACATGGCTGGGCGTCAGCGTCGAACTCGTACACGACGAACCGGACGAAACGGAGAAACCCTCCCGGTCCAGCTCGTGCAGGAGCGCCTCCCCGTCGACGTACAGACAGGAGAACGTGACGACGTGGGGCAGCCGCCGGACCGGATCGCCCACCACCTCCACGTCCGCGACCAGTTCCGGCACGCGCGCCCTGATCCGGTCCACCAGCGCCCGCAGCCGCGCCGCCTCCGCCGCCGCCTCGGCCCGTACGGCGCGGAGCGAGGCCGCGGCAGCCACGATCGCCGGCAGGTTCTCGAACCCGGGGGCCCGCCCCGACTCCCGCTCGTCGCCCGGCCCCTGCGGGGCGAACCGCACGCCCTTCCGTACGGCGAGGAGCCCCACGCCCGCCGGACCGCCCCACTTGTGCGCGCTCGCCGCGAGCAGCGACCAGCCCTCCGGGACCGGGCCCCAGCCCAGCGACTGGGCCGCGTCGACGAGGAGCGGCACGCCCGCCGCCCGGCACGCCCCGGCGACCTCTGCGACGGGCTGCTCGGTCCCGACCTCGTGGTTGGCGGACTGGAGGCAGGCCAGCGCGGTCCCCTCCGTCAGGGCCGCCGCGAACACGTCCGGGTCGACGGCGCCGGACCGGTCCACCGGCACCTCGGCCACCGTGCCGCCGGCCGCGGCGTGCGCCTCGCCCGCGTGCAGGACGGAGGAGTGCTCGACGGCCGAGACGACGAGCCGGTCACCGACCCGCCGCCGCCCCGCGAGCGCCCCCGCGACCCCGGCGTGGACCGCGCGCGTCCCCGAAGGAGTGAACACGAGCTCGTCCGGGCGACAGCCCACCGCCTCCGCGACGGCCTCCCGCGCCGCGTCGAGCAGCAGCCGGGCCCGCCGGCCCTCCCGGTACAGCCGGGCGGGGTCGGCCCAGCCCTCGTCGAGGGCGGCCAGCAGGGCCTGGCGGGCGACGGGGTGCAGGGGAGCGGCGGACGCGGCGTCGAAGTACGGCATCCGCCCACGGTAGGTCCTGCCCGCCGCCCGGCGGGAGCCGCCCCGCCCGGCCCCCGGGGGCCCACCGCCGCCTCCGCCACGGCCCCCGCCCGGCCCCCGCCGCCTCTGCCGCGGCTCCCGTCCGGGCCCCGCCGGGCTCTCCGCTCCACCCCCGGCGGACCGCCGTGAGCCCTCGTCAGGAGCCCGCCGGGGCAGGGTGCGAAGGGGGCGGGCCGAGGCGGGGCGGGCCCGCGCGGAACCCCCGAGTCCACCCCTTCGGGGGCTCGGTCGGCGCGTTGGGCACCCTCCCCGCGCGACCCCAAATAGCGTCCAGTAGGGTTTGGTCCGCATAAACATCCAAACCCCTGCCCGCGGCCGGGGCGGCGACCGACCAGCGAGACGGACGGCCGTGGCAGCCGACGTACGCGGGCCGAGACTCTCGGGAAGGCGCTACGTGAGTCCCAACGGCTCCGACCGCTCGTCGCGGCGCCCGATGCGGCGGAAGCTGCCGCAGGTGCTGACTGCGGGCCTGATCCTGGCGACAGCCACCGGCTGCTCGTACAACTGGGAAGACTTCCCTCGCCTTGGCATGCCCACCCCGGTCACGGAAGAGGCGCCTCGGATCCTCTCCCTCTGGCAGGGCTCGTGGGCTGCTGCCCTCGTGACGGGCATCCTGGTGTGGGGCCTGATCCTCTGGTCCGTCATCTTCCACCGGCGCAGCCGCACCAAGGTCGAGGTACCTCCGCAGACCCGGTACAACATGCCCATCGAGGCGCTGTACACGGTCACTCCGCTCATCATCGTCTCGGTGCTCTTCTACTTCACCGCGCGCGACGAGTCCAAGCTCCTCGAGCTCACCGCCAAGCCGGCCCACACCATCAACGTGGTCGGCTACCAGTGGAGCTGGGGCTTCAACTACGTCGAGAACGTGCCCGGTGTGCAGGGCGACGCCAAGACGGACAAGAACCTCGCCGCGATTCCGGACAAGTTCATCAACGACTTCCCGGAGAACGCGGGCGGTGTCTACGACGCGGGCATTCCGGGCGACCGGAACCCGCAGACCGGCAACCCGGGCCCGACCCTGTGGCTGCCCAAGGGCGAGAAGGTCCGGTTCGTCCTGACCTCCCGTGACGTCATCCACTCCTTCTGGGTGGTCCCCTTCCTGATGAAGCAGGACGTCATCCCGGGTCACACCAACGCCTTCGAGGTCACGGCGACCCAGGAGGGCACCTTCCTCGGCAAGTGCGCCGAGCTGTGCGGTGTCGACCACTCCCGGATGCTCTTCAACGTCAAGGTGGTCTCCCCGGAGCGCTACCAGGCGCACCTGAAGGAGCTTGCGGCGAAGGGGCAGACCGGCTACATCCCGTCCGGCATCGAGCAGACGGACCCGGCCAGGAATGCGGAGAAGAACCAACTGTGAGCATCCCCAACGAAACCCAGGGTGCCGCCGCAGCTGAGGACTCGTACGAGAACGAGCTGCCCGTACGGCGCAAGCAGCCCGGCAATGTCGTGGTGAAGTGGCTGACCACCACCGACCACAAGACGATCGGCACGCTCTACCTGGTCACGTCGTTCGTCTTCTTCTGCATCGGCGGACTCATGGCGCTCTTCATGCGCGCCGAGCTGGCCCGTCCGGGTACGCAGATCATGTCGAACGAGCAGTTCAACCAGGCGTTCACGATGCACGGCACGATCATGCTGCTGATGTTCGCGACGCCGCTGTTCGCCGGATTCGCGAACTGGATCATGCCGCTGCAGATCGGCGCGCCCGACGTGGCGTTCCCGCGGCTGAACATGTTCGCGTACTGGCTGTACCTCTTCGGCTCGATCATCGCGGTGGCCGGCTTCCTCACCCCGCAGGGTGCGGCCGACTTCGGCTGGTTCGCCTACTCCCCGCTGTCGGACGCCGTCCGCTCGCCGGGCGTCGGCGCCGACATGTGGATCATGGGTCTGGCCTTCTCCGGCTTCGGCACGATCCTCGGCTCGGTCAACTTCATCACCACGATCATCTGCATGCGCGCACCCGGCATGACGATGTTCCGCATGCCGATCTTCACCTGGAACGTGCTCCTGACCGGTGTCCTGGTCCTGCTCGCGTTCCCGGTCCTCGCGGCCGCGCTGTTCGCCCTGGAGGCGGACCGCAAGTTCGGCGCCCACGTCTTCGACGCGGCCAACGGCGGCGCCCTGCTGTGGCAGCACCTCTTCTGGTTCTTCGGACACCCAGAGGTGTACATCATCGCCCTGCCGTTCTTCGGCATCGTCTCCGAAGTGATCCCGGTCTTCAGCCGCAAGCCGATGTTCGGCTACATCGGTCTGGTGGCCGCGACCATCGCGATCGCCGGTCTCTCCGTGACCGTGTGGGCCCACCACATGTACGTCACCGGTGGCGTGCTCCTTCCGTTCTTCTCCTTCATGACGTTCCTCATCGCCGTACCGACCGGCGTGAAGTTCTTCAACTGGATCGGAACGATGTGGAAGGGGTCGTTGTCCTTCGAGACGCCGATGCTCTGGACGATCGGCTTCCTGGTCACCTTCACCTTCGGTGGTCTGACCGGTGTCATCCTGGCCTCGCCGCCGATGGACTTCCACGTCTCCGACTCGTACTTCGTCGTGGCGCACTTCCACTACGTCGTCTTCGGCACCGTGGTCTTCGCGATGTTCGCCGGCTTCCACTTCTGGTGGCCGAAGTTCACCGGCAAGATGCTGGACGAGCGGCTCGGCAAGATCACGTTCTGGACGCTGTTCATCGGCTTCCACGGCACGTTCCTGGTGCAGCACTGGCTGGGCGCCGAGGGCATGCCGCGTCGTTACGCGGACTACCTGGACGCCGACGGCTTCACCGCGCTGAACACGATCTCGACGATCTCCTCGTTCCTGCTGGGCATGTCGATCCTGCCGTTCTTCTACAACGTCTGGAAGACCGCCAAGTACGGCAAGAAGGTCGAGGTCGACGACCCGTGGGGCTACGGCCGCTCGCTCGAGTGGGCGACCTCCTGCCCGCCGCCGCGGCACAACTTCCTCACCTTGCCGCGGATCCGCTCCGAATCCCCGGCGTTCGACCTGCACCACCCTGAGATCGCGGCTCTCGACCAGCTCGAGAACAAGCCTCACGAGGTGGAGGCCCTCACCGGCGGCAAGGAGGCCGGCAAGTGAAGATCCAGGGCAAGATGTTCATCTGGCTGAGCGTCTTCATCCTTGCCATGGCGATCCTGTACGGCGTCTGGTCCAAGGAGCCGGTCGGTACGACGGCGCTCTTCCTGGCCTTCGGCCTCGCCATCATGATCGGCTACTACCTGGCCTTCACGGCCAAGCGTGTCGATGCCATGGCGCAGGACGACAAGGAGGCCGACGTCGCGGACGAAGCCGGTGAGGTGGGCTTCTTCGCCCCGCACAGCTGGCAGCCGCTCTCGCTGGCCATCGGCGGCTCGCTCGCCTTCCTCGCCGTCGCGATGGGCTGGTGGCTGCTGTACTTCTCGGCGCCGCTGATCCTGGTCGGTCTCTTCGGCTGGGTGTTCGAGTTCTACCGCGGTGAGAACCAGAACCAGTAGCACCGGCAGTACCCCGCAACACCCCGAGGGGCCCGGACACTTCGACAGCGAGGTGTCCGGGCCCCTCGTTTGCAGCACTCGGCGCGCTGGCTCCGGGGAATGTCCTTAGCGTGAAGTCATGAACGACACGCCGCGCATTCGGACTGTTCTGAGCTGCACCTTTCTGGTCCTCGCCGTCACCGCCGGCGTGACCGCCTGCGGCGGCCCCGACCGCCATCCCCTGTCGGCGAGGCCCTTCGACGCGGCGGAGCAGATCGCGTTCAACGGCCCTTCGGGCAGCGCCAAGGCGGACCCCCAGAAGCCCCTGGAGATCACCGCCAAGGGCGAGAACGGCCGGATCACCGACGTCACCGTCACCGACGCCGCCGGGCGCCACCTGGCCGGCGAACTCACCGCCGACGGCCGTCGCTGGCGCTCCACGGCCGCCCTGGCCGCCGGAGCCCGCTACACCGTCCGGGTCGCCACGGAGGACAAGGAGGGCGCTCCGGGCACCCGTACGTTCACGTTCGACACGGCACCCGCCAAAGGGGGCCTCACCGTGACGTTCGGGCCGCAGGCGGGCACGTACGGCGTCGGGCAGCCGATCACCGCCGACCTCAGCGTCCCGGTCAAGGACCGCGCGGCCCGCGCCGTCGTCGAACGGGGCCTCAAGGTCCGCTCCACCCCGGCGGTGGAGGGCTCCTGGTACTGGGTGGACGACAAGAAGCTCCACTTCCGCCCCAAGGACTACTGGCCCGCCGGCGCGCTCGTCTCGGTCAGCGGCAACCTCAACGGCGTCAAGGTCGACGACAAGCTCTACGGCGGCCCCTCCAAGCCGCTCGAACTGAAGATCGGCGACCGGATTGAGGCCGTGGCCGACGCCGGGACCCACTACATGACCGTGCGGCGCAACGGAGAAGTGATCAACACCATCCCGGTGACCACCGGAAAACCGGGCTTCTCCACGCGAAACGGGATCAAAGTGGTGCTCGGCAAGGAGTACTACGTCCGCATGCGCGGCACCAGCATCGGCATCGCCGAAGGCAGCTCCGAGTCCTACGACCTGCCCGTCTACTACGCCACCCGCGTCACCTGGAGCGGCGAGTACGTCCACGCCGCCCCCTGGTCCGTCGGCTCCCAGGGCGTCGCCAACGTCAGCCACGGCTGCGTGGGCATGTCCACCAGCAACGCCGCCTGGTTCTACCGGACCGTCCGCCCCGGCGACATCGTGAAGACCGTCAACAGCCACGGCAACACCATGGACGCCTTCGGCAACGGCTTCGGCGACTGGAACCTCTCCTGGGACAAGTGGCGCACCGGCAGCGCCCTGGTGGCCGAGAAGGGCAACCCCACGGCCACCGAGGACGCCAAGGCCCGCCTGAGGCCGCTCTTCTAGGGGCTCGGTTCGCCTCCGGTCGCTTGCGCCGGGCTCACAGCCCCGTACGTGCTCGACCCGCTCGTTCCTCGCGGGCCTCCGCGCGTCCGGACCTGTTCCCCCGGCCGCTCCCTTCGGCTCACTCGCCCCGGGTCAGGCGTCGAGCGAGAGGCGGGAGCGCAGGAGGTCCGCCAGGGAGGCCGCGAACTCGACCGGATCCACCGGAAGGGTGACGGCGGCGTCCGCGCGGCTCCAGGTGGCCAGCCAGGCGTCCTGCGGGCGGCCCATGAGCAGCAGCACCGGCGGGCAGCGGAAGACCTCGTCCTTGATCTGGCGGCACACGCCCATGCCGCCCGCCGGCACGGCCTCGCCGTCGAGCACGCACACGTCGATCCCGCCCTCGTCCAGGGCCTTCAGGACCGCCGGAAGCGTGGCGCACTCCACGAACTCCACCGGAGGGACGTCCGCCGCGGGCCTGCGCCCCGCCGCGAGGCGGACCTGCGCGCGGGTGTTCGCGTCGTCGCTGTAGACCAGGACCGTGGCACTCGACTGCATCGTTCCTCCGTAGGGAAGGGCGTCCACCGATGCGGCGGATGCTACTCCGCTCCACAGCCCGTCAACACCCGTTCAACACCTGTTCGAAGGGTGCCGGTGGCCCCCGCCGCTGGGCCGTTCGGGCTGGACAGGGGGGCCTGACACTCCGAACGGCACCCCCCGGAGTGAGGGCGGGATAAGCGACCGACATAATGTCGGTCGTGGCGACAGTAACGACAGTAGAAACCGGGCACGCGCACCCGTCGGTCAATCGACCGAACCTCACCAGCGTCGGAACCATCATCTGGCTGAGTTCCGAGCTGATGTTCTTCGCGGCCCTCTTCGCGATGTACTTCACCCTGCGATCGGTGACGGGTGCCGACTTCTGGGCGGAAAAGGCCTCGGCCCTCAACTTCCCGTTCTCGGCGACCAACACCACGATCCTGGTGCTCTCCTCACTCACCTGCCAGCTCGGCGTCTTCGCCGCCGAGCGGGGCGACGTGAAGAAGCTCCGCACGTGGTTCATCATCACGTTCGTGATGGGTGCGATCTTCATCGGCGGCCAGGTCTTCGAGTACACCGAGCTGGTCAAGCACGAGGGCCTCTCGCTCTCGTCGGACCCCTACGGCTCCGTGTTCTACCTGACCACCGGCTTCCACGGCCTGCACGTGACGGGCGGACTCATCGCCTTCCTGCTGGTCCTCGGCCGGACGTACGCCGCCAAGAGGTTCACTCACGAGCAGGCAACCGCCGCCATCGTCGTGTCCTACTACTGGCACTTCGTCGATGTCGTCTGGATCGGCCTCTTCGCCACGATCTACATGATCAAGTAATCGGGCCCGCCGCACCGGCGGACCCGAGACACATCCAGCAAGCATCGACGCAGAAGATCCTGACACCGGGGTAATCCGTGAAAAAGCTCTCCGCACGACGACGCCATCCGCTGGCGGCGGTCGTCGTCCTACTTCTCGCGCTGGCGGCCACTGGGGGGCTGTACGCCGCGTTCGCACCCGCGGGCACGGCGAAGGCCGATGAGACCGCCCAGTCCCTCGCCATCGAGGAGGGCAAGAAGCTCTACTCCGTCGGCTGCGCCAGCTGCCACGGAACCGGCGGTCAGGGCACCTCTGACGGCCCGTCCCTGGTCGGCGTCGGCTCGGCCTCCGTGGACTTCCAGGTCGGCACGGGCCGCATGCCGGCCCAGCAGCCGGGTGCCCAGGTCCCGAAGAAGAAGAACATCTACTCGCAGGCCGAGATCGACCAGCTCGCCGCGTACGTGGCCTCCCTCGGTGCCGGCCCCATCACGCCGACCGAGAAGCAGTACGACCCCGCGGGTGCCAACGCCGCCAAGGGTGGCGAGCTGTTCCGCACCAACTGTGCCCAGTGCCACAACTTCACCGGCGAGGGCGGCGCGCTGACGCACGGCAAGTACGCGCCCAGCCTCGAAGGCGTGAGCCCGAAGCACCTCTACGAGGCCATGCAGACCGGCCCGCAGAACATGCCCTCCTTCCCGGACACCACCATGCCGGAGCAGGAGAAGAAGGACATCATCGCGTACGTCCAGGCCGTCAACGGCGAGAAGGCCGACAGCCCGGGCGGTCTCTCGCTCGGTGGCCTCGGCCCCGTCAGTGAGGGCCTGTTCGCCTGGATCTTCGGTCTGGGTGCGCTGATCGCAGTTGCCATCTGGGTCGCGGCCCACACCGCTAAGGCCAAGAAGTCATGAGTACCCAAGAGATTCCAGAAGAGAACCTGCCGACTGGGCAGGACACCGCGCACGGCGCGGTGAAGGTCGCCGACGACCCGTTCGCCGACCCGGGCCTTCCGCCCCACAAGCCGCGTATCCAGGACATCGACGAGCGGGCCGCCAAGCGGTCCGAGCGCGCGGTCGCCTTCATGTTCACGCTGTCGATGCTGGCCACCGTCGCCTTCATCGCGTCGTACGTGATCTTCCCGGTCGACCAGATCGTGTACATCTGGCCGTTCGGCCGGGTGTCCGCGCTCAACTTCGCGCTCGGCTGGACCCTCGGCCTCGCCCTCTTCTTCATCGGCGCGGGCGCGGTCCACTGGGCCCGCACCCTGATGTCCGACGTGGAGGTCGCCGACGAGCGTCACCCGATCGCGGCGTCCCCCGAGGTCAAGGCGCAGGTCATGGCGGACTTCGCGGCCGGTGCCGCCGAGTCCGGCTTCGGCCGCCGCAAGCTGATCCGCAACACGATGTTCGGCGCGCTGGCGCTCGTACCGCTCTCCGGCATCGTCCTCCTGCGTGACATGGGCCCGCTGCCCGAGAAGAAGCTCCGGTCCACCCTGTGGGCCAAGGGCAAGCAGCTCATCAACATGAACACGCACGAGCCGCTGCGTCCCGAGGACGTCGCGGTCGGTTCGCTGACCTTCGCGATGCCCGAGGGCCTCTCGGAGCACGACCACCACTTCCAGACCGAGATCGCCAAGGCCGCCCTGATGATCGTCCGGATCCAGCCGGAGGACATCAAGGACAAGCGCGAGCTCGAGTGGTCGCACGAGGGCATCGTCGCCTTCTCGAAGATCTGCACCCATGTGGGCTGCCCGATCTCCCTGTACGAGCAGCAGACGCACCACGTGCTCTGCCCGTGCCACCAGTCCACCTTCGACCTCTCCGACGGCGCCCGCGTCATCTTCGGCCCGGCCGGTCACGCCCTCCCGCAGCTGCGGATCGGCGTGAACGAGAAGGGCTTCCTGGAGGCGCTCGGCGACTTCGACGAGCCCGTCGGCCCGGCATTCTGGGAGCGCGGATGAGCACCGTGACCAACACGCAGAAGAAGGCGCCCGCCGGTGAGCGGGTCGCCGACTGGGCCGACGGACGCCTGGGGATCTACACGCTGGCCAAGGCCAACATGCGGAAGATCTTCCCGGACCACTGGTCCTTCATGCTGGGCGAGGTCTGCCTCTACAGCTTCCTCATCATCATCCTGACGGGCGTCTACCTGACGATGTTCTTCCACCCGTCGATGAACGAGGTGGAGTACGCCGGACCGTACGTCCCGCTCCAGGGACAGCTGATGTCCGAGGCGTTCAACTCGACCATGCACATCTCCTTCGAGGTGCGCGGTGGTCTGCTCATCCGGCAGATCCACCACTGGGCGGCGCTGATCTTCCTCGCCGGCATGTTCGTGCACATGATGCGCGTCTTCTTCACCGGCGCGTTCCGCAAGCCGCGTGAGATCAACTGGCTGTTCGGCTTCCTGCTGTTCTTCCTGGGCATGTTCACCGGTTTCACCGGTTACTCGCTCCCGGACGACCTGCTCTCCGGCACCGGTGTCCGCTTCATGCAGGGCGCGATCCTGTCCGTGCCGGTCATCGGCACGTACCTCTCGATGTTCCTGTTCGGCGGCGAGTTCCCCGGCGGCGACTTCGTCGCCCGGTTCTACTCGGCGCACGTGCTGCTGCTCCCCGGCATCATGCTGGGCCTGGTGGTCGCCCACCTGATCCTGGTGTTCGTGCACAAGCACACGCACTTCGAGGGCCCCGGCCGCACCAACAAGAACGTCGTCGGCATGCCGCTGCTGCCCGTGTACATGGCGAAGGCCGGAGGCTTCTTCTTCCTGGTCTTCGGCGTCATCACGATCATCGCGGCGATCGCCTCGATCAACCCGATCTGGGCCCTCGGCCCGTACCGCCCGGACCAGGTGTCCACCGGCGCCCAGCCCGACTGGTACATGGGCTTCGCCGAGGGTCTGATCCGTGTCATGCCGGGCTGGGAGATCAACCTCTGGGGCCACACCCTGGTCCTGGGCGTGATGATCCCGCTGGCGATCTTCCCGGCGGTGCTCGGCGCGATCGCGGTCTACCCGTTCATCGAGTCCTGGATCACCGGCGACAAGCGCGAGCACCACATCGCGCAGCGCCCGCGCAACGCTCCGACGCGCACCGCCTTCGGTGTCGCCTGGATCACCGCGTACATGATCATGCTCGTGGGTGGTGGAAACGACCTCTGGGCGACCCACTTCCACCTGTCGATCAACTCGATCACCTGGTTCGTCCGGATCTTCTTCTTCGTCGGCCCGGTCATCGCGTTCATCGTCACCAAGCGGATCTGCCTCGGCCTCCAGCGCCGCGACAAGGACAAGGTGCTGCACGGCCGCGAGTCGGGCATCATCAAGCGCCTGCCGCACGGTGAGTTCGTCGAGGTCCACGAGCCGCTCAGCCAGGGCGAGCTGCACCGCCTCACGGCGCACGAGCAGTACGAGCCCGCCGAGCTGCCGCCGGCCGTCGACGAGAACGGCGTCAAGCGGAAGATCGGCGCGATGGAGAAGCTCCGGGTCAAGCTCAACAAGGGCTACTACGGCGCCGACAACCAGGTCGCCAAGCCCACGGTCGAGGAGTACAAGGAGATCCAGAGCGGCCACGGCCACCACTGATCGCCTTCCCCTCCTGACCTTGCAAGGTCGCCACGGCGAGAGCCCCGTCCATTCGCTGGACGGGGCTCTTTGCCGTCGCCGGAGGTCGATAGGGTGAGGCCGTACCCCTTGTGTGCGTGACGCGCCAGAGACCAGGAGCTGCCATGAGCGCTGCGAACCCCGCTGGAGGACCTACCACGGCGGGCCGCTCCTGGCCCACCGTCCTGGACGGCCTGCTGACCGGTCGCGACCAGAGCGCCGAGGACACCGCCTGGGCCATGGACCGCATCCTGCGCGGCGAGGCCACCGACGCCCAGATCGCCGGCTTCGTCGTCGCCCTGCGCGCCAAGGGCGAGACCGTCGAGGAGATCACCGGACTCGTCCGGACGATGTACGAGCACGCCAACACGATCGAGGTGCCCGGCGCCACCGTCGACATCGTCGGCACCGGCGGCGACGGCGCCAAGACCGTCAACATCTCCACCATGTCGGCGATCGTGGTCGCCGGCACCGGCGCCAAGGTCGTCAAGCACGGCAACCGGGCCGCCTCCTCCGCCTCCGGCGCCTCCGACGTCCTGGAGAAGCTCGGCGTCAACCTGGAGCTGACCCCGCGGCGGGTCGCCGAGGTGGCCGAGGAGGCCGGGATCACCTTCTGCTTCGCCGTGAAGTTCCACCCGGCGCTGCGGCACGTGGCCATGGCCCGCAAGGAGCTCGGCATCCGCACGGTCTTCAACTTCCTGGGGCCGCTGACCAACCCGGCCCGGGTGCGCGCCCAGGCGACCGGCGTCGCCGACCCCCGGATGGCCCCCATCGTCGCCGGAGTCCTCGCCGAGCGCGGCTCCTCCGCGCTCGTCTTCCGCGGCGACGACGGCCTCGACGAGCTGACCACGACGGCCACCTCGCGCGTCTGGGTCGTCCGCGAGGGAGCCGTACGGGAAGAGGCCTTCGACCCCCGGGACGTCGGCATCGACCTGGTGCCCGTGGAGGCCCTGCGCGGCGCGGACGCGTCGTACAACGCGGACGTGGCCCGGCGCCTCCTCGCGGGCGAGACCGGGCCCGTACGTGACGCGGTGCTGCTCAACTCGGCGGCGGCGCTCACCGCCCTGGAGCCCGGTGGCGGCACCCTCGCGGAGCAGATCCGGGCCGGCATCGACAGGGCCGCCGAGTCGATCGACTCCGGTGCGGCCCGCCACGCCCTGGAACGCTGGATCGCCGCCAGCAACGCCTAGTCCCCGCCCCCGCGTCCCGGCGAACCCGCGTCCCCGCGACCCCGTCCGGCATCCGGACGGGGTTGCGCGGAACGCGAGGGGTGACATACGTTCAGCCACAGGTCATGAGTGACAGCCTCGAAGCCCCGGCTGGCTGTCCGGCAACCCTCCGTCCGTGGCGGGGTGCCCCGGGTGAAGACCAGGCCGTCGGCAGCAAGGTCGACGGCAAGCGCGGACCCCTGCGCCATCCCTGGGGTCCTGGTCCTCAAGGGAGCAGTCTCGTGAGCAAGCGAATGCGATAGGGCTTTCCGGCCCCTTCTCCGCATCCCCCTTCTGTTCTCGTCGTACGCCTCCACGGGTGACGCGCCCCCGCGTCCCGTCGTGTCGAGGCGACGAATTCGCCTGCCCCGTAAGGGAGTTCGCCATGTCTGTTGCCGCCGTCGCCCCCTCCGCTGCCGTCGTCCGTGAGCCGCTGCCGGTCCTCGGCCGGGACATCACCGTCCCGCTCGTCACCGGGGGCGAGGTGACCTACGCGGCGCTCGACTACGCGGCCAGCGCCCCGGCGCTCCAGAGCGTCTGGGACGACGTCGCCGCCTACGCCCCGTACTACGGCAGCGTCCACCGCGGCGCCGGATACCTCTCGCAGCTCTCCACCGACCTCTTCGAGAACAGCCGCGTCACCGTCGCCGAGTTCCTCGACTGCCGCCCCGGCGACCAGGTCGTCTTCACCCGCTCGACCACCGACTCCCTCAACCTGCTGGCCCGGGCGCTCCCGGCCGACTGCCAGGTCTTCGTCTTCGAGACCGAGCACCACGCCTCCCTGCTGCCCTGGGGGGACTCCCGCGTCACCCACCTCGACGCGCCGCGGACCCCGGCCCAGGCCGTCGAGACCCTGGAGCGGGCGCTCGCCGGCCGCGACCCGTACGGCCCCGCCCTCGTCTGCGTCACCGGCGCCTCCAACGTCACCGGCGAGCTGTGGCCGGTGAGGGAGCTGGCCGCCGCGGCGCACGCCCACGGGGCGCGGATCGTCCTCGACGCCGCTCAGCTGGCGCCCCACCACCCCGTATCCGTACGGGAGTTGGACGTGGACTGGGTCGCCTTCTCCGGGCACAAGCTGTACGCGCCCTTCGGCTCCGGCGTGCTCGCGGGGCGCGCCGACTGGCTGCGGGACGCCGAGCCCTACCTCGCGGGCGGCGGAGCCTCCCGCAAGGTGGCCCGCCGGGCCGACGGTGGTGTGGACGTGGAGTGGCACACCACCGCGGCCCGGCACGAGGCCGGCTCCCCGAACGTGATCGGGGTCCATGCCCTCGCCTCCGCCTGCAAGGCCCTCACCGAGGCCGGCTTCGACTCCCTCGTCGCCCGCGAGCAGCACCTCGTCGACACGGTCCGCGCGGGCCTCGCCGAGGTTCCCGAGGTCAGGGTGCTCTCCCTCTTCGGCGACGACGCCCCGCGCGTCGGCGTGATCTCCTTCGTCGTGGACGGCTGGAACAGCTCTCACTTCGCCGCCGCGCTCTCCGCCGAGTACGGCATCGGCGTCCGCGACGGCCTCTTCTGCGCCCACCCGCTGGTCCGCACCCTGCTCGGCAGCGACCCCCGCGACCCGGGGGAGTGCGGCGCCCCCGAGGCGAACCCGGGAGAGCGGTCCCTCAACGCGATCCGGGTGAGCTTCGGCGCCGGTACGCCGGACGAGCACGTGGAGCGGTTCCTCGGCGCCGTCAAGGAGCTGGTGCGGGACGGCGCCCGGTGGACGTACCGCACCGAGGACGGCCGCTGCGTCCCGGACCGCGGCTGACCCTTCGGCCCACCGCCGCTCACTCGTACGGGTGAAGGGGGCCTCCCGACCCGGGAGGCCCCCTTCCTCGTGTCCGTGCGCGGCCCCGGGACGGGCCCGGCCTCAGGACTCCAGGCCGATGGCGAAGGCCGCCTCCAGGTCGTGCTGGGAGTACGTGCGGAACGCGACGTGCGTGTCCGTGGCCTCCACGCCCGGGATCTTGCTGATCCGGCCGGGGATCACGTCCGCCAGGTCGTCGTGGCGCGGCACCCGGACCATGGCGATCAGGTCGTACGTGCCGGTGACCGAGAAGACCTCGCTGACGCTGTCGAGCGCGGCGATCGACTCCGCGATCTCGGGGATGCGGTCCACGCTGGTCTTGATGAGCACGATCGCGGTGATCACGGCTGGCTTTCTCCCTCGGTCGCCGCGGCTGGGAGTTTCACTCTATCCCCACCGCGGAAGCGCCCCCAGGCGTAGAGGAAGCCGACCGAGAACCCCACCACGTGCGCCAGATAGGCGACCCCGGGGCCGGGCCCCGCGGCCCGCGCCGCCAGCCACTGGAGCACGAACCAGAAGATCAGCACGATCCAGGCGGGGAAGCGCAGCGGCAGGAAGAACAGGAACGGGAAGAGGCTGGTCACGCGGGTGCGGGGGAAGAGGAAGAGGAACGCCCCCAGCACCCCGGAGATCGCCCCCGAAGCCCCCACCAGCGTCTGCTCGCTGTGCGCGTGCGCGACCGCGTACCCGAGCAGCGCCAGATAGCCGGTGCCCAGGTAGAAGAGCGCGAACTCGACCGGCCCCATCCGCTCCTCGGCCATGGCGCCGAAGACGTACAGGAACAGCATGTTCCCGAGCAGGTGCAGCCAGCTGCCGTGGACGAAGAGCGCGGTGAGCGGGGTGAGCAGGGCGCGCGGATCCCCGCCGAGCAGCTCGGCGGGGACGACTCCCCAACGCCGGAAGTACGTGCCCTGCGCCGCCAGGAGCGCGTCCCCGGTGCCGTACACCGGGTTGAAACCGGAGACCGGACTGACGAGGAAGAGCAGACAGCAGGCGGCGATCAGTCCGTAGGTCACCGTGGGCCCGTGCCGGGCGCCCCGCCAGGCGCCGAGGGCCGCTCCTCGCCACTCGATCATGGGCTGATCATGGCGCAACAGGGACGAAGTGGACAGAGTGCCTCGCCGTGCCACGGCGTACCGGTGAGGCCGTAGGGTTGCGGGCAGAACCACCGCAGTTCGACGGCGCACCGCGGTCCCGCCCTCGCACCACCGCACCAGGAAAGAAGGACGGCACGATGACGACGGTCCCCCTGCCGACGGACACGACCCGCTGGCGCTGCACCCTCTGCGGGAACCTGACCCGCTTCGACGTGACGCGCTCGTCCAAGGTCGTCGAGTACGTCCATCTGGACCTCGCCGGGGAGCCGACCGTCGAGGAGCGCCAGGTGGTCAGTGAGACCATCGAGTCGGTCCGCTGCCGCTGGTGCAACGCGGTGGACCAGATCGAACTGGTGGACAGGCCGGGCGCCGCTTCCTGACGGACGGCGCGGACGACATAGGGGTGACGGATCGTGGAGCAGCCCGCGCACGGTGGTGAGCCGACCGGCGCGGCAGGTGACGCTGCCGAGACGCTCGACCACCCGCTGCCGGACGGCGTGCGGCGGAGGGTCGTCGCGCTGGTCGCGGACGCCTTCGGCGGGCTGACGGTCGCCGAGCTGCCCGCGCCCCTGCGGCAGTACGCCCGGTTCACCGCGTCCCGGCGGGCCAAGTTCGCCGGGAACGCGATGGCGGCCG
Source organism: Streptomyces sp. NPDC003327 (assembly GCF_053589515.1). NCBI lineage: Bacteria > Bacillati > Actinomycetota > Actinomycetes > Kitasatosporales > Streptomycetaceae > Streptomyces > Streptomyces sp. NPDC003327. Next base: position 320,802 of record NZ_JBSFSA010000002.1, on the reverse strand, counting down.
CCCTGGAGAGCGACCCGCTCTTCCGGCAGCGGATCGGCGAGCGGTTCAAGCAGGCCCAGCCCGAGCTGGCGGCCGCCGTGGAGTCCGGCGCCCTGCCGGCCGCCGCCGACCCCGTCGACGTGGCCGCGGCGGCCTACGTGCTGCGCCCGGCCGGCTGGGTCAAGCTGGTCGCCGCCGCCGGCGAGGAGGTCGAGCGGGCGGACGCCGAGCGGGCCGACGAGGCCGGGCGGCGCGAGCTGGAGCGGCTGCGCGAGGAGCTCGCCGCCGCCCGTGAGCGCTCCCGCGGGGAGACGGAACAGCTCCGCCACGAGCTGGAGTCCGCCAAGCGTGAAGCGGAATCGCTTCAGCGCAAGCTGCGCAGCGCCCAGAGCGACGTGAAGCGCGGCGAGGCGGCCCTGCGGCGCGCCCAGGGCGAGATGGACGCCGTACGGGCCGAGGCGGCGGCGCAGGTCTCCGCGGCCGAGAGCGAGAGCCGGCGCCTGAAGTCCCGGCTCGGCGAGGTCGAGGCGGCCCTGGAGGCGAGCCGCAGGTCGGCGCGCGAGGGTCGTTCGGTGGAGGACATGCGGCTGCGGCTGCTCCTCGACACGGTTCTCGACGCGGCCCAGGGGCTGCGGCGCGAACTCGCCCTGCCGCCGGTCTCGGTGCATCCCGCGGACACCGTGGACGCCGTGGAGCCGGGGCGGATGTCCCCGAAGGACATCGCCACGCGCGCGCTGTCGGAGACGGACCCGGCGCTGCTCGACCAGTTGCTGTCGCTGCCGCAGACGCATCTGGTCGTCGACGGCTACAACGTCACCAAGACCGGCTATCCGACGATGCCGCTGGAGAAGCAGCGGCTGCGGCTGCTCGGCAGCCTCTCGGCGCTCGCGGCCCGGTCGGGCGCGGAGGTCACCTGCGTCTTCGACGGGGCGGAGCTGGCGGCGCCGGTGCTGCTCGCGCCGCCGCGCGGGGTGCGGGTGCTGTTCTCCAAGCCCGGTGTGACGGCGGACGAGCTGATCCGCCAGCTGGTGCGGGCGGAGCCGCCGGGGCGGCCCGTCGTGGTGGTCTCCACCGACCGCGAGGTGGCCGACGGAGTGGCGAAGGCCGGTGCGCGGCCGGTGTCGTCCGCCTTGTTGCTGAAGCGGCTTTCGCGGCTCTCGTGACCTCTGGCAACTTCTGGGTCGTATGCCCGAATTCTGGACGGCGCACCGTCAAGTGACCGCTACAGCGCGTGTGATGCGTGTAAATAATGTGTTGTGCGAGCGAGATTTTGCTCAGCGGGATTTGAACTGATCACAACTCGGTCACTAGGGTCGGGCCTCGAACCTTCGCGCGGTTGATCACTCATCCGGGGTGACAGCGGAGGAACCGCCTGCCCGTGACCGGATGGGCGGCTCGAGGAAGAAGGAGCTCGCCTTCGTGGCGTCCCACCGTCGACCCAAGCAGCCGAGCCGCACCCGCGTGACCGTGCTCACGGCCACCGCGGCCGCCGCCGTCGCGCTCTCCGCCCAGACCGGAGCCCAGGCGGCCCCCAAGCCGAAGATCGACGAGGTCAAGGCGAAGGTCGACGCACTGCACCACGAGGCCGAGGAGGCCACGGAGCAGTACAACCTCGCGGAGGAGCGCCGCGGCAAGCTCCAGAAGGAGGTCGGCGACCTCCAGGACAAGGTGGCCCGCGGCCAGCAGGAGCTCAACACCCTGCGCGACCAGATCGGTTCGGTCGCCAGCGCCCAGTACCGCTCCGGCGGCATCGACCCGGCGCTCCAGCTCTTCCTCTCCGCCGACCCGGACACCTACCTCGACAAGGCGTCCGCCATCGACCAGCTGAGCGCCCAGCAGGCCGACGTCCTCAGCACCATCCAGGGCAAGCAGCGCACCCTCGCCCAGCAGCGGGCGGAGGCCACCGCGAAGCTGGCCGACCTCGAGGACGTCCGCAAGACGCTCGGCGAGAAGAAGAAGAAGTACCAGGGCAAGCTGGCCGAGGCCCAGAAGCTCCTCAACACGCTGAACGCGGAGGAGAAGGCCAAGCTGGAGGCCGAGGAGCGCGCCAAGGAGCAGCGCGCGAGCCGCGCCGCCGGCGAGCGCATGGACCTCGGCAACGAGGCCCCCGCCAACGGCTTCGGCGCCGCGGCCCTGTCCTACGCCGCCACCCAGATCGGCAAGCCGTACGTCTCCGGCGCCGAGGGCCCCAACTCGTACGACTGCTCCGGCCTCACCATGTGGGCCTACCGCCAGGCCGGCGTCACGCTCACCCGCACCACGTACACCCAGCAGAACGACGGCGTGAAGATCGGCCGCAGCCAGCTCAAGCCCGGCGACCTGGTCTTCTTCAACGGCCTTTCGCACGTGGGCCTGTACGCGGGCAACAACACGATCCTGCACGCCCCGAAGCCGGGCGCCAGCGTCCGCTACGAGTCGATGGACTACATGGGCACGTTCCAGTTCGGCGTCCGGATCGCCGGCTGACGCAGCCCCCTCCGGTCCGCTCCGCCCTGCCGCCCGAACGGGTGGTTCGCGACGAGCCCCGCTGACCCGACGCCCCGCCGGTGACCTGTGTTCTCCGGCGGGGCGTCACTTTGTGTGCCCGGCGGGTTCGTTGGACGACGACTGATCAGCGGCTACTGTCTGCCGCCTGTCTGCGTCGAGCCGAACGGAGCGTGACTCGTGGCCTCCCACCGCCGACCCGCGAGGGTCACCGTGCTGACCGCCGCCGCGGCCACCGCGGCGGCCTCCCTCGGGGCCGTCCCCGCGAGCGCCGACCCCGGCGCCACCCCCGAGGGCACCCGGGCCACCGTCGACCGGCTCTTCGAGGAGGCCGAGAAGGCCACCGAGGGCTACAACCGGGCCGACGAGCGGGCGGACGACCTGCGCGCCCGGGTCTCCCGCGCGCAGGACAGCCTCGCCCGCGGGCAGGAACGCCTCAACCGCATGCGCGGCATGCTCGGCTCCGTCGCCGGCGCCCAGTACCGCTCCGGCGGCCTCGACCCCGCCCTCGCCCTGCTGCTCTCCGCCGACCCGGACAGCTACCTCGACCGCGCCTCCGCCCTCGACCGGGTCACCGCCCGCCAGGGCGCCGCCCTCGCCGAGGTCCGCAGGGAGCAGCACCGGCTGACGCAGGAACGGACCGAGGCCCGCGCGATCCTCGCCGAGCTGGAGCGCAGCCGGGCCGACGTCGCCCGCCACAAGCGCGCCGTCGAACGCAAGCTGGCCGAGGCCCGGCGCGTGCTGGCCGCGCTCACCGCCGACGAGCGCGCCGACTACGAGCGGGCCTCCCGCACCGGCGGGCGCGCCGAAGGCCCCGGGGAGCAGCTGCCGGCCCTCGGCGACGTGCCCCCCGGCTCCTCGCGGGCCGCCGCCGCGGTGATCGCGGCGCGCAGCGCGATCGGCAAGCCGTACGTGTGGGGCGCCACCGGCCCCTCCGGCTTCGACTGCTCGGGCCTCATGGTCTGGTCGTACCGCCAGGCCGGGATCAGCCTGCCCCGCACCTCGGCGGCGCAGCGGAACGCGGGCCGCCAGGTGCCGCTCTCCCAGGCCCGGCCCGGCGACCTCGTCACGTACCGCGGCGACGCCAGCCACGTCGGGATCTACGCCGGGAACGGCCAGGTCATCCACGCCCCCTACCCGGGGGCGCGGGTCCGCTACGACCCGGTGAACATGATGTCGAACGTGACCGTGACCAGGGTCTGACCCGCCCGCGGCTCCCGGGGGCCGGTCCGCTTCCGCGCCCTCGACCGTACGATCGAGGGCGTGGCGAACCAGCGGAGCGGAGGACGGCGGCCGGCCGCGGCCTGCCTGCTCGCCCTGCTCCTCGCGCTCACGGGACTCGTCGGCTGCACCAGCGCCGCACCCCCAGACACCGCGGCCCGCGAGGTCCAGGAACTCCTCGACCGGCGGGCCCGCGCCCTCCTCGACCGCGACGAGCCCGGCTTCCTCGCCGCCGTCGACCCGGCCGGGACGGCGGCCGCCCGCACCGCGTTCCGGCGGCTCGCCGAGGTGCCGCTCGCCTCCTGGAGCTACCGCCTCACCGACATCGACCGCACCGGGGGGGACCGGGTCACCGCCCGCGCCGAGCTCGGCTACCGGATCGGCGGCCACGACGGCGGGGCCGTCACCGCCGCCCGCGTCCTCGACCTGACCGCACGGAACGGGCGCTGGTACGTGACCGGTGAGCGGCCCGCGGACGGGGCCTCCCGGCAGCTGTGGGAGCAGGGGGACGTCGTCGCCGTCCGGGGCGCCCGCTCGCTCGTCCTGGGGGTCGGCCAGCGCCGGGAACGGCTCCGGGAGATCGCGGCGGCCGCCGACCGGGCGGTGCCCGCCGTCGACGCGGCCTGGAGCGAGCCCTGGTCCCGCCGGGTCCTGGTGCTCGTCCCCGCCTCCCTCGACGCCATGGGGCAGCTCCTGGGGGCGCCGGGGAACTCCTACCGGGGCATCGCCGCCGTCACCACGGGAGAGACCCGGGCCGGGGCGGACGCGCCCGCGGACCGGGTGATCGTGAACCCCGAGGCGTACGGCCTGCTCGGCGGCTTCGGCCGGCAGTTCGTCCTCACCCACGAGACGGTCCACGTCGCCACCCGCGCCCACACCACCGCCGCCACCCCGGTCTGGCTCTCGGAGGGCTTCGCCGACTGGGTGGCCTACCGCGACAGCGGCCGTACGCCGGCCCAGGCGGCCCCCGAACTGGCCCGCGCGGTCGCGGCGGGGGAGCGGCCGGACCGGCTGCCGGAGGACGAGGACTTCGCCTTCGGCGGCGACGCGGAGGCGATGGCCCGCGCCTACGAGAGCGGCTGGCTCGCCTGCGCGATGATCGCCGACCGCCGGGGTGAGACGGAGCTGATCGCGTTCTACCGGGCGGTGGGCGCGCACCCCGGGCGCGAGGGCGCGGTGGAGAAGGCCCTCCACGACGTCCTGGAGACGACCCCGGAGGAGTTCACGGCCGACTGGCGCGCCTACCTGGGCGAGAGGTTGGGCTGACCGGGCGCGCAGCGGCCGACGCGGTGCGCGCGGGCCGCAGCGAGGACGTCCCCGGGCCGGACGACGTCCCTCAGGCCGACAGGACCTTCTCGCGCTCCGTCCGGGGCAGCGGAACCGTCGCCGTGGGGCGCGGCGGCGCGACCGTGTGCCGCCACAGGACGCGGCAGGCGGAGAGGGCGGCCGCGACCAGCAGGCCGTTGCGCAGGAAGAGCACGCCGATGCCCAGCCAGTCGCTCTGGGTCACGTGCGAGAACCACACCGGGAACTCGAACTGCGTGACCGCCGTCGCCCACACCACCAGGTACACGGGCCGCTCCATCCGGCTCGACCGGTAGACCAGACAGACCGCGGCCAGACCCACCAGCCAGATCATGTACTGGGGGCTGATCACCCGGCTCGTCGCCGTGAACAGCAGCACCGCGACGAACGCCGCGTCCGCCACCGTCGACGAGGTGAACCGGTGCGCCCTGAACCGCCACAGCAGCAGCCAGCCGAAGGCGGCGACCGTCAGCAGCACCGCGCCCTTCGACACCACGGCTACGTACGGCCCGATGAACTCGATCGAGCCGTAGTTCATCCGCACGTCGCCCTCCCAGCCCAGGTGCCGGGCGACGTGGAAGACCATCGCGCCCAGCGACTCGACCTCCGTGCCCCGCTCGCTCTGGAACGACAGGAAGGCGAGGCCCCCGGGCATCCACAGGACGCAGAGCAGCAGCACCGCCGCGCCCGCGCCCGCCGCCGTCGACCAGGACCGGAAGGTCGCCCGCCCCTTCGCCGTACCGACGAGGACCAGCGCGGGCCACACCTTCAGGACCGCGCCGAAACCGGCGAGCGCCCCGAGCACCCGCGGGCTGCGGACCGCCGCCAGCAGGGCCGCCACCGCGACGGCGGTGACCATCACGTCGTACCGGGCGTACGTCGTCGGGCCCATGAGCGCCACGCCCGCGAGCCAGATCCAGGCCCCGCGCGGCGAACGGCCCGGCCGGCGGCCCGTGTACAGGAGCAGGCCGAAGACGAGGGCGTCGCACAGGAACGCCAGCACGAAGAAGGCGGCCGAGTAGCCCAGGAACGGCAGGAGCGCCGGGGCGAGGATCGGCAGCGCGGCGGCCGGCGGGTACTGCCAGGTGACGTCGTCCACCGGGTACGTGCCCGTGCGCAGGACCTCGAACCACCCCTGGTAGATGTCCTCGACGTCACTGGTGACGTCCGGGCCCGGAACCACCACGATCTTGAAGACGCAGAGCAGGAGCAGCACCCGTGACACGCCCCACAGGGCGAGCGGCAGTCGCAGGCTCGTGCGCGATCCGGTCCCCACTGCGCCCGTCATCCCTGTCCAGTCCTCGTCTGTCGGTCCGCTCGCGCGGAGGTGGTGGTGCCGGGCGGTGGGTGCGATCGCGGCCCATCACGTACTGTCGTTCGCGATGCACAAGACCCTGATCGTAACCAACGACTTCCCGCCGCGCCCCGGCGGAATCCAGGCGTTCCTGCACAACATGGCGTTGCGCCTGGACCCCGAACGGATCGTGGTCTACGCCTCCACCTGGAAGCGTGGCCAGGAGGGGGCGGAGGCGACCGCCGCGTTCGACGCCGAACAGCCTTTCACGGTCGTCCGCGACCGCACCACCATGTTGCTGCCGACGCCCAGGGTCACCGCCCGGGCCACCGCGCTCCTGCGGGAACACGGCTGTACGTCCGTCTGGTTCGGCGCCGCCGCCCCGCTCGGACTCATGGCCCCCGCGCTGCGCAGGGCCGGCGCCCGGCGGCTCGTCGCCACCACCCACGGCCACGAGGCCGGATGGGCCCAGCTCCCCGCCTCCCGGCAGCTGCTCCGCCGCATCGGCGAGGGCACGGACACGATCACCTACCTCGGCGAGTACACCCGCTCCCGGATCGCGGCCGCCCTCACCCCGGCCGCCGCCGCGCGGATGGTGCAGCTGCCGCCCGGCGTGGACGAGAAGACCTTCCACCCGGACTCCGGCGGCGCCGAGGTCCGCGCCCGCCTGGGGCTCAGCGACCGCCCCGTCGTCGTCTGCGTCTCCCGGCTCGTCCCGCGCAAGGGCCAGGACACCCTGATCCTCGCGATGCCCGAGATCCTGCGCAGGGTGCCCGACGCGGTCCTGCTGGTCGTCGGCGGCGGCCCGTACGAGAAGGAGCTGCGCCGCCTCGCCGCGGAGACCGGCGTCGCCGCCTCCGTCCGCTTCACGGGCGCCGTCCCCTGGTCGGAGCTGCCCGCCCACTACGGCGCCGGCGACGTCTTCGCGATGCCCTGCCGCACCCGCCGCGGCGGCCTCGACGTCGAGGGCCTCGGCATCGTCTACCTGGAGGCCTCCGCGACCGGACTCCCCGTCGTCGCGGGCGACTCGGGCGGCGCCCCCGACGCCGTCCTGGACGGCGAGACCGGCTGGGTCGTCCCCGGCGGTTCCCCGGGGGACGCCGCCGACCGCGTCGCCACCCTGCTCCTCGACCCCGAACTCCGCGCGCGCATGGGCGGACGCGGCCGCGCCTGGGTCGAGGAGAAGTGGCGCTGGGACCTCCTGGCCGAGCGCCTCCGGGAGTTGCTGTAGGGGACGCGCCCCGTGGGCGCCCGACCGGGGCGCTTCACCGCGGGGCGCAGGAACGGCCGGAGGCCCGGGACGATCGCTCGTCCCGGGCCTCCGCGCTGCGTCCGTCGGGGCTCAGGCCCGGTAGATCGCCTCGATCTCGTCCGCGAACTCCTTCGCCACCACGTTCCGCTTGAGCTTCAGGGACGGCGTGATGTGGCCCGCCTCCTCCGTGAACTGGGCGGAGAGGACACGGAACTTGCGCACCGACTCGGCCTTCGAGACGGCCGCGTTGCCGTCGTCGACCGCGCGCTGCACCTCCGCGAGCAGCTCCGCGTCGTCCCGCAGCGTCGCCGCGGTCGCGCCCGCCGGCTTGCCGTGCTCGGCCGCCCAGCGGCCCAGGAACTCCTCGTCGAGCGTGACCAGCGCACCGACGAACGGACGCCCGTCGCCGACCACCATGCACTCCGCGACCAGCGCGTGCGCCCGGATGCGGTCCTCGATGACCGCCGGGGCGACGTTCTTGCCGCCCGCCGTCACCAGGATCTCCTTCTTCCGGCCGGTGATCGCGAGGTAGCCCTCCTCGTCGAGCGTGCCGATGTCACCGGTGTGGAACCAGCCGTCCGCGAGGGCCTCGGCCGTCGCCGTCTCGTTGTTCCAGTACCGCGAGAAGACGTGCTCGCCGTGGAGCAGCACCTCGCCGTCGTCGGCGATCCGCACCACCGAACCGGGCAGCGGCTGGCCGACCGTGCCGATCTTCGGACGGTCCCACGGGTTGAACGCGGTCGCCGCGCACGACTCCGTCAGGCCGTAGCCCTCCAGGACGGTGAAACCGATGCCGCGGAAGAAGTGGCCGAGCCGCTCGCCCAGCGGCGCGCCGCCCGAGATCGCGTACTCGCCGCGCCCGCCGAGCACCGCCCGCAGCTTCGAGAAGACCAGCTTGTCGAAGACCTTGTGCTTCAGCCTCAGGCCGAAGGACGGGCCCTGCGGGGTGGCGAGCGCCCGGCTGTAGGCGATGGCCGTGTGCGCGGCCTTGTCGAAGATCTTGCCCTTGCCGTCGGCCTGCGCCTTCGCCCGCGCGGAGTTGTAGACCTTCTCGAAGACCCGCGGCACGCCGAGGATCAGCGTCGGCCGGAACGAGGCCAGCTCGTCCGTGAGCGTCTTGATGTCCGGGAGGCAGCCGAGGCGGATCGGCGCCATCACCGAGGCCACCTCGATCAGCCGGCCGAAGACGTGCGCGGCCGGCAGGAAGAGCAGCACGGACGACTCGCCCGTACGGAAGAGGGGCTTCAGCCGCTCCACCACGTTGCCGCACTCGGCGAAGAACGCCCGGTGGGTCAGGACGCAGCCCTTGGGGCGGCCCGTCGTGCCCGAGGTGTAGACGATCGTCGCCGGGTCGTCCGCGTTCGCCGACGACATCCGCGCGTCGAGCAGTTCGTCGGAGACGTCCGCACCCGCCGCGGTCAGCCGCGCGATCGCCCCGTCCTCGATCTGCCACAGCCCCTTCAGGGCGGGCAGCTCGCCGCGTACGGACTCCACCGAGGCCTCGTGCGCCGCGCTCTCGACCAGCGCCAGGGTCGCGCCCGAGTCGCCGAGGATCCACTGGATCTGCTCCGGCGAGCTCGTCTCGTACACCGGCACGGTCACCGCGCCCGCGCTCCAGATCGCGAAGTCGAGCAGCACCCACTCGTAGCGGGTGCGGGAGAGCAGCGCGACCCGGTCGCCCGGCTCCACGCCCGCCGCGATCAGACCCTTCGCGGCACCGCGCACCTCGGCAAGGAACTCCTTGGCGGTGACGTCGGTCCACACCCCGTCGACCTTGCGCCCCATCACGGCGACGTCTGGGTGCTGGGAGGCGTTGCGGCGGATGAGATCCGTCAGGTTGCCGTCCGTGGGGACCTCGTACAGGGCCGGAAGGCTGAACTCGCGCAAGACTGCTGCTCCTCATCGGGCGCCGGCGCCACGGCTCTGTGTGATGCACCGGTGTAGTCCAAGACCGGGCAGGTGCTCAGTGGGGGTGAGCACGACTGGACTGCCTGGACGTTACCCATCAGTACGTGGTTCCCGATAGGGGGTCCTGGCCAGATGTTCCGTGCGTCACACGTGCGTGGCGGTGCTGTGCGCACAGTAATCCACCGGTTTCCCGACTCCCAAGTAACCGCAGGTCCGACGCCCTAAGGTGGGCACATGCGAGTCCATGTGGTCAGTGACGTGCACGGCAACGCCGACGACCTCGCCAAGGCGGGGGACGGGGCGGACGCCCTCATATGTCTCGGGGACCTCGTCCTCTTCCTCGACTACGCCGACCACAGCCGCGGCATCTTCCCCGACCTCTTCGGCGTCGAGAACGCCGACCGCCTCGTCGAGCTGCGCACCGCCCGCCGCTTCGACGAGGCCCGCGAACTCGGCCGCCGCCTCTGGGCCGAGCTGGCCGTCGACAGGGACACCGCCATCGAGGGCGCCGTGCGCCGCCAGTACGCGGAACTCTTCGCCGCCTTCCCCACCCCCACGTACGCCACCTACGGGAACGTCGACATCCCCCGCTTCTGGCCCGAGTACGCCCGGCCGGGGACCACCGTCCTCGACGGGCAGCGGATCGAGCTCGGCGGCCTCGTCGTCGGCTTCGTCGGCGGCGGCCTGCGCACCCCCATGCGGACCCCGTACGAGATCTCCGACGAGGAGTACGCCGCCAAGGTCGAGGCCCTCGGCGACGTCGACGTCCTCTGCTCGCACATCCCGCCGGACGTCCCCGAGCTGACGTACGACACCGTCGCCCGCCGCTTCGAGCGGGGCAGCCGGGCGCTCCTCGACGCGATCCACCGCGTCCGGCCGCGTTACGCCCTCTTCGGTCACGTCCACCAGCCGCTGGCCCGCCGCATGCGGATCGGCGCCACCGAGTGCGTGAACGTCGGGCACTTCGCGTCGACCGGCCGGCCCTTCGCCCTGGAGTGGTGACGGGGCACCCCGGGGCGGGGCCCGGAGGGGGCCGCGCGGCGCGATAGCCTTCCGTCGGCACCGTTCCGTGCCGCCTGACTTCCGCCGGACCGCACAGTGGAGGAGCCACCGCGATGGCCGAACACACCAGCTCGAGCATCACCGTCGAGGCGGCGCCGGCCGACGTCATGGGCGTGATCTCCGACTTCGCCCGCTACCCCGAGTGGACGGGCGAGGTCACGCGCGCCGAGGTCCTGGAGACCGACGACGCCGGCCGCGCCGAGAAGGTCCGCCTCGTCCTCGACGCCGGCGCCATCAAGGACGACCACACCCTCGCCTACACCTGGAACGGCGCCCACGAGGTCAGCTGGACCCTGGTCAAGTCCCAGATGCTCCGCGCCCTCGACGGCTCCTACCTCCTGAAGCCGCTCGGCGCCGACCGCACCGAGGTGACGTACCAGCTCACCGTCGACGTCAAGATCCCCATGCTCGGCATGATCAAGCGCAAGGCCGAGAAGGTCATCATCGACCGCGCCCTCGCCGGCCTGAAGAAGCGCGTCGAGTCGGCCGCGTAACGCCCGCGGGGGAGCACACCCGGCGCGGGCGGTAACGTTCCCGCGCATGCGGATCATTCTTGTCACCGGGGCCGGCGGCGCCGGGCGCACCACCGTCGCCTCGGCGACCGCCCTCGCCGAGGCCCACGCCGGCCGCCGCGTGCTCCTCGTCTCCGAGACCGCGGATCCGCACCTGGCCGATCCGGACCTCGTCGATCCGGACCTCGTCGATCCGCACCCGGCCGGGGGCCGCCAGGGCGACCTGCGCCCGTCAGACGAGCGCCCGGCGGACGAGCACCTGGCCGACGGGCGCCAGGGCGATCCGCATCCGGCCGGGGGCCGCCAGGCCAACCCGCACCCGGCCGGCGGGCGCCTCCGCCTCCGCAGGCCCGACGCCGCCGCCGACTTCCGGCGCGAGTTCCTCGCCCTCCAGAGCCGCGTCGGCACCGCCCTCGACCTCCTCGGCGCCGCCCCCTTCGAGGACGCCGAACTCACTGAGCTCCCCGGCAGCCGCCCCTTCGCCCTGCTCCGCGCCCTGCGCGACGCGGCCGCAGGCGACCACGATGTCGTCGTCGTCGACCTGCCGCCGCTCACCGAGGCCCTCGCCCTCCTCGCCCTGCCCGAGCAGCTCCGCCGCTACCTGCGCCGCCTGCTGCCCCCGGAGCGCCAGGCCGCCCGCGCGCTGCGGCCGATGCTCGCCCAGCTCGCCGGCGTCCCCATGCCCGCGCAGTGGCTGTACGAGACCACCGCCCGCTGGGAGGCCGAGCTCGCCGCCGTCCAGGACCTCCTCGAAGCCCCCGGCACCGCCGTGCGCCTCGTCCTCGAACCCGGCCCCGACGCCACGGCCGCCCTGCGCACCGCGCGCCTCGGCCTCGCGCTCCAGGGACTCGCCCTCGACGCCGTCGTCGCCAACCGGCTGCTGCCCGCCACCTCCGAGGACCCGTGGCTCGCCGGACTCGCCGCCCAGCAGCACCGGCACCTCGACGCCCTCCGTACCGCCGCCCCCGGCCTCGTGCACGAGCTCCCGCACCTCGGCCGCGACCCGCGCGGGCCCGAGGACCTCGCGCTCCTGGCGCCCGCGGCCCCCGCACCCTCCTCCGTGACCGCGCCCGCGCCGGCCGTGGAGGACCGGCGCGAGACGGACGGCGTCCTCGTCTGGCACGTCCCGCTGCCCGGCGCCGTCAAGGAGGAGCTGTCGCTCGTCCGCCGCGGCGACGAACTGCTCCTCGCGGTCGGCCCCTTCCGCCGCGCCCTCCCGCTCCCCGGCGCCCTGCGCCGCTGCACCGTCACCGGCGCGGGCCTCGTCGACGGCGAGCTCCGCGTCCGCTTCGCCCCCGACCCCGGACTGTGGCCCCGCACCGGCTGACGCCCGTGTACCGTCGAAGTACCAGCCCACTGAGGAGTACGCCATGAGCGATCCGGACGCCTGGGCCAAGGCCTGCGCCGAGGACCTGGAGGCGGAGAAGGCCCGCCGCCGGACGCGGCGCGAGGACGGGCCCGGTTCCGCCGCCGACGAGTTCCGCAAGCTCTTCGAGGCCGTCGCCGACAAGGTCTCCGGCGGACTCGGGGCGGCACCGCTGCTCGGCGGCCAGGCCGCGCAGACCGTCCAGCAGCTCGTCGATCAGGCGAAGGCCGTCGTCGAGCCCGTCATCGAACGCAACCCGCAGGTCTTCGACCACCTCGCCGCCGCCGGGAACGAACTGCTCGCCGCCTATCGCTCCGCCGTCGAGGGCCACGAGACCCGCTGGACCCGCGGCGAACCCGTCCCCGAGGACGACCCCCGCCGCGACGGGGACGAGCCGCACAAGGGCGACGAAGGCCCCGGAACGGGCCAGCACATCGACCTGGACTGATCAGTACGTCGGCCCCGCTCGGGTACGGTGGGCCCTAGCGGGGCTCGACCGAAAACTGAGGGACACATGGGACTCACCATCGGCGTCGACATCGGCGGCACGAAGATCGCGGCCGGCGTGGTCGACGAGGAGGGCAACATCCTCGACACGCACAAGGTGCCCACCCCGCCGACCCCCGAAGGCATCGTCGACGCGATCAGCGCCGCGGTCTCCGAGGCCGGCAAGGGCCACCAGATCGAGGCCGTCGGCATCGGCGCCGCGGGCTACGTCGACGACAAGCGCGCCACCGTCCTCTTCGCGCCGAACATCGACTGGCGGCACGAGCCGCTCAAGGACAAGGTCGAGCAGCGGGTCGGTCTCCCCGTGGTCGTGGAGAACGACGCCAACGCGGCCGCCTGGGGCGAGTACCGCTTCGGCGCCGGCCAGGGCCACGAGGACGTCATCTGCATCACCCTCGGCACCGGCCTCGGCGGCGGCATCATCATCGGCAACAAGCTGCGCCGCGGACGCTTCGGCGTCGCCGCCGAGTTCGGCCACATCCGGGTCGTCCCCGACGGCCTGCTCTGCGGCTGCGGCAGCCAGGGCTGCTGGGAGCAGTACGCCTCCGGCCGCGCCCTCGTCCGCTACGCCCGGCAGCGCGCCAACGCCACCCCGGAGCGGGCCGAGGTGCTCCTCGGCCTCGGCGACGGCACCCCCGAGGGCATCGAGGGCAAGCACGTCAGCCAGGCCGCCCGCGCGGGCGACCCGGTCGCGATCGACTCCTTCCGCGAGCTGGCCCGCTGGGCCGGCGCGGGCCTGGCCGACCTGGCCTCGCTCTTCGACCCGTCGGCGTTCATCGTCGGCGGCGGCGTCTCGGACGAGGGCGACCTCGTCCTCGACCCGATCCGCAAGTCCTTCCGGCGCTGGCTGATCGGCGGCCAGTGGCGGCCGCACGCGCAGGTCCTCGCCGCACAGCTCGGCAACAAGGCCGGCCTGGTCGGCGCGGCGGACCTGGCGCGCCAGGGCTGAACCGAGCCGTTCCGGCGATGCCCGTCGTGCCCTCTGGGGCGTGGCGGGCATCGCGCTTATCGTGGCCCGTATGGCGACGACCCCCCTCACCGGCGAGCTGCCCAACTCCCGTACGGAACCGGACGGTTCGGCCGTCGTACGGGTCCTCAGCTACAACATCCGCTCGATGCGCGACGACGAGGACGCCCTCGTCCGGGTGATCCGGGCCTGCGCCCCCGACCTGGTCTTCGTCCAGGAGGCGCCGCGCTTCTTCCGCTGGCGCAAACACGCGGCCCGGCTCGCCGCGGCGAGCGACCTCGTCGTCCTGAGCGGCGGCGCCACCGCCGCAGGCCCCCTGCTCCTCTGCTCGCTGCGCGCCACCGTGGAACGCACCGAGGACGTGCTGCTCCCGCTCACCCCCGGGCTGCACCGCCGGGGCCTCGCGACCGCCGTCGTCCGCTTCGCCGGGGCTCGGGTCGGCCTCGTCAGCTGCCATCTGAGCCTGCGCCCGGCCGAGCGGTACGCCCAGGCCGGGATGGTCCTGGAACGGGTCGCCGCGCTCGGCACGCCGTACGCGATCGTCGCCGGGGACCTCAACGAACAGCCCGGGGGGCCCGCCTTCGCCCGGCTCACCGGGCAGCTCAGGGACGGCTGGGCGGAACGCCCCTGGGGCGCCGAGCACACCTCGACGCCCGCCGACCCGCACCAGCGCATCGACGCGATCCTGGCGACGCCGGGCGTCGAGTTCCTCGGCTGCGGGGTCCCGAAGGACCTGGACCCCGCCGACCTCAGGGCCGCCACGGACCACCTACCGGTCCTGGCGGCGGTGCGCGTCCCCGCCGCGGTGTGAGCCCGCCCCGCCGGGGAGCGTCAAAAGGCTCAGACGACCGCGCCGCGGCCCGGGTCGTCGAAGCCGTCGTCGTCCTCGTCGTCGTGCTTCATCCGGGCCACCAGGGTCGCGAACCCGCCCAGGAAGCCACCGACGCACAGCGTCGTCAGCCACCAGGTCATGTCCCACTGGAGCAGTACCGCCACCAGCATCAGGACCGGGCCGCCGACCACGCCGAGCCAGGCGAACTTGGTCGCCGCGTCCGCCTCGGGGAGCGGCGGCGGCTCCGGCGGGACGAAGTGGCCCTCGTCGCCGCCGGGGCCGTCCTCCGGCTCGGCGGGCGTGTAGTCGCGGGGGCCGCTCGGGCGCACGCCGGGAGCGAACACGACGGAGCTGCCGAGCGCGGGCCGGTCCGTCCCGGCCTCGGGGGCGGGGGGCGTCCGCGGCCCGTCGTCCGGCTCCGCGTCCCGGTCGTCGCCCCCGGCGCGGGCCTCGACACCGCCCTCGGTGTCGGGGCCGTCCGCGTCGACCGTGTCCTTCGGTCCTTCCGCGTCGTCGGCCTCGTCCGCGTCGTCTGGGTCGTCCGCTCCGGCCCGGTCCTTCACCAGGGCCGGTTCCCCGGACGCCTCGCGCTCGGCCCGCGCCTCGGCCTTCGGCTCCGCCCGAGGCTCCGGCTCGGGCTCGGGCACGGTGTCGGCCTCCGGCAGTGCCAGGTTCTCGATCGGCCGGAACGGCCTCGTCCCCGGAGGGTCCGCGGGCTCCTCGCCGTATCCGGCGACGATCGCGGCCCACGCCGCCTCCTCGTCGATGGGCTGCGGCTCCCGCTCGCCGCCGTCCTGCTGATCAGCCACCGCTCCTGCTTCCCTTCCCGCCGACGAGACCCGGCGCGAGACGCTCGACGAAGCCCCAGCTCTCGTCGAAGATCCGCTCCGCGTCATGGTCCAACGTCGCCACGTGGTAGCTCTGTTCCAGCAGCAGCTCCCTGACGTCCGTCGAGGAGACCCGGCTGAGGATGCGGGCCGAGTCGGCCGGCGGCACCACGTGGTCCTGCGGGCTGTGCAGCAGCAGGATCGGCTGCGTGACCTGCGGAAGCTCCGCGTCCACCGTGCGGAAGAAGCGGCGCAGCGAGTGCGCGGCGTGCAGCGGCACCCGGTCGTAGCCGATCTCCTTCACGCCCTCCTTGGCGATGTCGCTGGCGATGCCGTTCGTGGTGGGCACCAGGTGCCGGACCACCGGCAGCGCGTGCGCGGCCACGCCGTGCACCTTGTTGCCCGGGTTGACGAGCACCAGGCCCCGTACGGCGTCGCCGTGCTTCGCGGCCAGCCGCAGCGCCAGCGCGCCGCCCATCGAGAGGCCGAAGACGAAGACGGTCTCGCAGCGCTGCCGCAGCTCGCGCAGGGCCCGGTCCACCTCCGCGTACCAGTCGTGCCAGGTGGTGAGCTGCATGTCCTGCCAGCGGGTGCCGTGGCCGGGCAGCAGCGGCAGCGACACGGTCAGCCCGCGCCCCGCCAGGTACTCGGCCCACGGGCGCAGCGACTGCGGGGAACCGGTGAATCCGTGACAGAGAAGGACGCCGACCTCTCCGCCCTCATGGCGGTACGGCTCGGCTCCGGGAAGGACCGGCACCGGGGTCTCCTGTTCGGTTGCGACTTCGGCGTTCTTCGGGGGCGCCGAAGCGACGGGACGTGGGGAAGGACCTTCACGGTACGCGACCGGACCGACACCGACCAGGGCCGCAGCGGGGGGCGTACGCCGGTACGGGATAAAGTCGGGACGACGGCACACGGAAGGCATGACGAGTTGATCTACGGCGCGATGAAGTTCTCCCTCGGAGGGTCCCTGAAGCTTGCCTTCCGGCCCTGGGTGGAGGGTTTGGAGAACATTCCCGCCGAGGGTCCGGCGATCCTGGCGAGCAACCACCTGTCGTTCTCGGACTCCTTCTTCCTGCCCGCCGTCCTCGACCGCAAGGTCACCTTCATCGCCAAGGCCGAGTACTTCACCACTCCCGGCGTCAAGGGCAAGCTGACGGCCGCCTTCTTCAAGGGCGTCGGCCAGCTGCCGGTGGACCGTTCGGGTGGCCGGGGCGCCGGCGAGGCGGCCATCAAGGCCGGCATCGAGGTCATCAGGGGCGGCGGTCTCTTCGGCATCTACCCCGAGGGCACCCGCTCGCCCGACGGCCGGCTCTACCGCGGCAAGCCCGGTGGCCTCGCCCGGGTGGCGCTCGCGACCGGCGCCCCGGTGATCCCCGTCGCCATGATCGACACCGAGAAGATCCAGCCGCCCGGCAAGATCGTCCCGAAGCTGATGCGGCCCGGCATCCGGATCGGCAAGCCGCTGGACTTCAGCCGCTACCACGGCATGGACGGGGACCGCTTCATCCTGCGCTCGGTGACCGACGAGGTCATGTACGAGATCATGAAGCTCTCCGGGCAGGAGTACGTCGACATCTACGCGACCGCCGCCAAGCGGCAGATCGCGGAGGCCGAGAAGGCCGCCAAGGAGGCCGTGAAGGCCGAGATCGCGGCGCGGGAAGAGTCCGGCGCCTGACCCTCCCGTCGAGGGGGCGCCGGTGGGGGTGGGGGAGATGGCCAAGCGCGAGCGTGTCGTGCGCATGTCGGTGGAGCAGCCGCTGTGGCGTGCGCTCACCGGCTACCGCGTGCTGACCATGTGCTACGCGGTCCTGATCTTCGTCACCGGACGGGACCGCTACGAGCGCCCCTGGATCGCCGTCGTCTACCTCGCGGTGCTCTGCGTCTGGACGCTCGCCACCCTCCCCAAGGTCGCCAACGCGGCCGGCTGCACCAAGCGCTTCCTCGGCGCCGACCTCGCCCTCGCCCTCACCGGGATCCTCCTCACCCCGCTCGCCGACGCCCACGCCCAGACCGTCGACGGCCCCACCCTGCCGAGCATATGGACCGCCGGCTCCGTCCTCGCGTACGCCATCAAGGGCGGCTGGCGCTGGGCCGGGCTCGCCTCCTCGCTGGTCGCCGTCGCCAACATCGTCGAGCGCGGCCACCCCACCCGGGACACCGTCCACAACGTCATCCTCGTCTGGGTGGCCTCCATCGCCATCGGGTACGTCGTCGAGGTCGCCCGCGCCTCCGAGCGCACCCTCGCCCGGGCCCTGGAGATCGAGGCGGCCACCCGCGAGCGGGAGCGGCTCGCCCGCGACATCCACGACAGCGTCCTCCAGGTCCTCGCCATGGTCCAGCGGCGCGGCACCGCGCTCGGCGGCGAGGCGGCGGAGCTCGGCCGGATGGCCGGGGAGCAGGAGGTGGCGCTCCGCACCCTCGTCGCGGGCGGCCTGACCCGGCCGAGCCACGTCTCCGAGGACGCGTCCGAGGGCGCCGTCGTCCGGGTCGTCGAGGTCGACGACCCGGCGGAGGCGGGGGACGGCGGCGCGCCCGTCGACCTGCGCGCCCTGCTCGCCCCGCGCGCCGGGGCCCGCGTCACCCTCGCCGATCCGGGAGCGCCCGTGCTGCTGCCCCCGGCGACCGCCCGCGAACTGGCCGCCGCCGTCGGCGCCGCCCTGGACAACGTCCGGGTCCACGCGGGCGAGGAGGCACGGGCCTGGATCCTGGTGGAGGACTGGCCCGACGAGGTGATCGTCACCGTCCGCGACGACGGCCCCGGCATCCCCGAGGGCCGTCTCGCCCAGGCGGAGGGGGAGGGCCGGATGGGCGTCGCCCTGTCCATCCGGGGGAGACTGCGGGATCTGGGCGGCACGGCCGAGCTGGTCTCGGTCCCCGGCCAGGGCACGGAAGTCGAGTTGAAGGTCCCGCGTCCCGCGCGGGCCACCCGGGGGAAGGCAGGAGAGAAGTGAGCGAGCAGCAGCCCGAGCGGCGGATCAGGGTGATGGTCGTCGACGACCATCCGATGTGGCGGGACGCGGTCGCCCGCGACCTCGCGGAGGCCGACTTCGACGTCGTCGCCACGGCCGGCGACGGGGAGCAGGCCGTACGCCGCGCCCTGGCCGTCACGCCCGACGTCCTCGTCCTCGACCTCAACCTGCCGGTCAAGCCGGGGGTCCAGGTCTGCAAGGAGCTCGTCGCCGCCCAGCCGGGGCTGCGGGTCCTCGTCCTCTCGGCGAGCGGCGAGCACGCCGACGTCCTGGAGGCCGTGAAGTCCGGCGCCACCGGCTACCTCCTCAAGTCGGCCAGCACCGCGGAGCTGATCGACGCGGTGCGCCGCACGGCCGTCGGCGACCCCGTCTTCACCCCGGGCCTCGCCGGCCTCGTCCTCGGCGAGTACCGCCGCCTGGCCGCCGAACCCGCCCCGGCCGCGGGTGCCGACGAGCCCAAGGCCCCGCAGCTCACCGAGCGCGAGACCGAGGTGCTGCGCCTGGTCGCCAAGGGCCTGAGCTACAAGCAGATCGCCGAGCGCCTGGTCATCTCGCACCGCACGGTGCAGAACCACGTGCAGAACACGCTCGGCAAGCTCCAGCTGCACAACCGCGTCGAACTCGTCCGGTACGCCATCGAGCGCGGCCTCGACGACGCCTGACCGCGCGGCCCCGACGACGCCCGGCCGCCGAGCGGCGCGGAGCCGGGGCGGGCCGTATATTCGCGGACGTACTCTTCGCGGACGTAGCGAAGCGGACATACGGCCCATCAGTGCAGCGAGGGGACACCCGTGGAGATCCTGGCATTCGGCGTACAGGCGGACGAGAAGCCCCTCCTGGAGAAGGCGTTCGCGGGCCACCACGAGGTGCGCTGCGTGGACGTCTTCCTCAACGAGGACACCGCCCCCATCGCCGCGGGCTACGAGGCCGTCTCCACCAGCGTCAACGCCGACCTGAACCACCGGGTCCTGCAGACCCTCGCCGCCGGCGGGACGCAGCTGATCGCCCAGCGCTCCACCGGCTTCAACAACATCGACCTGGACGTCGCCGAGCGCCTCGGCCTCACCGTCGCCCGCGTCTCGTCCTACTCCCCCTACTCCGTCGCCGAGTTCGCCTGGACCCTCGCGATGGCCGTCAACCGCCGGATCGTCCGCGCCTCCAACCGGACCCGCGACTTCGACTTCCGGCTCGACGGGCTCATGGGCCGCGACCTGCGGGGCCGTACCGTCGGCGTCCTCGGCACCGGGAAGATCGGCGAGGCCTTCACCCGGATCGCCCACGGCTTCGGCACCCGGCTCCTCGGCTGGGACGTGGCCGAGAACCCCGCCTGCCTCGACCTCGGCATGACGTACGTCGACAAGGAACGGCTCCTCGCGGAGGCCGACCTCATCAGCCTCCACGTGCCGCTCCTCCCGTCGACCCGGCACCTCATCGACGCGACCGCCCTCAAGGCGATGAAGGACGACGCCATCCTGGTGAACTCCAGCCGGGGCGGCCTCGTCGACACCGACGCCCTCGTCACGGAACTGCGCGCGGGCCGCTTCACCGGGGTCGGGCTCGACGTGTACGAGGCGGAGGCCGGGCTCTTCTTCCTCGACAAGTCCCTGGAGGTCGTCGAGGACGACACCCTGGCCCGCCTCGTCACCTTCCCCAACGTGGTCGTCACCTCCCACCAGGCGTACTACACGGTCGACGCGGTCGGCCAGATCATCGACGCCACGGTCCGCAACGTCCTCGACTACACCGCCGGAAGGCGCAGCGAGAACGTCCTGGTCCCGAGGGCCGCGTAGTCGCCCGGGGAGCCCCTCAGACGAGCACGCCGGCCAGGAGGGAGGCCGTCACCGCCGCGCCCTCCCGCGTCAGGACCGACTCCGGGTGGAACTGCACCGAGGCGAAGCCCGGCCCGCGCAGCGCGTGCACCTCCGCGGTCTCCGGATCCCGGCTCACCTCGATCCGGTGCAGGGCCAGCTCGGTCGCCTCCCGGTCGTCGCAGCGGGCCGTGAAGCTGTTGTAGAACCCGACCGTCCGCTCCTGCCCGAACAGGTCGATCCGCATCTGCGCCCCCTGGAACGGCACCCGCTTGCGCACGATGTCCAGCCCCAGCTCGGCCGCGATCAGCTCGTGGCCCAGGCAGACGCCGAGGAGCCCGTGCCGGTGGCCGCGCACCAGCTCGGCCGTCAGACCGCGCAGGAACCGCATCTTCGGGTCGGCGGCGTCCGCCGGGTTCCCGGGGCCGGGCCCGAGGACCACCGGCCCCTCGTGGGCGAGCGCCAGCTCCCGCAGCCCCGGCTCGTCGTAGCGCAGCACCGACACCTCGAGGCCCGAGGAGCGCAGCAGGTGCGCCAGCATCGCCGTGAAGGTGTCCTCCGCGTCGACCACCAGGGCGTGCCCCGACAGCTCGGCGGAGCGCACCTGCATCTTCAGCCAGAACGGCGCCAGGTCCGCCCGGCGCGCGTCGAGCGCGGCCCGGACGCGCGGGTCGTCGGCCAGCCGGGGCGCCGCCGCCGCCTCGTCGAGCGGCCGCCCCTCCCGCACGCCCAGGGCGGTCAGGACACCGGCCGCCTTGGCGTGGGTCTCCGCCACCTCGCCCGCCGGGTCGGAGCCCCGCACCAGGGTCGCCCCGACGGGGACCCGCAGCCGGCCGTCGGCCGCGATGTCGGCGGTCCGGATGAGGATGGGGGAGTCGAGGGTCTGGACGCCGTTCTCGTCCGTGCCCAGCAGGGCGAGCGCCCCCGCGTAGTAGCCGCGCCCGCCCCGCTCGTGACGCTCGATCACCCGGCAGGCGTTCTGCACCGGGGACCCGGTGACGGTGGCGGCGAACATCGTCTCCCGCAGCACCTCCCGCACGTCCAGCGAGGAGCGCCCCCGCAACTCGTACTCGGTGTGCGCGAGATGGGCCATCTCCTTCAGGCGGGGACCGATCACCACACCGCCCCTGTCGCCGACCGTGCACATCATCTTCAGCTCCTCGTCCACCACCATGGAGAGCTCCTCGGTCTCCTTGCGGTCGGCGAGGAACGCCAGCAGGTCCTCGGGGGTCGGGGCGGCGCCCGCCGGGTAGCGGTACGTGCCGCTGATCGGGTTCATCACGACCGTCCCGCCCGCCATCCGCACGTGCACCTCGGGGCTGGCGCCGACCAGGGTCCGCTCGCCCGTGTGCACCACGAACGTCCAGTACGCGCCCCGCTCGCCCGCGAGCAGCCGCCGGAAGAGCGCGAGCGCGTCGGCCCGCCCGAAGCCGGGGATCCCGCCCGTGTAGGTGCGCCGGACGACGAAGTTGGCGCCCTCGCCGGAGCCGATCTCCTCGTCGACGACCCGCCGCACGGTCCGCGCGTAGTCCTCGTCGGAGACGTCGAACCCGCCGCCCTCGACGGTCACGTCGTGCGCGGGCAGCTGCCGCAGCGCCTCCGCGAGCGGCAGCTCGTACACCTCGTCGGCGACGAGCACGGAGAGCGGGGTGCCGTCGTCCCGCACGTCGAAGCCGCGCTCCCGGATCTGCCGGAAGGGCACGAGCGCGAGCGTCGGCAGCGCGCCGACCGGCAGTTCGGCGAGGCGCTCGGCCTCGTGGACCCGGCCGATCAGGACCTCGACGGTGTCGTGGTCACGGCCGGGGGTGCGGCGGCGCAGCAGCGCGAACGGGGGGCAGGAGTCGTCGAGGAGACGGGAGAGGTCCATGGGGCGTGCGTTCCTTCCGAGCTGTGGACGGAGAGGAGGAACGGCCCCGGGTACGAGAAAGGCCGCCCCTCGGGCGGCCTTCGCGTGTCGTTCGGTGGACGCGCAGTCAGTGGGCCGCCGGATGAGCGGTCCACCACCAGTTCTGGGTCGAGTGCGCGAACATGCGAGCACTGTAGCCCAGCCCGGCACGGAAACGGGGCCCGGTCCGCACCGTGGACGGTGCGCGCCGGGCCCCGGGGCCGTGCGAGGGCGGTCCGATCAGAAGATCATGTTGTAGATCTGCCAGCCCGGACCGACCTGCGCCCGCGTGGCGTACGGGGCGGTGGCGCTGCCGGTGCCCCGGTAGAACCACATGACGCCGGAACCGTCCCGGGCCACGAAGTCGACCTTGCCGTCACCGGTCAGGTCGCTCGGACCGACGATGCTGTTGTAGCCCTGCCAGCCCGTGCCCACCTTGACGCGCGCGGCGTACGGGGCGGTGGCGCTGCCCGTGCCCTTGTAGAGCCACAGCGCGCCGGTGCCGTCGCGGCCGATGAGGTCCGCCTTGCCGTCGGAGGTGAGGTCGCCGGTGCTGACGAGCATGGTGTAGGCCTGCCAGCCGGTGCCGATCTTGACCCGGGCCGAGAGCGCGGCGGTCGGCACGCCCGTGCCCTTGTAGAGCCACAGCACGCCGGACTTCTCGCGGGCGAGGACGTCCGCCCTGCCGTCGCCGGTCACGTCGCGGACGCCGACCACCTGGTCGTAGATCTGCCACCCGGGGCCGACCTTCAGCCGGCCCTTGAACGGCGCCGACGGGTTGCCGCTGCCCTGGTAGTACCAGAGCACACCGGAGGTGTCCCGGGCGACCGCGTCGCCGGTGCCGTCCGCCCGAAGGGCGGTCAGCGGGCTGACCGTGTTGTAGATCTGCCAGCCGGTCCCGACCCGGTAGCGGGCCAGGAACGGCGCGGTGGAGCTGCCGGTGCCCTGGTACTGCCACAGCACGCCGGAGGCGTCGCGCGCGAGGAGGTTGTAGCGGTTGTCGGCGCGGACGGGGGCGGCGCCGGGCGCCTCGACGACGTCGCTCTGCTTCACCCAGGTGATCTTGTGGTGGAAGCGGAGCGGCACGAACATCGTGGTGCCGACGACGTTCTTCTGGGCGGAGCCGAACCACTCGTCACCCGCCACCGCGGGACCGGCCTTCACATAGGCCTGCCCGGCGGCGAAGGTGAACTTCGACAGCGGGTCGTTCTCGTCGCCCGGCGCTTCGAGACCGGCCGCGGTGTAGGCGGCGGTCTCCGGGAAGGAGCGGCCGAAGACCTTCGCCGAGGCGAGGCCGGACTTCAGCGTCACGGTCGTGGCGCCCGGCACCGGGACGGTGTACTGGCCGCCCGGGTTGGCGAACCAGGCCTTCCTGCCCGCGAACCAGATCGCCGTCCAGTTGGTCCTGGCCTCGGCGACGACGTAGAGGCCGCCCGCGCGGACCTTGTTGGCGTAGTTCGAGCCGTGCGTCCACAACGCCGAGAAGTACGGGTCGGTCAGCGTCTTGGCCGGGTCGGCCACGGGCTCCGTGTAGAGGTAGCCGAAGTTCGACGGCCGCGGCGAGGCGTCCCTCGTGTACCAGACGCCGTCGACCTTCTCCGAGTAGGTCAGCTTCGGCTGGTTCGCCGTGGTGAACGGCGGCACCACGCGGACCACCTGACCGGCCCGGAGCAGCCCGCCCGCGCCCTTGTCGCCCTGCGGGGCGCCCAGGAGGGACATGTAGTAGTTCCAGTCCCAGTACGGGCCGGCGTCCCAGTGCAGCTGGTCGAGGTCGCCGTCCGTCTGGAGCGCCACCTCGTCGTGGCCGATGATGTGCTCGCGGTCGATCGGCACGCCGTACGTCGTGGCGAGGTGCTTCACCAGCTCCGCGGAGGAGCGGTACTGGGGCTCGGTGTACCAGCTGCCCTCCTTGATCGCGAAGCCCTCGTGCTCCA
Source organism: Streptomyces sp. NPDC003327 (assembly GCF_053589515.1). NCBI lineage: Bacteria > Bacillati > Actinomycetota > Actinomycetes > Kitasatosporales > Streptomycetaceae > Streptomyces > Streptomyces sp. NPDC003327. The sequence goes on along the minus strand of NZ_JBSFSA010000002.1, from coordinate 296,687 downwards.
CGCCGATCGAGTGCATGTTGTGGGTCCAGTTGCCCGCGTGCCACGCCAGGTTCTTGTTCTCGAGCATCTGGGTGACCAGACCGTCCGAGGCCTTGATCAGGTAGTGGGCGCTGCCTCCCCAGGTCGGGTCGGTGAGCACGTCGAGCGAGGTCTCGTAGGGACCCTCGGTGTCGTGGATGACGATCTGGCGGATGTCCATGCCCTGGGCGGGGCGGTCGGCCGCGGTGTAGTTCTTCCGCCCCGAGGCGTCGGGCACGGTCAGCTTGACGTTGCAGTTCAGGCCGGCCGGACAGTCGGGGAGGGCGGTCTCCGTCGTGCTCGCGAAGGCGGCGGCCAGCGGCACGTTCGCCGGCCTGACCGGCTCGACCGAGGGGTCGGCCGGCAGGGAGACCTGCTCGCCGTCGAGGGTGAGCGCCCGCTCGCCCTTCTCGATCGACGCGAAGACGCGCTTCGCGAAGAGGTCGGCGCCCTTCCGGTCGGAGGACTGGCCGTACCGGGCGACGGCCGGGTACCAGTCGCCCGGGTCGTCCGACACCTCGGCGCCCGCCTGCTTCTGGTACTCGACGAGGAGGGCGGCGCCCGCGCGGATGGAGGCGGCGGTGTCGTTCTGGACGGCCTCGGTGGAGCTGTCGATCAGCTCGGCGGCCCGGTCCAGGGTGTGCAGCCGCGGGTCGTCGGTGTCGACGAGCCGCTTCTCCAGGAAGCGGCGGAGCTTCTCGCGGTCGAAGGTCTTCTCGATCTCGTCGCGGCCGCTGCCGTTGACGTGGTCGATCTGCTCGTCCGTGACCGTCCGCTCGACGTCCTCCGGGTCGACCTTCGTCAGACCCATGACGTTGTACGCGCCCGTGGTGCTGGGCTCGCCGTCGTGCGACTCCCACCGCGTCTGCTGGTACGACACCGCCATCAGCACGCTCTGCGGCACGTCGAACTCCGCCGCCGCCGAGGCGAACTGCGCCTGGAGGCCCGGGCCGGCCGACGGGGACCCGCCCGGGGCACCCACGAGGCCCGGCGAGGCGACCGCGAGGGTGCCGATCGTGGCGGTGGCGACGACCGCCGCCGCCGCGCCGTACAAGATTCGTTTCTTCTTACGGTCCCTGCGGTGCCTCTGCGTCACGCCCACCCCTGTGTCGTTTCGTTCGTGTGTTCGCCTGTGTTTTGCGAAACGGGGCGCAGGGTAACATCACTCGATGGCGTGAAGATCACCGTGAGACATTCCGGGCGCCCGTCTCAGTCACTGGTCAGGGGACAGGACCGGACGAAGAACCCCGTAATGTGGTCCGTGTGACCGTGAACGCTGATTCCCACGCCGTCGCCAAGGCGACCTGGCGAGACCTGCCCGCGGCGCAGCAGCCCGAGTACCCCGATGCCGAGGCTCTGCGCGATGTGATCGCGGACCTCGAGTCGTATCCTCCGCTCGTCTTCGCCGGCGAGTGCGACCAGCTGCGCGCCCGGATGGGAGCCGTCGCCCGTGGCGAGGCGTTCCTGCTCCAGGGCGGCGACTGCGCCGAGGCCTTCGACGCCGTGTCCGCCGACCACATCAGGGCCAAGCTCAAGACGCTGCTCCAGATGAGCGCCGTCCTCACCTACGCGGCCTCCGTGCCCGTCGTGAAGGTCGGCCGCATCGCCGGCCAGTACTCGAAGCCCCGCTCCAAGGGGACCGAGACCCGGGACGGCGTGACGCTCCCCACCTACCGGGGCGACTCCGTCAACGGCTTCGACTTCAACGAGAAGGCCCGTGTCCCGGACCCCGAGCGCCTGAAGCGGATGTACAACGCCTCCGCCTCCACGCTCAACCTCGTCCGCGCCTTCACCACCGGCGGTTACGCCGACCTGCGCCAGGTGCACGCCTGGAACCAGGACTTCGTGAAGTCCTCCCCGTCGGGCCAGCGCTACGAGCAGCTGGCGCGCGAGATCGACAACGCGCTGAACTTCATGAAGGCCTGCGGCACCGACCCGGCCGAGTTCCGCGCGGTCGAGTTCTACGCCTCCCACGAGGCGCTGCTCCTCGACTACGAGGGCGCCCTGACCCGTACGGACTCGCGCACCGGCAAGCTGTACGACACCTCCGGCCACATGGTCTGGATCGGTGAGCGCACCCGCCAGCTCGACCACGCCCACATCGAGTTCGCCTCGCGGATCGCGAACCCGATCGGCATCAAGCTGGGGCCGACGACCACCGCGGAGGAGGCGCTCACCTACATCGACCGCCTCGACCCCGACCGCGAGCCGGGCCGGCTGACGTTCATCGTCCGCATGGGCGCCGACAAGGTCCGCGACAAGCTCCCCGAGCTGGTCGAGAAGGTCACCGCCTCGGGCGCGACGGTCGCCTGGGTCACCGACCCGATGCACGGCAACACCTTCGAGGCGGCCTCCGGGCACAAGACCCGCCGCTTCGACGACGTGCTCGACGAGGTGAAGGGCTTCTTCGAGGTCCACAAGGAGCTCGGCACCCACCCCGGCGGCATCCACGTCGAGCTGACCGGCGACGACGTGACGGAGTGCGTGGGCGGCGGCGACGAGATCTTCGTCGACGACCTGCACCAGCGCTACGAGACGGCCTGCGACCCGCGGCTCAACCGCAGCCAGTCGCTGGACCTGGCCTTCCTGGTGGCGGAGATGTACCGCGACCAGTGAGGTAGCGATCAGTCGGTGGCTTCGTACGACGACGGGGCGCGGATCCTTGTGATCCGCGCCCCATCGTCGTGACCGGGGCTTTTGGCCGCCGGATCCGCCGGGTAAGGTTAGGTTAACCTAATGGATCTCGGCGGGAGGTGAACCGCGTGTACGTCTGCTCATGCTTCGGTGTCACGGAGAAGCAGGTCAAGGAGCACGCGGACGCGGGCGCCTGCACGCCCCGCCAGATCGCCTCGGCCTGCAAGGCGGGCACGGACTGCGGTTCCTGCGTCCGTCGCATCCAGGCCATCCTCGGACGCGGCAACTGCCCGCGCCGTGAGCTGGTGGACCAGGGCATGCCCGCCCTCGCGGTCGAGGGCGTCAGCGCACTGGGCGAAGCCGCCTGACGGGCCCCGGGGCGCCCGCGGGGGCCGCCCGGGTCAGCTCGGCTGCTCGATGAGCGTCGAGATGTAGAGCGCCTCGCCCAGGGACTCGATCAGCTCCAGCTGCGTGTCCAGGTAGTCGATGTGGTGCTCCTCGTCGGCCAGGATCTCCTCGAAGAGGTTGGCGGACGTGATGTCCCCCTTCGCGCGCATGACCTCGATGCCGCGCTTCAGGCGGTCGATCGCCTCGACCTCCACCTGGCGGTCCGCCTGGAACATCTCGGTGATCGTCTGCCCGACCCGCACGTGGAAGAGCCGCTGGTAGTTGGGCAGGCCGTCGAGCATCAGGATGCGCTCGGTCAGCTTGTCCGCGTGCTTCATCTCGTCGATGGACTCTTCGCGGGTGTACTTCGCGAGCTTCGTCCAGCCCTTGTTGTCCTGAATGCGGTAGTGCAGCCAGTACTGGTTGATCGCCGTCAGCTCGCCGGTCAGCTGCTCGTTGAGGAACTCGAGGACCTCGGGGTCGCCCTGCATCGCAGAGGCTCCTTCCACTTCCACGTTGCGTGTCTGTGCCGTCACTGGGCAGGATGGCCGCATCCTCGCACCCCGAATGGGGGGCGTCCAGTAAGTGCAGGCTTAGTGGGAGTTGCCCCGGTAGGCGTGCCCGTGGGGGGTTGCTGGTCATGACCACCCCTCGCCGTCTGTCACCATGGATGACATGGGTCAGCCGGAGAGCGGAGTACACCGGGAAACGGGGCAGCCGGAACGTTCACCGGGGCTTCCGTCGAACCCTCCGCCCGATCTGCCCCCGGGGCAGCGGCTGCAGCGCGGCTGGCCGGTCACCCACTACGGGCCCGTGCCCAAGTTCAAGCCCGACCGGTGGGAGTTCCGGGTCTTCGGGGCGACCGCCGACGGTGACAAGCGGTGCTGGAACCACGAGGAGTTCTCGGCGCTGCCGTTCTCCACGGTCGTGGCCGACCTCCACTGCGTCACGAAGTTCAGCATGCTCGGGGCCGAATGGGGCGGCGTCCCCGCCCGCACGATCCTGGAGCTCGCCCCGCCCGCGCCGCAGGTCACCCACGTGATGGTCTGGGCAGAGTACGGCTACAGCGCCAACATGCGGCTCTCCGACTTCGCCGCCGACGGCACGATCTTCGCCACGCACAAGGACGGCGAACTGCTCACGGCGGAGCACGGCTTCCCGCTGCGGCTCGTCGTCCCCCACCTGTACGCCTGGAAGGGCCCCAAGTGGGTCCGGGGCGTGGAGTACATGGCCGCCGACCGGCGGGGCTTCTGGGAGGAGCGGGGCTACCACAACCTCGGCGACCCGTGGACCGAGCAGCGCTACTCGTACCAGGAGGAACCGGGCGACGGCCCGGAGCTGTAGCGGCTCAGTGGTGGTACTGGTGGACCACCGCGTGGCCCTTGCCGCGGCCGATCATCCACTTGTTGACCGGAGTGGTGACCAGGAAGGCGACGAGGAAGGCGAAGGCCAGGGCGCCCCAGAAGAGGGCGTCCGACAGGTGCGCGTCCATGGCTCCGGGGACCAGGAGTAGGACCCCGTTGTCGACGACCTCCATCACGGTGATGGAGAGGGTGTCGGCCGCGAGCGCGACGCCGATGGCGGCCTTCAGTCCGACGCCGGCGCGGACGACCGCCCAGAGCGTCAGCGAGTAGCCGAAGAAGAAGGCCAGGGCGATGGCGAGCACCATCGTCGGGGCGTTGCCCCAGCCGAGCGCCGTACCGATGATCATGCCGAGGACCTCGCCGATGGCGCAGCCCGTGAGGCAGTGGAGCGTGGCCTTGGCCGCCATGGACCAGGAGACCGTGCCGGGGGCTTGGTGGGCGTGGTGGGCGTGGTGGGCGTGGTGGCCCTCGTGGCCGTGGTGGCCCTGGTGGTGGTCGTGGCCCTCGTGGTGGGCGTGGTCGTCGCGCTGCATGGGAGCTCCCCCAAACTCGGGTGGCGGTTCCTGCCGACACAGGAACCGTATACCCCCCTGGGGTATTCCTCAAGGGGACGTGATCACCCGCGGAGTTTCTTCAGCAGCTCCACGTCCGCCACGTGCCCCTCCTTGCCGCCCGGGGTCTCGATGATCAGCGGCACCCCCTCCGTCGCCGGATGCCGCAGCAGCGCCCGGAAGCCGTCCTCGCCGATGTGACCCGCGCCGATGTTCGCGTGCCGGTCCTTGTGCGCGCCCACCACGTCCTTGGAGTCGTTGGCGTGGATCAGCTTCAGCCGGCCCTCGCCCACCGTCGCCACCAGCTCGTCCAGCGTCCGGGCCGCCCCACCCGGCTCCGCGAGGTCGTGGCCCGCGGCGAATATGTGGCAGGTGTCCAGACAGATCCCCAGGCGCGGATGGCGGTCGAGGGCGTCCATGTACGGACCGAAGTCCTCCGCGAGCGAACACAGCGAGGAGCCCTGCCCGGCCGTCGATTCGAGGAGCAGATACGGGTCGTCCTCGTGCGTCAGCTCGTCCAGGAGCGGCAGCATCCGCTCCCGTACCTGGGCCAGGGCCACCTCGCGCGGGCGGCCGCCCGTCGCCGAGCCCGTGTGCACGACCACGCCCCGCGCACCGATCTGGCGGGCGCGGCGCAGGGAGTGCCGCATCGACTCCACCGACCGCTCCGCGGTGGCCTCGGTGTGCGAGCCGAAGTTGATGAGGTACGGGGCGTGGACCCAGGCCGAGACCGACTCGGCGGCGCACTCGGCACGGAACCGCTCGTCCTGCGCCGGACTGCCCGGCGGGGTGGCCCAGCCGCGCGGGTTGGCGACGAAGACCTGCACGGCCTCGGCGCCCAGTTCACGGGCGTAGCCCAGGCCGACGGAGGCGAGACCGCCGGCCACGGGCACGTGGCCGCCGACGGGGTTGCGCATGCTTCCTACAGTCCCTTGATCCTGATCGTGACGGTGGAGCCCTCGGGGGCCGTCGCGCCGCCCTCCACGGACTGGCTCGACACGGTGTCCCCGAGGAACGGGAAGGACTTCTCGACCTTCACCTCGAAGCCCGCGTCCTCCAGGGCCGCCCGGGCGTCCGCGGTCGACTCGCCCGTGACGTCCGGGACCTCGACCGGGCGCGGGCCCTTGGAGACGGTGAGCGTGATCGCGTCGCCCTCGGCGGCCCGGCTGCCCTCCGCGAGGGACTGGGCGGCGACCGCGCCCGCGGCCTCGGGGGAGTGGACGCGCTCCGGGGCGACCCGGACGTCGAGCCCGGCCTCCCGGAGCGTGGCGGTGGCCTCGGCCACCGTCTCGCCGGTGACGCCCGGCACGTCCACCGGGGAGCCCTTGCTGACGACGAGCGCGACCGCGGAGTCCGGGCTGCGCTCGGTGCCGGGCTCCGGGTCGGTGCTGATCACCGCGCCGCGGGCGACGGTGTCGCTGAACGCCGACGAGACGACGCCCGCCGCCAGGCCCTCCTGCCGGAGGAGGCGCCGGGCCTCCGCGAGCGGCTTGTTCCGGAGGTTCGGGACCTTCACGACCTGCGGGCCCCGGGAGAGCGTGAGCGTCACCGTGGCGTTGCCGCGGACCCGCTCGCCGGGCGCCGGGTCGACGGCCATCACCGCGCCGCGCTCGTACACCTCGCTGAAGTCCCGCTTCGTCGAGCCGACCTCGAGGCCGGCGTCCTTCAGGCGCTCGGTCGCCACCGCCTCCGTCTGGCCGAGGACGGCGGGGACGCGGGTGAACTGGCCGGAATTGATGTACCAGACGCCCGCGCCCAGGCCGAGCGCCAGGAGGACGGCGACGACGATCGCCAGCGGACCGCGGGGCGCCCGCCACAGGGGGGCGGCGGGCGGCGCCTCCGGAGCGACGAGCCGGCTGGTGTGCTCCACCGGCCGGGGGTCGCGCGCGTCCGGCTCGGCCGGCGCCGGTACGGAGCGGGCGATCACGCTCGTACGGTCCTCGGCGGTGTCCCGGACCTCGCCGAGCGACTGCGGCGGCACCGCGTCCAGCTGCTCCTCGGTGAGCGCGGCGCGCGCCTCCCGCACCAGGGCGAGCAGCGCGACGGCGTCGTGCGGCCGTACCTCGGGGGTGCGGGCGGTGGCCGCCGCGACCAGCTCGTCCAGCTCCAGGGCGAGGCCCGGGACCGCGGCGGAGGGGGCGGGCACATCGGTGTGGAGGTGCTGGTAGAGCACCTGGGCGGGCGTCTCGCCCGCGTGCGGCTTGGCGCCGGTCAGCATCTCGTACAGGACGACACCGCAGGCGTACACGTCCGCGCGGGTGTCCGCGGTGCCGTGCTCGATCTGCTCCGGAGCGAGGTACGACACGGTGCCGAGGACCGAGCCGGTGGTCGCCGTCGCCGAGCCCACGGCGCGCACGAGGCCGAAGTCGGCGACCTTCACCCGGCCGTCGTCCCCTATCAGGACGTTCTCCGGCTTCATGTCCCGGTGCACGAACCCGGCCCGGTGCGCGGCGCCGAGCGCGGCGAGCACCGGCTCCAGGATGTCCAGGGCCGCGCGGGGCCGCAGCGCGCCGCGCTCCCGCAGGACGTCGCGGAGGGTGCAGCCGGCGACGTACTCCATCGCGAGGTAGACGTAGGCGCCGTCGGCGCCCTGGTCGAAGACGCCGACGACGTTCGGGTGCGCGAGCCGGGCGACCGACTTCGCCTCGCGGATGAAACGCTCGACGAAGGCGGCGTCGGTGGCGAGGGCGGGGTGCATCACCTTGAGCGCGAGGACGCGGTCGAGGCGGGTGTCGACGGCCCGGTAGACCGTGGCCATCCCGCCGACGGCGATGCGCGCGTCGACGCGGTAGCGGCCGTCGAGCAGCCGCCCGACGAGGGGGTCCTGAAGGGTCGTGTCCACGCCGTCGAGTCTACGAGCCGCCCGGCGGCCCCCCCGCCCGCCCGCCCTCGACTGCACCCGACCTGTGACGATCCCCTCGCGCGCGGCCCCCCACCGGGCTCCGGCGGCGGACATCCGCCGTCGGCCGCGGCCGGGCCGTGCCGTACGGGAGGCACGGCCGAGCCGTCAGAAGGCGGGGCGCTCCGGGTCCAGGTGCGGCAGGCCGGTCGTCGGGGAGGAGGCCTCCGCGAAGTGGCGGCGCGGGATGCGGCCCGCCCGCCGCGCGAGCCGCCCCGCCTCGACCGCGTGCCGCATGGCCGCCGCCATGAGGACCGGCTCCTGCGCCCGCGTCACGGCCGAGGCCAGCATGACCGCCTCGCACCCCAGCTCCATCGCGAGCGCCGCGTCCGAGGCCGTACCCGCGCCCGCGTCGAGGATCACCGGCACCCCGGCCCGCTCCACGATGAGCTCGAAGTTGTGCGGGTTGCGGATGCCGAGCCCGGAGCCGATGGGCGAGCCGAGCGGCATGATCGCCGCGCAGCCGACGTCCTCCAGCTTGCGGGCCACGACCGGGTCGTCGTTCGTGTAGGGGAGGACGGTGAAGCCGTCGTCGACGAGGGTCTCCGCCGCGTCGAGGAGCTCCACCGTGTCCGGGAGCAGCGTCCGCTCGTCGGCGACGACCTCCAGCTTGATCCAGTCGGTGCCGAGCGCCTCCCGGGCGAGCCGGGCGGTGAGGACGGCCTCGCCCGCGGTGAAGCAGCCCGCGGTGTTGGGCAGGACCCGGATGCCGAGCCGTTCGAGGACGGAGAGGACGGAGCCTTGGACCGTCGGGTCCAGGCGCCGCATGGCGACGGTCGTCAGCTCCGTACCGCTGGCGAGCAGGGAGCGCTCCAGGACGTCCAGGCTGGGGGCGCCGCCGGTGCCCATGATGAGACGGGAGGAGAACTCCGTACCGCCGAGGGCGAACACGTCGTCGGACATCGTCAGCCTCCCTGCACCGCGGTGAGGACCTCGACCCGGTCGCCCTCGCCGAGGACCGTCGACGCCCACTCGCCGCGCGGTACGACGGTCTCGTTGAGGGCGGCGGCCACGCCGGAGGGGGCCGCGGTCAGGGTGGCGACGAGGGCGTCGAGGGAGAGGGGGCCGGAGAGCACCCGGTGCTCGCCGTTCACGGACACGTTCATGCGGGCTGCTCCAGTCGGACGGAGGAGAAACGGCGGGGGGAGAAGGGGCGTGCCTCGTCGGGCAGCAGGCCCGTGGCGAGCGCCTCGGCCATGACGTCGCCGGTCACGGGCGTCAGCAGCACGCCGTTGCGGTAGTGGCCGGTGGCCAGCTGGAGGCCGGGCAGGGTGCTGGGGCCGAGCAGCGGCGCGTTGTCCGGCGAACCGGGGCGCAGCCCGGCGAGCGTCTCGGTCAGCGGCAGCTCGGTAATGCCGGGGACGAGCTCGTGCGCGTCGCGGAGGAGTTCGTAGACCCCGCCCGCGGTGACGGTCGTGTCCCAGCCGAGCTCCTCGCTGGTGGCGCCGACGACGAGCTCGCCGTTCGCGCGCGGCACGAGGTAGACGTGGCTGCCGCGGACGACGGCCCGGACGGTCCGGGACAGGAAGGGGGCGTACGGAGCGGGCACCCGCAGCCGCAGCACCTGGCCCTTCACGGGGCGGACCGGCGGCAGCACGTCCGCCGGCACGCCCGCGAGCCGGCCGCTGAGGCTGCCGGCCGCGAGGACGACCTGGTCGGCCGCCAGCTCGACGCCCCCGGCCGCCCCGGCGCCGCCACCGGTGCCGTCGGCGAGCCGGACACCGCGCGCCCGGTCCCGTACGACTGTCAGCCGGTCCGCGAGCGCCCGGTGGAAGACCACCCCGGCCCGCTCGCAGGCGGTGACCAGCGCGGCGGCGAGGCGGCGCGGGTCGACCTGGTGGTCGCCGTCGACCCGGAGCCCGCCCCGGACGCCCGGCGCGAGCATCGGCTCCAGGCGTCGGCACTCGCGGCCGCTGAGCCATTCGGACTCCAGGCCGCACCGGCTCTGCAGGGCGTGCAGTTCGCGCAGGTGGGCCCGGTCGTCGGCGTCGAGGGCGACGGCGAGCGTGCCGCACGAGCGGTAGCCGACGTCGTGGCCGGTGGCCTCGGCCAGCTCGGCGACGAAGTCGGGGTAGCGGCGGGCGGAGGCGAGGTTGAGCCCGAGGAGGGTCTCCTCGCCGTAGTGCAGTTCGGTGACGGCGGCGAGCATCCCGGCCGCGACCCGCGCGGCGCCGCCGCCCGGGTCCGGGTCGACGACCGCGGTGCGCAGCCCGCGCTGCGCCGCCCGCCAGGCCGTGACCAGGCCGATGATGCCGCCCCCGACCACGAGGACATCGGAAGAACGCATGGGCGTCCAGCCCCTCCCTTCGCCGGCATGACCCGGATCAGGTTCGTACGGTCGGAGGCCGCGACAGCCTCCCTCTCAGCCCGGTGCGTCCGGGCTCCCGCGTGTGCTTTACGTTGACGGTCAGACTAACCCCGGCCACCCGCGCCCGGTAGGGGAGCCCGGCTCGTGGCCGGATCTGTTCCCGGTCGCGTCCCGCTACGGCGCCGCGGAAAGACCACCGCCCACGCCGCCTGACGCGGCGTCAGGTGCGTAAGGTGGACGAGTGAGCGAGCAGAAGCAGACACCGCGGCACGTCGTGATCGTCGGCGCCGGGATGGCGGGCGTGCAGACCGCCGTCGCCCTGCGCGAACAGGGCTTCTCCGGCCCCGTGACCCTCTTCGGCGCCGAACCCCACCAGCCGTACGACCGGCCCCCGCTCTCCAAGGCGGTCCTCCTCGGCACCGCCGAGCACTCCGCCTTCGACATCGACTTCGAGGACCTCGACGTCGAGCTCCGGCTCGGCGTGGACGTGACCGGACTGCGCGCCGCCGACCACGAGATCGACACCGAGGCGGGGCCCGTCCCGTACGACACGCTGGTCGTCGCCACCGGCGCCCACCCCCTCACCCTCCCCGGCTCCGAGGGCGTCCCCGGCGTCCACCTGCTGCGCACCTTCGACGACGCCGTCCGCCTCGGCCCCGTCCTGGAGCGGCGGCAGACCGTCGTGGTCGTCGGCGCCGGCTGGATCGGCGCCGAGTTCGCCACCGCCGCGCGCGCGGCGGGCTGCGCCGTCACCGTCGTGGAGGCGGCCGAGCGACCCCTCGCCGACGCGCTGCCCGCCGAGATCACCACCTGCATGGCCGGCTGGTACGGGGAGAGCGGCGCCGAACTCCTCACCCACGCGCGCGTGGCCGCCGTCCGGCCCGGCGCGGTCGCCCTGGAGGACGGCCGGGAACTCGCCGCCGAGGCCGTCGTCGTCGGCATCGGCGCCCGCCCGGCCACCGACTGGCTGGCCGGATCCGGCATCGCCCTCGACCCGGGCGGCGCCGTCACCGCCGACGACCGGCTCCGCACCTCCCTGCCCGACGTGTACGCGGTCGGCGACTGCGCCTCCTTCCCCTCGGCCCGCTACGGCACCCGGCTCCTCGTCCACCACTGGGACAACGCGCTCCAGGGGCCGCGCACGGTCGCGGCCGACATCCTGGGCGCCGCCGACGCGCCGTACGACCCGGTGCCGTACTTCTGGTCCGAGCAGTTCGGCCGCTTCGTCCAGTACGCCGGGCACCACGCGGGCGCCGACGAGCAGGTCAGGCGCGGCGACGAGTCGCAGGACGCCTGGTCCGTGCTGTGGCTGCGCCGCGGGGTGCCGGTTGCGCTGCTCGCCGTCGGCAGGCCCCGCGACCTGGCCCAGGGCCGCAGGCTGATCGAGACCGGCACCCCGGTCGACCCGGCCCGCGCGGCGGACCCGTCCGTCCCCCTCAAGGCGGCGGTGGCGTAGGACCCGACTACCGGGTGTCAGTCGCAGGTGGCAGGCTTGTCCTGTGACCGAGATTGACGCAAAGATCGATGCCCTCGTCCCCGAGTGGCTCTACCTCCCCGACATCGCCGAGATGCTCGACATCGAGGTGACGCGCGTGCGGCAGCTGGTCAAGGACGGCCAGCTCATCGCCGTGCGCCGCGGAGAGAACAACGCGCTGCAGGTGCCCGCCGCCTTCATCCAGGGCGACAAGGTCGTCAAGGGCCTCTCCGGGACCCTGACGCTGCTGCGGGACGACGGCTTCACCGACGAGGAGATGCTGGAGTGGCTCTTCACTCCGGACCCGAGCCTTCCGGGTACGCCCGCCCAGGCGCTCGGCGAGAATCGCGGCACGGAGGTGAAGCGCCGCGCCCAGGCGCTCGCCGTCTGACACGACCGAAGAGCGACCGATCCATTCGCGGGTGCCGTGGCGGACCCCGCCGGCCCTTCCGGGCCGCGCGGCCGCCCCGGCACCGGCGCCATCCGACGGGGGGACCCATCCATGCCCACGCCTCGTGAGCGACTCGCCGACGCCCGGCTCTACCTCTGCACCGACGCCAGGAAGCGCCAGGGCGACCTGCCGGCCTTCCTCGACGCCGTGCTCTCCTCCGGCGTGGACATCGTGCAGCTCCGCGACAAGGGCATGGAGGCCGGCGAGGAGCTGGAGAACCTCGCCGTGTTCGCCGACGCCTGCCGCCGCCACGGCAAGCTCCTCGCCGTGAACGACCGGGCGGACGTCGCCCACGCCATCGGCTCCGACGTCCTCCACCTCGGCCAGCGGGACCTGCCGGTCCCCGCCGCCCGCGCGATCCTCGGCGAGGAGGTCCTCGTCGGCCGCTCCTGCCACGCCGAGGAGGAGGTCGCCGCGGCGGCCGCCGAGCCGGGCGTCGACTACTTCTGCACCGGACCGTGCTGGCCCACGCCCACCAAGCCGGGGCGGTACGCGCCGGGCCTCGGCCTCGTGCGGTACGCGGCGGACCTCGCCCAGGACCGCCCCTGGTTCGCGATCGGCGGCATCGACGAGACCAACCTCGACGAGGTCCTGGACGCCGGGGCGCGCCGGATCGTCGTCGTGCGGGCCCTCACGGAGGCCGACGACCCGGCGGCGGCGGCCGCCGCCCTCGCCAAGCGGGTCCGGGAGCGCGCCGACGCCTGACCGGGCCCCGCCTGACCGGGCGCCCGCCACGGGGGCCGCGGGGCGGGTGGTGGCCCCCCGGCGGGGCCACCGCCGGGCGGCCGCCGCGCCGCCCGACGGGGTGTCCACGAACGTGTCCAGTACTCGGACGCCGTTTCCACGGGCCACCGGCACCCGTCTAACCTGCCCATATGGCCCTTGGAACCGCCTCCGTCCGGTCGGACCGCGCGCGCACCGTCCGCGAGATCCTCGCCTCCGGCAGCACGTCGTACTCCTTCGAGTTCTACGCGCCCCGGACCGCCAAGGGCGAGCAGGTCCTCTGGAACGCGATGCGCCGCGTCGAGGCGGTCGGGCCGAGCTTCGTCTCCGTGACGTACGGCGCGGGCGGCACCACCCGCGGCGGCACGGTCAAGGCCACCCAGAAGATCGCCTCCGACACCACCCTCACGCCCGTCGCCCACCTGACGGCCGTCGACCACTCCGTGGCCGAGCTGCGGAACGTCCTCGGCCAGTACGCCGACGCCGGCATCCGCAACATGCTCGCCCTGCGGGGCGACCCGGCCGGCGACCCGCTGGGGGAGTGGGTCGAGCACCCCGAGGGCGTGCGGTACGCCGCCGACCTCGTCCGGCTCATCAAGGAGTCGGGCGACTTCTGCGTGGGCGTCGCCGCCTTCCCGGAGATGCACCCCCGGTCCACCGACTGGGACACGGACATCCGGCACTTCGTGGACAAGTGCCGCGCGGGCGCCGACTACGCGATCACCCAGATGTTCTTCGATCCGGAGAACTACCTCCGGCTGCGCGACAGCGTCGCCAAGGCGGGCTGCGAGACCCCGATCATCCCCGAGGTCATGCCCGTTGTGAACGTGAAGACCCTCGACCGGCTGCCCCAGCTGAGCAACGCGGCCTTCCCCCGGGACGTGAAAGACCGGATCCTCGCCGTCAAGGACGATCCCGCCGCTGTACGCTCCATCGGTATCGAGTTCGCGACGGAGTTCTGCGCGCGGTTGCTCTCCGAGGGTGTCCCCGGACTGCACTTCATCACGCTGAACAGTTCCACAGCGACGCTCGAGATCTACGAGAATCTCGGACTGCACCAGCAGTCGTGACCGGTCGTACCCGCCCCGACCCGCGGCGGTGACCGTGGAGAGGGGCGGCGGGGCATGGGGTGGACGGTCCTCTACATCGCGTTCGGCGTGGTCGCGCTGTGGCTGCTGGGCGAGGTGCTCCTCCAGTACAAGGCACGGCTGCGCTGGCGACTTCTCGCCTTCTGCGGCTTCCTCGGCGTGGTCCTGGGCGTGCTGCTGCCCTCGGTCGCGGTCATCGTCATCGGCGCGATCGGCTTCGCCGTCGGCCAGACCTATGTGACCCTCTCCTTCCGCCGCGGCTTCTCCACCGGCTGGGCGATCGGCGGCAGCCCCGGAGCCAGCCGCCGCCGCAAGGCCGGCCCGCCCGCCGAGGCCGGGCCGACCCTGGAGGTCACCGGGCTCTCGTACGACGAGCAGGGCGCCCACGGGGGCGGGGAGCGGGAGTACCAGGAGTACGGCCACCGGCCGGAGTCCGCCGCCGAGACCACCACCGTCTACGAGCCCCAGCCGATGCCCGAGGACACGGGCCAGTACGGCGTCTACGAGCCCGCCGCGGCCTCCCCCGGGTACGAGCCGCCGGCCCCCGACGGCTACGACGCTCCCGACGGCTACGGCACGGCGGCCCCCGGCTACGACCCCTACGCGCCGGACTACGGCGGCCGGCCCTCCTACGAGCAGCCGCAGCCGTCCTACGACTACGGCACCGACGCCGGGCAGCAGCAGTACGCCGCGTACTCCGACCCGTACATCGGGCGCGGGCCCGACGGCCAGCAGTACACCTCGTACTACGGCGACCCGTACGCCCCCTCGTACACCTACGACACCCCGCCCGGCGGCGTCTGGGTGCCGCAGCAGCGCGACACGGACCAGCCGCCGCAGGCCCCCCAGCCGCAGGCCCCGGGCCCGTACGGCTACGAGCAGTACCCCGACGACCAGTCGCAGTACCGCTACTGACGGGTGGTCGGGGCGGGGGCGCGGTCACCGGGGGACGGTGGCCGCGGGGCCGGTCACCGGGAGCCGCGGAAGTCCGCGCCCTCCACGATCAGGCCCGCCACCAGCGCCCCCGACATGCCCGCGTGGGCGAGCCCGCCGCCCGGGTGCGCCCAGCCGCCCGCGAAGTACAGCCCCGGCAGTGGCGAGCGGTTGGCCGCGGGGAGCAGCCGCCCCCCGTCGCCCGCGAGCGCGGGGCCCGGCACCTCGGCCGAGCCGGTCTCCCGCCGGACGTCCTCCGGGGTCCGGACGTGCCGCCAGAGGAGCCGCTCGCGCACCCCCGGCACCGCCTGCCCGGCCGCCTCCACCATCCGGTCCGCGCAGGCCTCCCACTCCCGCGGCCCCGCCGCCGTCGCCACCGTCGCGGTGACGGTGACCGACTCGTGCTCCGCGTCCGGGCGCAGCGCCGGGTCGTCCGGCCGGAGCACCGTCACCTCGGGCCGCCCGTCGGCGCCGTGCACCACCGTGCGGTGCACGGCTCCCGTCTCCCGGGCCCCGCGCAGCGCCAGACAGACCGTCACCCGTCCCGTCCCGAGGACCTGGAAGCCCGGCCGGCCGTCGGCGTCGCCGTCCCGCCCGACGACCCGGTCGTCGTACAGCGACGGAACGGGAGCGCCGGAGACGACGTGGTCGGCCTCCACCGTCTCGTCCGTCGCGAGACGCACGCCCACCGCCCGGCCGCCCCGCTCCAGCACCTCGGTGACCGCCGTGCCGAGGACGAACTCCACCCGGCGCTCCCGGCACCGCTCGTACACCGCGTCGGCGAGCGCCCGCATGCCCCCGGAGACGTACCAGCTGCCGAAGGTCTGCTCCATGTACGGCAGCACGGCGGCCGAGGCCGGGGCGGTGGCGGGGTCGAAGCCGTACGCCCGCGCGTACGCGCCGAGCAGCGCCGCGAGGCGCGGGTCGCGCAGCTCCCGCGCGCCCACCTGGGCGAGCGTCGTCGTCGGGCGGCGCAGCAGCCCCGCCTTCAGCGCCGGGTACGGCTCACGGGCCAGCGGCTTCGGATCGGCCGGCTGCGGCTCTTCGAGGAGCGGGCGGCGCGTGCGGTCCCAGGCCTCGCGGGCCCGCACCAGGAAGTCGCCCCAGCGCTCGCCCGCGCCCGCCCCGAGCGCGGCGTCGAGCGCGGCGATCGTGCCGGCCCGGGAGGCGTTCGGCAGGTCCACGGTGGTGCCGTCGGCGAAGACGTGACGGGCCGCCGGATCCACCTGCGTCAGCTCGACGCACTCCTCCAGGGGCCGCTTGCCGGTCTTCACGAACAGGTCCCGGTAGACCGCGGGAAGGTGCAGCAGGCCGGGGCCGGTGTCGAAGGCGAAGCCGTCCCGGGAGAAGCGGCCGACCGCTCCGCCGTACGTCCCCGCCCGCTCGTAGACCGTCACCGCGTGGCCCGCCACGGCCAGTCGGGCCGCCGTCGCCATGGCGCCGAGACCCGCGCCGATCACCACAATCCGTGCCATGTCAGCGACCCTATCCGGCGCCACCGACAGCCCCGGCGACCGGTCAGAACTCCGCGTCCTCCGGTGGCCGCCGCGACTCCGCGGCGGCGGTCGTGAACCGTCCGTCCCGTCGTCCGGCCCGTCGTGCGTGCGGGTGTCCGTCCGGGTGTCCGGCCCGGCGTCCGGCCTGGAGCCGCTTCTCCTCGCGGCGTTGCGCCCGGCGGCGCAGGAAGCGCCGGATCCGGCGGGCGAGGAAGACCAGTATCGCCAGGCCGAGGGCGAGCAGGACGGCCGCGATCACGGCCGCCGCCACCGGGTTGAAGATCGCGAAGGTGATGATCCCGGCCACGCCGAGGTCCTCCGCGATGCTCAGCGCGATGTTGGAGAACGGCTCGGGCGAGGTGTTGACCGCCATCCTCGTCCCGGCCTTGACGAAGTGGCTGAGCAGCGCGGTCGAACCGCCGACCGCGCCCGCCGCCAGCTGGGGCAGCGAGCCGTCCTGCCCGGCGAGCAGCGCGGCGACGACGGCCCCGGAGACCGGCCGGATCACCGTGTGGACGGCGTCCCACGCGGAGTCGACGTACGGGATCTTGTCCGCCACCGCCTCGCAGAGGAAGAGCACGCCGGCGACGACGAGGACGTCGGTGCGCTGCAGCGACGCGGGCACCTCGTCGGTCAGCCCGGTCGCGCCGAAGAGGCCGAGGAGGAGGACCACCGCGTACGCGTTGATCCCGCTCGCCCAGCCGCTGGTGAACACCAGGGGGAGTACGGACACCACGCGATCGTAGCCAGGAGTGAGTACGCGTACCTAGGGGGCGAGATGAGTACGCGCGCGGATGGGCGCGGCGCGGCGCGCGGGGGAGAGTGGTGCACACGGAAGGGGCGCGGCTCCGCACCGCCGACACGGGGCGGCGGAACGGGGTCGCGCGCCTGCCGGTGACCCGGGGGACGCGCGTACGGGGGACGCGCGCGGGGGTGTACGGGGGGACGCGCGCGGGGGTGCGCGCGAAGGCCGGTGGGCCGGGCTCGGGGGGGATCGAGCCCGGCCCACCGGCCTTCTTCCTTCTCCGTCTCCGTCGGCTGTGCCGTCCCTGCCGTCCCTGCCGTCCCTGCCGTCCCTGCCGTCCCTGCCGTCCGTGCCGTCCGTCCGGGAGAGGACCGCGGAGGCCGGGTCAGCGGCCGCCGACCCGGCCGTGCAACAGCCGCGAGAGCGCCGCGTGCACGTCGTCCAGAGACCGCTCGCTCTGGAACGCCTGCCAGTCGAGGGCCGCCACCAGCACCATCCCGACCAGGGCCGCCGCCGTCAGCTGCACGTCGATGTCCTCGCTCAGCTCACCGGCCGCCACCCCCTCCCGCAGGACGCCCTCCACCACGGCGACGGCCTCCTGGCGCACCACCAGGAGCGTGGAGTTCCAGGCCCGGTTGGTGCGCCAGAGCTCGGCCACGTACAGCTGGGTGAAGGCGGGATAGCGGTCGATGAAGACGAGGCCGGCCCGGATCATCGCGTCCAGCGCGTCGACCCTGCTGCCGCCGCGCTCCGCGGTCTCCTCGGCGGCCGCCCGCAGCGAGGCGGAGAGCAGCGAGACCCCGTGCCGCAGCAGCTCCTCGAAGAGCTCGGTCTTGCTCTTGAAGTTGTAGTAGACCGTGCCCTTGGCCACGCCCGCCCGCTCGGCGATCTCGTCGACCGTCGTCGCGGAGAAGCCCTGCTCGGCGATGAGCGTGACGGCCGCCTCGTAGAGCTTCGCGCGCGTGGCCTGGCGCCGGGTGCTGCTGCTGTCCATGGGGTCGATTCTCACAGGTTCAGAGCGACAGTTCGGGGTGGAGCCGGTCGAGCGTCCACACCTGCTTCCGGCGCGCGGAGACGGCGGTCAGGGCCAGGGCGCCCACGGTGAAGGCGGTCAGGACCGCGCAGGCCTGCCAGACGGGTCCGGTCCCGCCGCCCGTGATCAGCCGGCGCAGCGCCTCGACCACGTAGCTCATGGGCAGGAAGGGGTGGACGGCGTTGAAGAAGCCGGGGCTCGTCTGTACGGGGTAGGTGCCGCCCGCCGAGGTCAGCTGGAGCATCAGCACGGCCAGGACCAGGATGCGGCCGGCCGCGCCGAAGCGGGCGTTGAGCCACTGGATGATGGCCGCGAAGCAGCAGGTGACGAGGGCGAGGAAGCCGACCGTGCCGGCCGCCCTGGCCATCTGGAGGCCGATGCCCCAGTGGAGCACCGACATCAGGGCCGCGACCTGGAGGACGCCGATCGCCGCCACCGGGAACCAGCCCGCGAGCGCGATCCGCCAGGCCGAGGCGCCGGCGGCGAGGGCGCGCGGGTTCATCGGCTGGATGATCATGTACGCGACCATCGCGCCGACCCAGAGGGAGAGCGGGATGAAGTACGGGGCGAAGCCCGTGCCGTAGTTCGGCGCCTTGTGCAGGGACTGCGCGGCGAGCCGCACCGGGTCGGCCATGACCTCCGTGCGCCGGTCGCGGTCCGCCTTGTCGTAGTCCGGGATCCGCTCCACACCGTCGTGGAGTCCGACCGCCAGGTCGCCGGAGCCGTCGGCCAGTTTGAACAGACCGCCGTCGAGGTCGCCCGCGCCCTTCTTGAGGCGGCCCACGCCCTTGTCCAGGCTGGTGGAGCCGGTCTTGGCGTCGGTGATGCCGGTGTGCAGCCGGTCGGCGCCCTCGGCGACCTTCTTGGCGCCCGCGTTGAGTTCGTTGATCTTGCGGATGGCGCCCTCGACGTCCTCGTCGAGGTGCGGGGCGCGCCGGGCCAGCTCGTCGGCCTGCCGCACGAGCGTCGCCAGCCGCGCGTCCAGCGTCTTCAGGTCGCCGTTGCTGTCCTTGGTCAGTGCGTGCACGTCGTCCGCGATGGTGGCCACGTCGTCGGCCGTGACCGAGGCCTCCTTGAGGACCTCGCACATCCTGGTCCGGTCGGGGGCGGGGACCCCCGTGACGTCGGGCACGGGGAGGGTCCCGGCGGTGGCCGCCGGCGTCGGCGCCGCTGCCGCGGCCTTCCCCTCGCACTGCTCGCGGTGGAGGCCGGCGAGGCCGTCGTCGGCCCGGTGCGCGGCGGCGCGGACCAGCGGGGCGCGCCGGACGAGGTCGTCGAGGTCGTGCCGGGCGGCGGTGGCGGAGTCCGAGACGAGCCGGGCGGTGTCGCGGATCGACGTGCCGTTGTTCGCCAGGTAGGGGCGGACCTTGTCGGCGGTGCCGTTGACCTTGTCGGCGAGGGCCTGGGTGCCGTTGGCGACCTTGCGGGAGCCGGTCTCCAGCTCCGTGGCGCCCTTGTCGAGCTTCTTCAGGCCGCCCGCCAGGTCACCGCTGCCCTTCTTGGCCGTCGTGAGGCCGTCGCTGAGGTTCTCGGAGCCCTTCTTCGCCTTGTCGACGCCCTTCTTGAGGTCGGCGGCGCCCTTGGCGGCCTTGGCCGTGGCGTCGTGGATGTCGGAGAAGGAGATGAAGATCTTGTCGAGGAAGGTGCGGGAGGACTTGGTGGAGGCCGCGGTCCGCACCTCGGAGAAGACCGTCCGGGAGATCTGGCCGACGATGTAGTTGTTGGCGTCGTTGGTCCGGACCCGCAGGGCGCCGGTTTCGGGCGCGTCGCCGGAGCTGGAGGCGATGCGCGCGCTGAAGTCGGCGGGCATGGTCAGGGAGAGGTAGTACGTGCCGTCCTCGACGCCCTCGCGGGCCTCGGCGTCGCTGACGCGGTGCCACTCGAAGACCTTGCTCTCGAGGAGGCCCTCGGTGATGTCGTCACCGGCGTTGACCGGCTTGCCGTCGGCGGTGGCGCCGCGGTCCTCGTTGACGAGGGCGACGGGGAGCCGGTCGAGCCTGCTGTACGGGTCCCAGAACGAGTACAGGTACAGGGCGCCGTAGAGCAGCGGCAGCAGCAGGATCGCGACGAGCGCGGCGCGCGGCAGCTTTCCCCTGCCGAAACGCTTCAGCTCAAGCGCGGCCAGTTTCGGCGAGCGCATCGGCCGCCCCCTCCTCGGTGTCGTCGGCGGTGTCGTCGTCCGCGGTGTCGTTGGTGTGGGCGGTGGAGTCGCTGGTGTCGTCGTCGGGGGTGTCGTCCGGGGCGTCGTCCGGCGCGGCGGGTTGGGCGCCCGGGTCCGCGGGCGCCTGGGCGCTGTCGGCGACGGTGGTGATCCGCAGGGCGTCGTCGGGGGCCTCGCTGCAGACCGCGAGGACGGTCGTGCCGGACGCGGCGAGGGAGCGCAGCAGCGCCCACGCCTCGGCCCGGTCGGCGTCCGAGAGCTTGAGGTCCGTGTCGTCGACGGCGAGCAGCCGGGGCCGGCCGATCAGGGCCAGGGCCAGGGAGAGGCGCAGGGCCTCCAGCCGCTCCAGGTCCCGTACGGAGGTCCGCTCGCCCTTCGGCAGGGCGGTGAGGTCGAGGCCCGCGGCCGCCACGGCCTCGTCGATCAGGGCCCGGGTCCGGGCGGCGCGCTCGGAGGGCCGGCGCAGCAGGGCCCGCACGGAGCCGTCGAAGCGGCGCTGGAGCAGGGCCCGCTCGCGCAGGTGCTCGGCGACCGTGAAGGCCGGGTCGAGTTCGCTGACGCCCGGGACCTGGCCGAGGCCGCTGATCCGGCGGACGGCCGCCATCCTGCGCGGCAGCGGGAGACCGCCGACCTCCGCGTGGCCCTCGCCGGTCTTCATCCGGCCGGTGAGCGCGAGCAGCAGACAGGTCCGGCCGCTGCCCGACGGGCCCTCGATCGCGACGAGCGTCCCCGGTTCGGCGCGGAAGGAGACCCCGCGGAAGGCCCAGCCCCGCGGTCCCTTCAGGCCGAGCCCGTCCGCGACGACGGCGGCGCCGTGCGGCCGACCCCCGACTTCCGATCCCGTTTCCACGGCTTCCCCGGCTTCCCCGGCTTCCCCGGCTCCCACGGGCCCCACCCCCACTTCCCCCTTTTTGAACTGACTGGTCAGTTCAAAAAGTACCCCGGGCTGTCGAATCAGGCAAAGCCACAGGTCAGCGCGATTGTCAGTGGGTGCCCTCACCATGGACACATACGGCGACAGTGCCGTCACGCGACGACAGGAGGCTCGTCATGGCCAGCTCTTCCGCAGCAGCCGCGCCCAGGCGCCGCCCCGGAGGCACCTCCCCTGCCGAAGTCCCCGGGGCAGGCCGCCCCGCTCCCGCCCAGCGCGGGCCCGCGTCCGACGTCCACCCCGTCCCGCGGCGCGCGTCCGCGCCGCCCGCCGCCCTCGACCTCCTCGCCAAGGCCCACGCAGGGCTCGCCGAGGCCGCCGCGCTCGACCGCCCCCACGAGCGGTACGCCACCGCCCACCTCGCCGCCCTGCGCGCCGCGGCCGCCGTCCTCGCCGCCCGCGCCCGGCCCCAGCCCGCCTCCCGCAGACGCCAGGCCATAAGGAGCGCCTGGGAGCTCCTGCCCGCGCTCGCACCCGAGCTCGCCGAGTGGAGCGCCCTCTTCGCCTCCGGCGCGCAGCGCCGGGCTCGGGCCGAGGCGGGGATCACCAGCGCGGCGAGCAGACGCGAGGCGGACGACCTGCTCAGGGACGCCGCCCACTTCCTGCGCCTCGTCGAGCGGCTCCTCGCCCTCCGGCCGGTGCTGCCGCGGCAGGCCGGAGCCGGCGAGCCCCCGGGATGATCCGCCCACCGGTTCCGAGGCCATAGGGTGGGAAGCGTCCGTACCCGTCACCGAGGAGTCAACAGCCGTGCCGGACCCTTCCCCTGTCATGGGTCGAGAGGCGTCGTCGCGCCCCTCGCGCGCCTCCCTGCGTACCGCAGTCGTCTGGGACGTCCTCAAGGACGCGCTCGACCGTCGGGCCAAGGCCACCGGCAAGGACGGCCTGGATGTCCTCGACACCGGCGGCGGCTCCGGCAACTTCGCCGTCCCGGTCGCCCGCCTCGGGCACCGCGTCACCGTCGTCGACCCCAGCCCCAACGCGCTCTTCGCGCTGGAGCGCCGGGCCGCCGAGGCCGGGGTCGCCGACCGGGTCACCGGCGTCCAGGGCGACGTCCGCGGCCTCTTCGACGTCGTCGAGCGCTCCTCGTACGACACGGTGCTCTGCCACGGCGTCCTGGAGTACGTCGACGACCCCGCCGAGGGCGTACGGAACGCCGTCGCCGCGCTCCGGCCCGGCGGCAGCCTCAGCCTGCTCGCCGCCGGCCTCGGCGGAGCCGTCCTCGCCCGCGCCCTCGCCGGACACTTCACCGAGGCCCGCACCGCGCTCACCGACCCGGCGGGCCGCTGGGGCGCCGGCGACCCCGTGCCCCGGCGGTTCACCGCCGAGCAGCTCGTCGAACTGGCCGACGGGGCCGGACTCGCCGTCGGCGCCGTCCACGGCGTCCGGGTCTTCGCCGACCTCGTCCCGGGCGTCCTCGTCGACACCGAGCCGGGCGCCGCCGAGGCCCTCCTGAAGCTGGAGGCCGCCGCCGCGGAGCTGCCCTCCTTCCACGCCATCGCCACCCAGCTGCACCTGCTCGGCGAGAAGCAGGCCTGATCCCGGACGGTCACCCGGACGGCGGTGTGGGCGGCACCCTTCGGAGGAGTACGCCACAGCCCGCCCCATGTGGGGTTCCGCCCCGTATGATCGGGGGAAAGCATCCGGCATGACGGACCAGGGGCTGGGGAATCAACGCCTCAGCAACCGATCCGCATGGCGGCCCGGATCGGCTGTTCGGCATTGAGGGCGGGTTTCACGGGGGCGATTCCCTGCCTATCCTGAAAGGGCCGCAAACCGGTCGCCCCCGCGACCGACGACTAGGAGGACTCCGTGCCGCTCTCGGAGCACGAGCAGCGAATGCTCGAGCAGATGGAGCGAGCGCTGTACGCCGAAGACCCCAAGTTCGCGACAGCGCTCGAGGGAAGCGGACTGCGTACGTACACCCGGCGACGGGTTTACCAGGCAGTCGCCGGCTTCCTGGTGGGTATCGCGCTCCTCATGGCCGGAATGGTCGCACAGCAGATCTGGATCAGCGTGGTGGGATTCCTCGTCATGCTGGGCTGCGCGGTCCTGGCGGTCACCGGGTGGCGCAAGGCGCCCAAGCCGGGTGAGCAGCAGCCGGCCAGGGGTGGGGCGGCGGCCGGTGGCCGTCAGACCCGGCAGCGACGCTCCATGATGAACCGGATCGAAGAGCGGTGGCAGCGCCGCCGCGACGAGCAGCAGGGCGGCGGCCACTGACGCCCCCCTGAGCGGAGGCCCCGCACCCCCTCAACCCCGCCCGGCCCACCCGGCGCGGGGTTTTTTCCTGCCCCGGCCCCCGAGTGCCGGTGCCCGTCACACGCCCTGGGCGGTGCACGCCCCCGTGGGGTTGCGCCCGCGGGGGCCGGTGTCGGCGGCCACCTCCGCCGCGGGCCGCGCCCGCCCCCGCTGCGGGCTGCGCCCGTCGGGCCGGTGCCCACCTCCGTGTGGGCAATCGTCCCGCTGGGCGGGACGGGTGGGCACACGGGACGGCGCCCTGGCGGGCGTCTCCGCTCCCTGTACCTGCCCGCACCACAAGGGAGCCGCACCAGTGGTGCTGGTTCAGGCGCAGGGGCCTCCTGCGCCGGCAAGGGCGCCGTCCGTTGTGCCCACCCGTCCCGCCCCAGCGGGACGAATGCCCACAACGGGGGTGGCCCCTGGCGCCGCTTCCGGCAAGCGCCGTCCGCACGGGGGGTGCGACGGCGGCACCGCCCCGGCGGGAGCACGGAGGCAACGCCTCAGAGGTGGGCGCCCGCGCGGGGGGAGAGGCCCGCCCCCCCGGCGTGCCCCGCGCCGGGCCGTCAGGGGCGGTGGGGGCGGAGGGCGTGGAGGCGGGTGGACCAGGTGGTGGTCGTGGTCGACCAGCGCGCCGACACCGCCCACCTCACCCGCACCGCCGAGCGCGGAGCGAACCGCGCCCGCGCCCGCGCCCCCCGCCCCGCCGCCGCGTGGAACCCGCCCCGCACCCGCTCGGCCTCGCCCGCGAGCCCGGCGACCGCCCGCGGCGACGGCGCGTACAGCGTCTCCTCCACGGCCCGCGCCACCCGGTGCACCGCCTCCGCGGACTCGCCCCGCAGCTCACCGCGCCGGACCAGCCGCGCCGCGGTGGTGCGCGGCGTCCGCGACTCGTCCGGCTCCACCCCGTAGTCCCAGGCGGTGTCGTTGATCTCCGCCCAGACGGCGAGCGCGTCCCCGGACCGCAGCCGCCGCGCCCGGACCCGGGAGCGCCACAGCATCGGCAGCAGCGGGAGCGCGAGCACCACCACGGCGCCCAGCACGATCAGGAGCACCAGCAGCGGGTTCGTACCGCCGCCGTCCGAGGAGGCGGCACCGGCCGCCGCGTCGGGACCGCACTCGCCGAGCCGGCGCAGCTGCGGCGGGCAGCTCTCGGAGGCGCTCGGCGCCACCGACGGCTGGGCCGAGACGCTCGGCTGCGGCTGGGCGGGCCCGGTGGCCGAGCCGGACGGCGTCGTGGACCGGGTGTACTCGGGGGCGGCGCCCCGCGAGGGCGTCGGCTCGAACCGGGTCCAGCCCACGCCCTCGAAGTACAGCTCGGGCCAGGCGTGCGCGTCGCGGATGCCGACCGAGAGCGAGCCGTCGGTCTGCGTGGTGCCCGGCATGAAGCCGACGGCGACCCGGGCGGGGATGCCGAGCGTGCGGGCCATGGCCGCCATGGTGAAGGAGAAGTGGACGCAGAAGCCCTCCTTGTCCTTCAGGAACCGGGAGATCGCCTTGACCCCGGTGCCGGACTCGACCTCGACGTCGTAGCGGAAGCCGCCCTCCCGGGCGAACCAGTCCTGGAGCTTCACCGCCTGCTCGTAGTCGTTCTCCGCGCCCCGGGTGATCCGCAGGGCCTGCGCCCTCACGTCCTCCGGCAGCGACTCCGGGACCTTGGTGTACTCGCGCCGCAGCCGCTCCGGGGCGGGCCCGGCCGCGGCGAGCTGCCCGGCGGTGGGCCGCACGTCCAGGCTGACGACCTGGTAGCGGGCGCCGCTGGTGGTCTGCTTGTCGTCGCCGACGAGCATCCGTCCGGCCGGCTCGTACCGCCAGCGCCCCTGGATGTCGACCCGGGCGGCCGGGTACGGCATGGGCAGCCACTTCTGCTCGTACGCCTCGGAGGCGACGAAGTTGGAGGTCACCTCGGGCGCGCGGACGCCCTGCGCCAGGCCCTCGGGGAAGGGCAGCAGGTCGGGGACGTCCTCGATGGGCCGGACCGAGGACTTCCACGAGGTGCCGTCGAACTGGTCGAGGGCGACGAGCCGCAGGTACATGCCGCTGGTGTCCTCGGCGTTGGTCCGGTAGCGCAGGACCTCGCGGTCCTCCTGCTGGCGGAGGTTCTCCTGGAGGGAGACCAGCGGGTTCACGGCCGAGATGGTGCCGCCCTTGCCGCTGCCGGGCCCGTTCTCCCCGGCGCCGCCGAACAGACCGCCGGTGAGACCGGGCAGCGCGAGCGGGACGACGAGCGCGATGCCCATCGCCACGGCGCCGATCCGGCGGCCGGTGCGGACGGGCGCGAACGCGGGGCCGCCGCTGCCGGCGGCCGAACCGGGCCGCCCGGAGCGCTGGGCGCCGCCGAAGACCCGGCCCCACTGCGAGAGCCGGTCGCGGCCCTCGGCCAGGAGCAGGAGCAGATAGCCCGAGGCGGCGAGCAGGAACCAGAGCCAGCCCGCGCCGCCGCCCGACAGGCCCGCGGCGACCGAGTACAGGGCGAGCAGCGGCAGCCCGGCGGGCGCGGCCCGGCGGAACGTGACGGCGAGGGCGTCCACCAGGAGGCCGATCGTCACCACGCCGCCGACGAGCATCAGCCGGATGCCCTCGGTGTCCGGCGCCGGGATCGCGTACCGCGAGACGTCGTCGGCGCCCGCCCGGAACAGTTCGGCGGCGTGCGCGAGGGCCTCGGGCCCCGGGATCAGCCACAGGACCGCCTGCTCCCGGGCGAAAACCGGCGTCAGGGCGAGCACGGCGACGCCGACCTGCGCGAGCAGCGTCAGCGGCCGGGCCAGCGGCACCCGGCGGGTCAGCGTGCCGACCCCGCTGAGCAGCCCCAGCACGAAGGCCGCCGTGAAGATCCAGGTCGCGGGCTTGACCAGCGGCAGCAGCGCCCCGGCCGCCATCAGGGTGGCGCCCCAGGCGGCCAGCGTGAGACGAGCGCGGCCGCTCATGGCCGACCTCCATGGCTCTCGGTACGGACTGCGGCGGCCCGCGCGGGGCGGGCGAGGCCGGTCATGAGCGGGCTCCGCGGGGGCCCGCGGTGTCGGTGCGGACACCGGCGGCGCTCTGCCACAGGTCGGCGACGCGCGCGCCGGGCGGCACGGGGACCGCCGTCCAGCCCGCCTCGCGCAGCTGCCGCACCCGGTCGTCCACGGCCCCGCTCACCGCGCCGCCGGTCAGCCAGGTGCCGGAGTCCAGAACGAACGCGACGGCCGCGTCGGCGCGCGTGCGCATCCGGGCGACCAGCGTCGCCTGCTCCTCGTCGAGGTCGCCGAGGAACGCGACGAGCAGTCCTTCGCCGCTGCGGAGCGCGCCGGAGGCGCGGGACAGCCCGGCGCCCTCGGAGGGGCCGACGACCGCGAGGGTGTCCATCATCAGCCCGGCCGTGTCGGCCGAGTCCTGGAGCGAGCCGCCGAAGCCCCCGGAGCCGTCGCCGGGGACGGTGGCGCCGGTGTCGGTGACGAGCCGGACGGCGTACCCGCGCTCCAGCATGTGGGTGAGCGCCGACGCCGCTCCGGAGACCGCCCACTCGAAGGCGGAGTCCGGGCCGGAGCCCTGATAGGCGAGGCCCCGGGTGTCCAGCAGGACCGTGCAGCGGGCCCGCTGCGGCTGCTCCTCGCGGCGGACCATCAGCTCGCCGTAGCGGGCGGTGGAGCGCCAGTGCACCCGGCGCAGGTCGTCACCGTGCCGGTAGGCGCGCGGAATGACGTCGTCGTCGCCGGCGAGCGCGAGGGACCGCTGCCGGCCCTCGCCGTGACCGACCGCCTCGCCCGTCAGGGGCACGGCGGGCAGCGCCTCGGTGCGCGGGACGACGGTCAGCGTGTCGTACGCGCTGAAGGAACGGGTCAGCTCGCACATGCCGAACGGGTCGCTGAGCCGCAGCTGGAGCGGGCCGAGCGGGAACCGGCCGCGCAGGTCGGAGCGGACCCGGTAGGACACCTCGCGCCGCCCGCCCGCCTCGACCCGGTCGAGGACGAAGCGGGGCCGGGGCCCCAGCATGTACGGCACGTGGTCCTGGAGCATCAGCAGCCCGGTGGGGAGCTTGGAGACGTTCTCCATCCGCAGCTGGACCCGGGCCTCGGAACCGGCCGTCACCCGCTGCGGGGTGAGTCGGCGGGACGCCGCGACCCGGTAGCGGGTGCGGTGCAGCACGAGCACGCAGATCAGCGGCAGGGCGGCGAGCAGGAGCCCGACGCGGAGCAGGTCGGCCTGGCCGAGGACGTACGCGCAGACGGCCGCGGCCACGCCGGCGGCCAGGAAGGACCGGCCGCGCGTGGTGAGACCGCCGAAGGCGGCCCGCGGACCGCCCCGGTCGTCCTGCCCCGGCTGCCCGTCGGGCGCGGCGGCGGTCGTCATCACAGCCGCCGGGCGCCGGGCTGCTGCTGGCCGTACAGGGGCCCGGCCGGCGGGACCGGAGCCGGTGCCGAGGCGGGCACCGGGGTGCGCTGCAGGATGTCCAGGACGACCTGCTCGGCGGTGCGCCGGTTCAGCTGGGCCTGCGCCGACGGCAGCAGCCGGTGGGCGAGCACCGGGACGGCCAGGGCCTGGAGGTCGTCGGGCAGCACGTACTCGCGGCCGCTGAGCGCGGCGGAGGCCTTCGCGGCCCGCAGCAGGTGCAGGGTGGCCCGCGGGGAGGCGCCGAGCCGCAGGTCGGCGTGGGTGCGGGTGGCGGCGACGATGTCCACCGCGTAGCGCCGCACGGCGTCGGCGACGTGGACGCCGCGGACCGCCTCGATCAGCTTCAGGACGTCGTGGGCGTGGGCCACGGGCTGGAGGTCGTCCAGCGGGGAGACCGCACCGTGCACGTCGAGCATCTTCAGCTCGGCCTCGGCGTTCGGGTAGCCGATGGAGACCCGGGCCATGAAGCGGTCGCGCTGGGCCTCGGGCAGCGGGTAGGTGCCCTCCATCTCGACGGGGTTCTGCGTGGCGACGACCATGAACGTGCTGGGCAGCTCGTACGTCTGGCCGTCGATGGTGACCTGGCGCTCCTCCATGGACTCCAGGAGCGCGGACTGGGTCTTCGGCGAGGCGCGGTTGATCTCGTCGCCGATCACGATCTGCGCGAAGATCGCGCCCGGCTTGAACTCGAAGTCCCGCCGCTGCTGGTCGAAGATCGACACGCCCGTGACGTCCGAGGGCAGCAGGTCCGGCGTGAACTGGATGCGCCGCACGGAGCAGTCGATGGACCGGGCGAGCGTCTTGGCGAGCATGGTCTTGCCGACGCCGGGTACGTCCTCGATGAGGAGGTGCCCCTCGGCCAGGAGCACGGTCAGAGAAAGCCGTACGACCTCGGGCTTGCCCTCGATCACACTCTCCACCGACCTGCGCACACGCTCGACGGTGGTGGTCAGATCAGTGAGGCTCGCTCGATCGTCATAGGTCGTCACCCGGCCCTCCTCGGCCTTCCGGAACACCGACACCTGCCCCCGGCGGGATCTTCGGGGGGTGTCACCCGTGCATTCTTGTGGGCGTTGCCGGTTGTGTCACTCGCCTGTGGACAAGTGCGGGAGATATGCCGGGGTTTCAGCGGTTTCGCCAGGCCGAGGAGGGTGCGCCGACCGTTCGGAAGCGACCGTTCGGGACCGGCCGGGCCGCCGGGTCAGGCCGCCGGGTCGATCTCGCGCAGCAGACCCGTCGTGACGTCGAAGACGAAGCCGCGGACGTCGTCGGTGTGCACCAGGAAGGGGGAGGTCCGCACCCGCCGCATCGACTGCCTGACGTCCTGGTCCACGTCACGGAAGGCCTCGACGGCCCAGGCCGGACGCTGGCCGACCTCCATCTCCAGCTCGTGCCGGAACTCCTCGGTGAGCGACTCGAGACCGCAGCCGGTGTGGTGGATCAGCACCACGCTGCGCGTGCCCAGCGCGCGCTGGCTGATGGTCAGCGACCGGATCACGTCCTCGGTGACGACACCGCCCGCGTTGCGGATCGTGTGGCAGTCGCCGAGTTCGAGGCCGAGGGCGGCGTGCAGGTCGATGCGGGCGTCCATGCAGGCCACCACGGCCACCCGCAGCACCGGGCGCGCGTCCGTGCCCGGGTCGGTGAAGGCGGCGGCGTACCGCGCGTTCGCGTCGACGAGCCGGTCGGTGACGGAGGGGTCGGCCGCCGTGGCGCCGACGGGGGAGTGTGCGGAGGTCGACATGATCCCGACGGTAAGGGGCACACCTCCGCGCGGCCCGCTGTGAGAGGGGACAAAGAACGACAATGATCCCGTGCTGTGGGCCACGCCACACGCCCGCGGCCGACCACCCCCGAACGGGTGAGCCGCGGGGAACGTCCGAGCCGCTCACCGGGTCGTGCGACGCGCCAGCCGGTTGATTGACCGGCGCGTCCAGTGGACTAAAGTGACGCGAAGTTCACGGAGACATCGAGCGATTTCCGCGGTTTCTCCCCCGTGTGCGCGGCGGTACCCACGGCTCGGCCTCCTCCCGCTCGCCGGAACCCCCGCGCCTGATCTGAGAGGGCGCATTGAGCAACGACCGACACGTCCCGGTGATGCTCCAGCGGTGCCTGGACATGTTGGCCCCCGCCCTGCAGCGCCCCGGCGCGGTCGTCGTCGACTGCACCCTGGGGCTCGGCGGACACAGCGAGGCCCTCCTGCGCGGCTTCCCCGACGCCCGCCTCGTCGCCCTCGACCGGGACAAGGAGGCGCTGCGGCTCTCCGGCGAGCGACTCGCCCCTTACGGGGACCGGGCCACGCTCGTCCACGCCGTGTACGACGAACTGCCCGAGGTCCTCGACCGGCTCGGCATCCCCAAGGTCGACGGCGTCCTCTTCGACCTGGGCGTCTCCTCCATGCAGCTGGACGAGGCCGACCGCGGCTTCGCCTACGCCCAGGACGCGCCGCTCGACATGCGCATGGACCAGACGACCGGCATCAGCGCCGCCGAGGTCCTCAACACCTACCCCGCCGGCGAGCTGGTCCGCATCCTGCGCGCGTACGGCGAGGAGAAGCAGGCCAAGCGGATCGTCTCGGCGATCGTGCGCGAGCGCGACAAGGAGCCCTTCGACAACAGCGCCCGGCTCGTCGAGCTCATCCGCGACGCCCTGCCGCAGGCCGCCAAGCGCACCGGCGGCAACCCGGCCAAGCGGACCTTCCAGGCCCTGCGCATCGAGGTCAACGGCGAGCTGACCGTCCTGGAGCGGGCGATCCCGGCCGCCGTGAAGGCCCTCGCCGTCGGCGGCCGCATCGCCGTCCTCTCGTACCACTCCCTGGAGGACCGGCTGGTCAAGCAGGTCTTCGCGGCCGGGGCGGCCACCACCGCGCCGCCCGGCCTGCCGGTCGTACCGGAGCAGTACCAGCCCCGGCTGAAGCTCCTCACGCGCGGCGCCGAACTGCCCACCGAGCAGGAGGTCGCCGAGAACCGGCGGGCCGCGCCCGCCCGGCTGCGGGGCGCCGAGCGCATCCGGGAGGACGTGCTGTGAGCCCGGCGAAGGGGCCGCTCAAAGGGCGGGCCGCACGGCTCGGACGGCTGATGCCGTCCGGGCCAAGCTCGGCCGCCCGCACCCCCTTCGTCCTGCTCGTCGTGCTGCTGCTCGGCGGCGGACTCATCACCCTGCTGCTCCTGAACTCGGCCCTCAACCAAGGCTCCTTCGAACTCAGCGAGCTCAAGCGGAAGACCACCGAACTCACCGACGAGGAGCAGGCGCTCCAGCGGGACGTCGACGACTACGCCGCGCCCGACGCCCTGGAGCGGCGGGCCCGGGAGCTCGGCATGGTCCCCGGCGGCAGCCCCGCCTTCCTCGGGCCGGACGGCAGGGTGCTCGGCAGGCCGTCGGTCGCGGTCGCGCCCAAGCCGAGCCCCACCCCGACCCCGAGCGCCACCCCGGGCCCCGGCTCCCCGCCCCCGTCGCCCGCGAAGCCGCCGACCGCCTCCGGCGGCTCCCCGAAGCCGCCGACGAGCGCCGGTACGGACGCGGCAGCCGGCGTCCCTCCCGCCGACGGAACCCCCACCGGCACCGGCACCGGCCCCACCGGCACCGGCACCGGTCCCGCACGGACAGAGCCCGTGACCGCGCCGCCCCCCGCAAGCCCGACGACACCCGGCAGGTGACCGAGCAGTGCCCTCCCAGGAGCCCCCGCGCCGTCGCGTCCCCGGGCCCGCCAGGCCCGCCCGCCCCCGGTCCGCCTCCGCGGGGACCGGCACCTCACGCCCCGCCGCGCGCCCGGCGTCGCGGCGCCCCGCACCGCCCCGGCCCCCGGCCCGGCGGCCCCGCACCATCCGGCTCGGCAGCCCCCGGCCCCGGCTGCGCCTGATCTCCCTCGGCCTGACCCTGGTCATGGTCGCCTTCGTCGTACGGCTGCTCCAGGTCCAGGCCGTCGACGCCGACGCGTACGCCGCCAAGGCCGACAAGTACCGCTACCAGGAGTACACGCTCTCCGCCGAGCGCGGCGAGATCACCGACCGCAACGGCATCGCGCTCGCCACCAGCGTCGACGCGTACGACATCACCGCCGACCCCAAGCTCTTCACCCCCGAGGAGGCGAAGGTCCCCGACGCCCCCGAGCAGGCCGCCGCCCTCCTCGCCCCGATCCTCGGCAAGGAACCCGCCGAACTCGCCAAGAAGCTCCGCACCCCCAAGTCCCGCTACACCCTCCTCGCCCGCAAGCAGACCCCGCAGGTCTGGAACCAGATCAAGGACCTCAAGAAGGTCTACGGCGAGAAGGCGCAGGCCTCCGCCGGCGGCAACGGCGTCAACCTCCTCGGCGGCGTCCTCAGCGAGCCCAGCACCAAGCGGGTCTACCCGAACGGCGAACTCGCCGCCGGGATACTGGGATACGTCAACGCCGAGGGCCGCGGCGCCGGCGGCGTGGAGTCCATGCTCGACCCGGAACTCGCCGGCAAGGACGGCAAGATCCGCTTCACCCAGGCCATCGGCCGCCAGGTGCCCACCGCGGGCTCCCGGGGCACGCCCGCCGTCCCCGGCTCCGACATCGAGCTGACCATCGACCGGGACATCCAGTGGGCCGCCCAGCAGGCCATCACCGAGCAGGTGAAGAAGTCCAAGGCCGACCGCGGATACGTCATCGTCCAGGACACCCGGACCGGCGAGGTCCTCGCCATGGCCAACGCCCCCGGCTTCGACCCCAACGACCTGTCGGCCGCCAACGCCGCCGCCATGGGCAACGCCGCCCTCCAGGACGCCTACGAGCCCGGCTCCACCAGCAAGCTCATGTCCATGGCCGCCGTCCTGGAGGAGGGCGCGGCGACCCAGGACACCCACGTCACCGTCCCCAACCGGCTCCACCGCGGCGACCGGCTCTTCCGCGACGACGTCGACCACGAGACCTGGTACCTCACCCTCAACGGGGTCCTCGCCAAGTCCAGCAACATCGGCACGATCCTCGCCACCGGCCAGCTCGGCCCCACCCAGGCCGAGGCCAACAAGGTCCTCCACTCGTACCTGCGGAAGTTCGGCATCGGCAGCCCCACCGGCCTCGACTACCCGGGCGAGACCCCCGGCATCCTCGCCAAGCCCGAGGACTGGTCGACCTCGCAGCAGTACACGATCCCCTTCGGCCAGGGCCTCTCCATCAACGCCATGCAGGCCGCCTCCGTCTACTCGACGATCGCCAACGGAGGCGTACGGATCGAGCCGACGCTCGTCCGCGGCTCCAAGGGCCCCGACGGCCGCTTCACCCCGGCGCCCGAGCCCGAGGAACGACGGGTCGTCAGCGAGAAGACCGCCACGACCCTGGCCCGGATGCTGGAGTCCGTCGTGGAGGACCGGGAGGGCACCGGCACCAAGGCCGCCATCCCCGGCTACCGCGTCGCCGGAAAGACCGGCACCGCCAACCGGGTCGACCCCGAACTCGGCCGCTACAAGGGCTACACGTCCTCCTTCGCCGGCTTCGCCCCCGCCGACAAGCCGCGCGTCACCGTCTACTGCGCCATCCAGAACCCGACCAAGGGCAGCTACTTCGGCGGCCAGATCTGCGGTCCCATCTACAAGAAGGTCATGGAGTTCGCCCTCAAGACCCTCCACGCGGCACCCACCGGCAGCGCCCCCGCTCGGCTGCCCGTGGAATTCGACCCCACCCGTGACACCCCGTGACCCTCCGGGAGCACCAGTGACAACCATCACCCCTCGTTCCGGGAACCGGAAATCGAACTCCGGCGACGCCCCGGGCTCTTTTGGCCCCCCGCAGGGTGCGCCCGGTACGCTCACCGCCGTGCCACACGCTGATCAGTACCGAACCACCCCGCCCCGGCCGCAGCAGGCCCGCCCGACACCCCTGGGCGACCTGGCCGCACGGCTGGGCGTCGAGACGCCCGGGACCGCCGAGGTGTCGGGGATCACCCACGACTCGCGGGCGGTGCGCCCCGGCGACGTCTACGCGGCGCTGCCCGGAGCCCGCCTGCACGGCGCCGACTTCGTCGCCCAGGCGGCCGAGCGGGGCGCCGCCGCGATCCTCACCGACCCGACCGGCGCCGAGCGCGCCGCGGCGACCGGCCTGCCGGTCCTGGTCGTGGCGGACCCGCGCGGCCGGATGGGCGAGCTCGCCGCCGACATCTACGGACGTCCCGGCGAGGACCTCCTCCAGATCGGCATCACGGGCACCTCCGGCAAGACCACCACCGCCTACCTCGTCGAGGGCGGACTGCGCGGCTCCGGCCGCCGCACCGGTCTGGTCGGCACCGTGGAGATGCGGATCGGCGACGAGCGCATCAAGTCGGAACGCACCACCCCCGAGGCCACCGACCTCCAGGCGCTCTTCGCCGTCATGCGCGAACGCGGTGTCGAGGCGGTCGCCATGGAGGTCTCCAGCCACGCCCTCGTGCTCGGCCGGGTCGACGGCTGCGTCTTCGACGTCGCCGTCTTCAACAACCTCAGCCCGGAGCACATGGAGTTCCACTCCGACATGGAGGACTACTACCGGGCCAAGGCCATGCTGTTCACCCCCGAGCGCAGCCGCCGGGCCGTGGTGAACACGGACGACGAGTACGGCCGCCGGCTCGCCAAGGAGGCGACCGTCCCGGTCGTCACCTTCTCCGCCGAGGGCGCCACCGACGCCGACTGGCGCGCCGAGGACGTCGTCCTCGGCTCCCACGACTCCACCTTCACGGCCGTCGGCCCGGCGGGCGAGCGGATCGCCGCCACCGCCCCGCTGCCCGGCCCGTTCAACGTCGCCAACGCCCTCGCCGCGATCGCCACCCTCGCCACCGCCGGCCTCGACCCGAAGGCCGCGGCCGACGGCGTCGCCGCCGTCCCCGGCGTACCGGGCCGCCTGGAGCGCGTCGACGCGGGCCAGCCGTACCTCGCCGTCGTCGACTACGCGCACAAGACCGACGCCGTCGAGTCGGTCCTGCGCTCGCTGCGCGAGGTCACCGAGGGCCGGCTGCACGTCGTCATCGGCTGCGGCGGCGACCGGGACACCACCAAGCGCGGCCCGATGGGCGCCGCCGCCGCGCGGCTCGCCGACACGGCCGTCCTGACCTCCGACAACCCCCGCTCCGAGGACCCCCTCGCGATCCTCACCGCCATGCTCGCGGGCGCCGCCGAGGTGCCCGCGGAGGACCGCGGCGACGTCCTGGTCCTCGCCGACCGGGCCGCCGCCATCGCCGCCGCCGTGGCCCGCGCCGAGGCGGGCGACACCGTCCTGGTCGCGGGCAAGGGCCACGAGCAGGGCCAGGAGATCGCCGGGACGGTCCGGCCCTTCGACGACCGCCAGGTCCTGCGCGCCGCGATCCTCGAACAGAACGCCCAGGCCACCCCCGTGGACGACGGCGTCACAGCCAGCCACCAGAACAGTCAGGGATGAAGCAGTGATCGCCCTCTCCCTCGCCGAGATCGCCGAAATCGTCGGCGGGCAGGCGCACGACATACCGGATCCGGCCACCCGGATCACCGGGCCCGTCGTCATCGACTCCCGTGAGGTGAAGCCCGGCAGCCTCTTCGCCGCCTTCGCCGGCGAGCGCGTCGACGGCCACGACTACGCGGAGCGCGCCGTCGCGGCGGGCGCTGCGGCCGTGCTGGCCGCCCGCCCCGTCGGCGTACCCGCGATCGTCGTGCCCGACGTCCAGGCCGCGCTGGGTGCCCTCGCCCGCGCGGTCGTGGAGCGGCTCGGCACCGACGTCGTCGCCCTCACCGGCTCGGCCGGCAAGACCTCGACCAAGGACCTGATCGCCCAGGTCCTCAGCCGCCACGCGCCCACCGTGTGGACGCCCGGCTCGCTCAACAACGAGATCGGGCTGCCGCTCACGGCGCTCACGGCCACCGACGAGACCCGCCACCTGGTCCTGGAGATGGGCGCCAGGGGCATCGGCCACATCCGCTACCTCACCGGGCTCACCCCGCCCCGGATCGGCCTCGTCCTCAACGTGGGCTCCGCCCACATCGGGGAGTTCGGCGGCCGCGAGCAGATCGCCGTCGCCAAGGGCGAACTCGTCGAGTCCCTGCCGGCCGCCGAGGACGGCGGAATCGCCGTCCTCAACGCCGACGACCCCCTCGTGCGCGCGATGGCGAGCCGCACCAAGGCCCGCGTGACCCTCTTCGGCGAAGCGGACGAAGCGGCCGTACGGGCCGAGAACGTCCACCTCACCGAGTCCGGACAGCCTTCTTTCCGGCTTCACACACCCACCGGGTGCAGTGACGTGACCTTGCGCCTGTACGGTGAGCACCACGTGTCGAACGCGCTCGCAGCGGCCGCCGTCGCGCACGAGCTGGGCATGCCTGTCGAGGAGATCGCCACCGCGCTCTCCGAGGCCGGCACCCTGTCGCGCTGGCGCATGGAGGTCACCGAGCGTCCGGACGGTGTGACGATCGTCAACGACGCCTACAACGCGAACCCCGAGTCCATGCGAGCCGCCCTGCGCGCGCTCGCGGCCATGGGACGGGCCCGACAGGGCCGGGGGGCTCGCACGTGGGCGGTGCTCGGCAAGATGGCCGAGCTCGGTGACGCATCGCTCGCCGAGCACGACGCGGTCGGACGGCTCGCCGTCCGGCTCAACGTCAGCAAGCTCGTCGCGGTCGGGGACAGGGAAGCGTCCTGGCTGCAACTGGGCGCATATAACGAGGGTTCGTGGGGTGAGGAGTCGGTGCACGTGTCCGACGCGCAGGCGGCTGTCGACCTGTTGCGCAGTGAGCTGCGCCCGGGGGACGTCGTCCTTGTGAAGGCATCCAGGTCGGTCGGTCTCGAGCAGGTGGCGATCGCGCTGCTCGACACCGGGAGCGAGGTCGTCGGCCGATGAGGCAGATCCTCTTCGCGGGGGCCATCGGCCTCTTCCTCACCCTGATCGGCACCCCGCTGCTCATCAAGCTGCTCGCCCGCAAGGGATACGGGCAGTTCATCCGCGACGACGGCCCGCGCGGCCACCTCGGGAAGAAGGGCACGCCCACCATGGGCGGCATCTCCTTCATCCTGGCCACGCTCATCGCGTACGCCCTGGCGAAGGTCATCACCGGCGAGGACCCGACGTACTCGGGTGTCCTGGTGCTGTTCCTCATGGCGGGCATGGGCCTCGTCGGCTTCCTCGACGACTACATCAAGATCGTCAAGCAGCGGTCGCTCGGCCTGCGCGCCAAGGCGAAGATGGCCGGCCAGCTGATCGTCGGCATCGCCTTCGCCGTGCTCTCGCTGCAGTTCGCCGACATGCGCGGACTGACCCCCGCCTCCGAGAAGCTCTCCTTCATCACCGACTTCGGCTGGTCCATCGGCCCGGTGCTCTTCGTGGTGTGGGCGCTCTTCATGATCCTCGCCATGTCCAACGGCGTGAACCTGACGGACGGTCTGGACGGTCTGGCGACCGGCGCCTCCGTGATGGTCTTCGGCGCGTACACCTTCATCGGGCTCTGGCAGTTCCAGGAGTCCTGCGCCAACGCGATGGACCTGACGAATCCCAACGCCTGTTTCGAGGTCCGCGACCCGCTGGACCTCGCGGTGGTGGCCTCCGCCCTGATGGGCGCCTGCTTCGGCTTCCTCTGGTGGAACACCTCGCCCGCCAAGATCTTCATGGGCGACACCGGCTCTCTGGCCCTCGGCGGCGCGCTCGCCGGTCTCGCCATCTGCTCCCGTACGGAGCTCCTCCTCGCCCTGCTCGGCGGTCTCTTCGTCCTGATCACCATGTCCGTGGTCATCCAGGTCGGTTCCTTCCGCATGACGGGCAAGCGGGTCTTCCGGATGGCCCCCCTCCAGCACCACTTCGAGCTCAAGGGGTGGTCCGAGGTCCTGGTCGTCGTCCGGTTCTGGATCATCCAGGGCATGTGCGTCATCGTGGGCCTGGGCCTCTTCTACGCCGGATGGGCAGCCGACAAGTGAGCGAACAGCTGGACTGGCAGGGCAAGAAGGTCACCGTCGCGGGGCTCGGCGTCTCCGGCATCCCGGCCGCCCGTGTGCTGCACGGCCTGGGCGCCGAGGTGACCGTCGTCAACGACGGCGACGACGAGCGCTCCCGGGCGCAGGCCGCGGAGCTGGAGGCGGAGGGCATCGCCGTCCGCCTCGGCGACGGGGCGACCCTGCCGTCCGGCACCGAGCTCGTCGTCACCACCCCCGGCTGGCGGCCCGACAAGCCGCTCTTCACGGCCGCCGCGGAGGCGGGCGTGGAGGTCTGGGGCGACGTCGAGCTCGCCTGGCGGCTGCGGGGGCCCGACGCGGCCCCCTGGCTCGCCGTCACGGGCACCAACGGCAAGACCACGACCGTGCGGATGCTCGCCTCGATCCTGGAGGCGGCGGGCCTGCGGACCGCCGCCGTCGGGAACATCGGCGTCTCGCTCCTCGACGCCGTCCTCGGCGAGGAGACGTACGACGTGCTCGCCGTCGAGCTCTCCAGCTACCAGCTCCACTGGGCGCCGTCCGTCCGCGCCCACTCGGCCGCCGTGCTCAACCTGGCTCCCGACCACCTGGACTGGCACGGCTCGATGGAGGCGTACGCCGCCGACAAGGGCCGCGTCTACGAGGGCAACCAGGTCGCCTGCGTCTACAACGTCGCCGACGCGGTCACCGAGGACCTGGTCCGCGAGGCGGACGTCGAGGAGGGCTGCCGGGCCATCGGCTTCACCCTCGGCACCCCCGGCCTCTCCCAGCTCGGCGTCGTTGAGGGCATCCTCGTCGACCGGGCGTTCGTCCCCAACCGACAGAAGAACGCCCAGGAGCTGGCAGAGGTCGCCGACGTCCAGCCGCCCGCCCCGCACAACATCGCCAACGCGCTCGCCGCGGCGGCCCTCGCCCGCGCCTACGGCGTCGACGCCAAGGCCGTACGGGACGGGCTGCGGGCCTTCCGGCCCGACCCGCACCGCATCGAACTGGTCGAGGAGGTCGGGGGAGTGACGTACGTCGACGACTCCAAGGCCACCAACACCCATGCCGCGGAAGCCTCGTTGGCCGCCTACGACCCGATCGTCTGGATCGCCGGCGGCCTCGCCAAGGGCGCGACCTTCGACGAGCTGGTGCAGAAGTCGGCGAAGCGCTTGCGCGGTGCCGTGCTGATCGGCGCCGACCGCGCCCTGATCCGCGAAGCCCTCGCGCGACACGCCCCGGAGGTCCCGGTGGTGGACCTCGACCGGACCGACACTGGGGCGATGTCCGAGGCGGTCCGCGAGGCGGCCCGGCTCGCCCGCCCGGGGGACACCGTGCTCCTCGCCCCGGCCTGCGCCTCGATGGACATGTTCACCAACTACAACAAGCGGGGCGAGGCCTTCGCGGACGCGGTCCGCGCCCTCGCCGCCACCGGAGACGCCTGACCTGACCAGCGAGAGGGTCCGGCACGACCGGGCACGACTGGAGGGGGCAGCGACCATGCCGAGCAAGATCGCCGGAACGCGCCGGCCGTCCGCCGTCCGCGGCGGGGGCCGGACGCCCGCGACCCCGCGGGGCCCGCGCGGCGGCGGCCCGCGGCGGTGGTACGTGCAGGCGCAGCGGGCCTGGGACCGGCCGCTCACGGCGTACTACGTGATCATCGGCGCGGGGATGCTCATCACCACGCTCGGCCTGGTGATGGTCTACTCGGCCTCGATGATCACGGCGCTCCGCTACGAGCTCGTGCCGTCCTACTTCTTCCGCAAGCAGTTCGTCGCCGCGCTCCTCGGCACCGGGCTGCTGCTCCTCGCCTCCCGGATGCCGGTGAAGCTGCACCGGGCGCTCGCCTACCCGATCCTGGTCGGCGCGGTCTTCCTGATGGTGCTCGTCCAGATCCCGGGGATAGGGCACTCCGTCGGCGGCAACCAGAACTGGATCTCGCTGGGCGGCCCGTTCATGCTCCAGCCCAGCGAGTTCGGCAAGCTGGGGCTGATCCTGTGGGGCGCCGACCTCCTCGCCCGCAAACAGGACATGAAGCTCCTCACCCAGTGGAAGCACATGCTGGTGCCGCTGGTCCCGGGGACGTTCATGCTGCTCGGGCTGATCATGCTCGGCGGCGACATGGGCACCGCCATCATCCTCACCGCGATCCTCTTCGGACTGCTGT
This sequence comes from Streptomyces sp. NPDC003327, assembly GCF_053589515.1. Lineage (NCBI taxonomy): Bacteria > Bacillati > Actinomycetota > Actinomycetes > Kitasatosporales > Streptomycetaceae > Streptomyces > Streptomyces sp. NPDC003327. The sequence continues at coordinate 256,880 of NZ_JBSFSA010000002.1, read as the reverse complement.
GGACGGCGGGCGCCCCCACCCGGCTCTTCGTCGGGGTCCTCGCGGTGTCCGGCGCCCTCGGGATGCTGCTCATCAAGACGAGCCCCCACCGGTTGAAGCGCTTCGAGTGCCTCGGCGCCACCGACCCCGGGGGAGAGGGTGCCCCCTGTCTCCAGGCCGCGCACGGCATCTATGCTCTGGCGTCGGGCGGATGGTTCGGTTCCGGCCTGGGCGCGAGTGTGGAAAAATGGGGACAACTCCCCGAAGCCCACACCGACTTCATCTTCGCCGTCACCGGTGAGGAACTGGGTCTGGCGGGGACGCTGTCGGTACTGGCCCTGTTCGCGGCCCTAGGCTATGCGGGTATCCGCGTGGCCGGACGCACGGAGGACCCCTTCGTGAGGTACGCCGCGGGAGGCGTGACCACCTGGATCACGGCGCAGGCCGTGATCAACATCGGTGCGGTGCTCGGTCTGCTGCCGATCGCCGGAGTCCCGCTCCCGCTGTTCTCGTACGGGGGGTCGGCCCTGCTGCCGACCATGTTCGCCGTCGGGCTCCTGATCGCCTTCGCGCGACAGGAACCCGCCGCGAAAGCGGCCCTGGCCATGCGCCGCCCCGGCTGGGGCAAGCGGGCCGGGGTGAGATGGAAGTCGATGCGACGGCGCGTCAAGAAGCGCCCGTCCGGAGAGCGGTGAATTTCGGTGCATGTCGTACTCGCCGGTGGGGGGACCGCCGGCCACATCGAGCCCGCGCTCGCCCTCGCGGACGCCCTGCGCAGGCAGGACCTCACCGTGGGCATCACGGCGCTGGGCACGGAGAAGGGTCTGGAGACCCGGCTCGTCCCCGAGCGGGGCTACGAGCTGGCGCTCATCCCCGCCGTACCGCTGCCCCGCAAGCCCACGCCCGAGCTGATCACCGTCCCCGGACGGCTGCGCGGCACCATCAAGGCCGCCGAGCAGATCCTCGAGCGCACCAAGGCCGACTGCGTGGTGGGCTTCGGCGGGTACGTGGCGCTGCCGGGCTACCTGGCGGCCAAGCGGCTCGGCGTGCCGATCGTGGTCCACGAGGCCAACGCCCGGCCCGGCCTGGCCAACAAGATCGGTTCGCGGTACGCCGCCGGGGTCGCCGTCGCCACCCCGGACAGCAAGCTGCGCAACGCCCGGTACATCGGCATCCCGCTGCGCCACACCATCGCGACCCTCGACCGGGCCCGGGTGCGGCCCGAGGCGCGCGCCGCCTTCGGCCTCGACCCCAACCTGCCGACGCTGCTGGTCTCCGGCGGCTCGCAGGGCGCCCGGCGGCTCAACGAGGTCATCCAGCAGATCGCGCCGGTGCTCCAGCGCTCCGGCATCCAGATCCTGCACGCGGTCGGCCCGAAGAACGAGGTGCCGCGTGTCGACAACATGCCCGGAATGCCGCCGTACGTGCCGGTACCGTACGTGGACCGGATGGATCTCGCGTACGCCGCGGCCGACATGATGCTCTGCCGCGCGGGCGCGATGACCGTCGCCGAACTCTCCGCCGTCGGGCTCCCCGCCGCGTACGTCCCGCTGCCCATCGGCAACGGCGAACAGCGGCTCAACGCCCAGCCGGTGGTGAAGGCCGGCGGTGGACTCCTCGTCGACGACGCGGAGCTGTCGCCGCAGTGGGTGCAGGCCAACGTCCTGCCCGTACTGGCCGATCCGCACCGGCTGTACGAGATGTCCCGCGCCGCCGCCGAGTTCGGCCGCCGGGACGCCGACGACCTGCTCGTCGGCATGGTGTACGAGGCGATCGCGGCCCGCCGGCAGGCGTAGCGGGCGGCGGCGAGGGCAGAAGGCAGGAGACCCCAGGTGGCAGCCGGACCGACGACGGCCGAGAAGAGCGGTACGGGCAAGCCCAAGGGGTCTCCGGAGCGACCGTCGGGACGGCCGGGCGCGCGGACCAAGGGGTTCCGCGCGCCCGGCGTCCGCGTCCTGCTGATCGCGCTCGCCGCGGTGGCGCTGGTCGTCGGCGGCTTCTGGGCGCTCTACGGGTCGAGCTGGTTCCGTGTGGAACGTGTGAAGACTTCGGGCGTCCGGGTCCTGAGTGCGCGTCAGATCGAGGCGACCGCCGCCGTCCCCCTCGGCGCCCCGCTCGTCTCGGTGGACACCGAAGCGATCGAGGGCCGGCTCGCCGCGGCCTTCCCGCGGATCGAGTCGGTCGACGTGGTGCGGTCCTGGCCGCACGGAATCGGTCTGAAAGTGACGGAACGGAAGCCCGTTCTCCTCTGGGAGAAGGGGGGAAAGTTCACCGAAGTGGACAGATCGGGACTGCCGTTCGCGACCGTCGGGAAGCCCACCCCCGGTGTGCCCCGGCTCGTCCTGTCCGCCGCCGGCTCACCCAGCCTGCGCCGGTTCGGCGCCGACCGACTGCTCCAGGAGGCGGTCCGCGTCAGGAGTGAACTCCCCGACCCGATCGCCCGCGACACTCGTGTCGTGCGCGTCGCGTCGTACGACTCCGTCACCCTGGAACTCACCGACGGCCGCACCGTCTTCTGGGGCAGCTCCGAATTCGGGCCCGCGAAGGCCCGGGTTCTGACCGCTCTGATGAAGGCGGCACCCAAAGCGGGGCACTTCGATGTAAGTGCTCCCACGGCGCCCGCCTCGTCGGGGAGTTGACGCCCATCGCCGCTGGCCAGCACCCTGGTTGGCCAGCGCTACGGGTGATCACATAGGGTGAAAAGAAAAACGGGAGGTTCGGCGTGTTCGTTGAACGCGCGCCACTTGTCGACTTAGTGTCCTGTTCGGAAGAGTCCAGCGAACAGAGACACTGGTAACCCTAAACTTCAAGGTTAGGGTTTGGGTCGGCGTTCCGGACCGCCCCAATCGGCATCCGTCGTCGCGGCGCCACCAGCGCGAAGCGGCGACACGTAACTCGAGGCGAGAGGCCTTCGACGTGGCAGCACCGCAGAACTACCTCGCAGTCATCAAGGTCATCGGTGTCGGCGGCGGTGGTGTCAATGCCATCAACCGAATGATCGAGGTCGGTCTCAAGGGCGTCGAGTTCATCGCCATCAACACGGACGCGCAAGCGCTGTTGATGAGCGACGCCGACGTCAAGCTCGACGTCGGCCGCGAACTCACCCGCGGCCTCGGGGCCGGGGCGAACCCGGCCGTCGGTCGCAAGGCGGCAGAGGACCACCGTGAGGAGATCGAGGAGGTCCTCAAGGGGGCCGACATGGTCTTCGTCACCGCAGGCGAGGGCGGCGGCACCGGCACCGGCGGCGCGCCCGTCGTCGCCAACATCGCGCGCTCCCTCGGCGCCCTGACGATCGGTGTGGTCACCCGCCCGTTCACCTTCGAGGGCCGCCGTCGCGCCAACCAGGCGGAGGACGGCATCGCGGAGCTCCGCGAAGAGGTCGACACCCTCATCGTCATCCCGAACGACCGGCTGCTCTCGATCTCGGACCGCCAGGTCTCCGTGCTCGACGCCTTCAAGTCGGCCGACCAGGTGCTCCTGAGCGGTGTCCAGGGCATCACCGACCTCATCACCACCCCCGGCCTGATCAACCTCGACTTCGCCGACGTCAAGTCGGTCATGTCCGAGGCCGGCTCGGCCCTCATGGGCATCGGCTCCGCCCGCGGCGACGACCGCGCGGTCGCGGCGGCCGAGATGGCGATCTCCTCGCCGCTCCTCGAGGCCTCCATCGACGGCGCCCGCGGCGTCCTGCTCTCCATCTCCGGCGGCAGCGACCTCGGCCTCTTCGAGATCAACGAGGCCGCGCAGCTGGTCAGCGAGGCCGCCCACCCCGAGGCCAACATCATCTTCGGCGCCGTCATCGACGACGCCCTCGGCGACGAGGTCCGGGTCACCGTCATCGCCGCCGGCTTCGACGGCGGGCAGCCGCCGGCCCGCCGCGACAACATCATCGGCTCGGTCTCGGCCAAGCGCGAGGAGCCGGCCCCGGCACCCCGCGCCACCGAGCCCTCCCGCCCGCTCGGCGGCCTCGGCACGGTCGCCCCGCGCGAGGAGCCCCCGGCCGCCCCGGCCGAGCCCGCCCCGGTCGTCAACGACACCCCGCTGCCGCCGGTCCCGCCGGTGGTCCCCCCGGCCCGTCCGTACGCGGACAGCCCGGCCGAAGAGCTGGATGTCCCGGACTTCCTGAAGTGATAGGGCACCGCTTCCACGCGAACGGCGCGCACTTCGCCTTCACCGACCGGTGGGGCGGGGTGAGCGCCGTTCCGTACGAGGAGCTCAACCTCGGCGGCGCGGTGGGGGACGACCCGGTGGCCGTACGCGCCAACCGCACCCGGGCGGCCGAGGAGCTCGGGCTCGACCCGGCGCGGGTGGTCTGGATGAACCAGGTCCACGGCGCCGACGTCGCCGGGGTCGACGGCCCCTGGAGCACCGGGCCCGTCCCCGAGGTCGACGGGCTCGTCACCTCGGAGCGGGGACTCGCCCTCGCCGTCCTCACCGCGGACTGCGTCCCCGTTCTGCTCGCCGACCCCGTCGCCGGGGTCGTCTCCGCCGCCCACGCCGGGCGGCCGGGGATGGTGGCCGGGGTCGTCCCCGCCGCCGTGAAGGCCATGGTCGAACGCGGCGCCGACCCCGCCCGGATCGTCGCCCGCACCGGGCCCTCCGTCTGCGGCCGCTGCTACGAGGTGCCGGAGGCGATGCGCGCCAAGGTGGCCGCCGCCGAACCGGCCGCCGCCGCCGAGACCTCCTGGGGCACCCCCGCCGTCGACGTCGCCGCCGGAGTGCGCGCCCAGCTCGAACGGCTCGGGGTCCGGGACGTCGAGGACGCCGGGGTCTGCACCCTGGAGTCGCGCGACCACTACTCGTACCGCCGCGACCGCACCACGGGGCGACTCGCGGGATATGTCTGGTTGAACCGAGAAGAGACATGACGGACCGCACGTCGGAACTCGCCGAGAACCTGGCCCGGGTGGAGGAGCGCATCGCCGCCGCCTGCGCCGCCGCCGGACGCGCGCGGGAGGAGGTGACCCTCATCGTGGTCACCAAGACCTACCCCGCGAGCGACGTGCGGATCCTCCACGGACTCGGGGTGCGCCATGTCGCCGAGAACCGGGACCAGGACGCCGCACCCAAGGCGGCCGCCTGTTCCGACCTCGACCTCACCTGGCACTTCGTGGGCCAGTTGCAGACCAACAAGGTCAGATCCGTGGTGGGTTATGCCGATCTGGTGCAGTCCGTCGACCGCCTGAAGCTCGTCTCCGCGCTCTCCGCGGCGGCTGGGAGGGCGGAGCGGGAACTCGGCTGCCTGATCCAGGTCGCCCTCGACGCCGAGTCGGGGGCGCGCGGCGACCGCGGCGGCGTGTCGCCCGACGGGATCGAGGAGTTGGCGGCGGCCGTGGACGCGGCTCCGGGGGTGCGGCTGGACGGCCTCATGACGGTCGCGCCGCTCAGCGGCCCGTACGCGGGCAGGCAACGCGCCGCGTTCGACCGCCTCATGGATTTGTCGACTGCCCTGCGCGCGACCCGTCCGGCTGCGAACATGGTGTCCGCGGGCATGAGTGCGGACCTCGAGGAGGCCGTCGCGGCCGGGGCGACACACGTACGCGTCGGTACGGCGGTACTCGGAGTCCGCCCGAAGCTCGGGTAACGTCGCGAAGCAGGTCGGACCACAGCAGAAAATATGGTCATTCCCCAGAACGGTGGGGGTGACCCGTGGATCGCTGGCACTTGGTGACGAGGCCGATCCACCACAGAGCGGAGGAATCGGAGAATGGCCGGCGCGATGCGCAAGATGGCGGTCTACCTCGGCCTCGTGGAGGACGATGGGTACGACGGCCGGGGCTTCGACCCCGATGACGACTTCGAACCCGAGCTGGAGCCGGAGCCCGAGAGGGAGCGGCGCCACACCCCCCCGCGCCAGGTGGAGCGCGAGGAGCCGGTACGAGTGGTGCAGCCGCCCGCCCCGCGCGAGCCGGTCGCCCAGTCCGTCCCGGTACTCGCCGAAAGTGGACGTCCGGCCCGAATTGCCCCCGTGGCATCCATCACACCCGAACGCCCGAGCCTGGAGAAGAACGCACCGGTGATCATGCCCAAGGTCGTGTCCGAGCGGGAGCCCTACCGCATCACCACGCTGCACCCCCGGACCTACAACGAGGCCCGTACCATCGGGGAACACTTCCGCGAGGGCACCCCCGTGATCATGAACCTCACGGAGATGGACGACACGGACGCGAAGCGACTTGTCGACTTTGCCGCCGGACTCGTCTTCGGGCTCCATGGCAGCATTGAGCGCGTGACGCAGAAGGTGTTCCTGTTGTCGCCTGCTAACGTCGATGTCACGGCGGAGGACAAGGCCCGGATCGCAGAGGGCGGATTCTTCAACCAGAGCTGAGAAACGAAACCGGACGGACCGGCCGCGAGGCGGCCGGAACAAGTGAGAGCGCGAGAGCCAGGGGAGAGGGAAACGCGGGATGGGCGTCGCACTACAAGTGGTCTACATCGTGCTGATGTGCTTCCTGGTCTTCCTGATCTTCCGGCTGGTCATGGACTACGTCTTCCAGTTCGCCCGTTCATGGGAACCCGGCAAGGCGATGGTGGTCGTTCTCGAGGCCACCTACACTGTCACCGATCCACCGCTCAAGCTTCTGCGGCGGTTCATCCCGCCGCTGCGTCTCGGAGGCGTGGCACTCGACCTGTCCTTCTTCGTTCTGATGATCATCGTCTACATCCTGATCTCCATCGTGAGCAGTTTCGCGAGGTGATGGTGGAGGAGAAAGTGGACGATACGGTCTTGCCGACTGCCGACGACTACGTAGAGGTGAAGAAGAGATGCCGCTGACCCCCGAGGACGTGCGGAACAAGCAGTTCACGACCGTCCGCCTTCGAGAAGGCTATGACGAGGACGAGGTCGATGCCTTCCTCGACGAGGTCGAGGCCGAGCTGACCCGCCTGCTCCGCGAGAACGAGGACCTGCGCGCCAAGCTGGCCGCCGCGACGCGTGCCGCCGCGCAGAACCAGCAGCAGCAGGGCATGCGCAAGCCGCCGGAGCAGCAGGACCGCCCGGTCGGACCCGGCGCCCCCGTGCCCGCCGCCATATCCGGACCGCCGGTCCAGCAGCAGCCGCCGCAGATGGGCCCGCCGCAGCTGCCCTCCGGCGCCCCCCAGCTTCCCGCCGGCCCCATGCAGGGCGGGCCCATGGGCCCCGGCCCGATGCAGGGCGGACCGATGGGCCCCGGCCCGATGCAGGGCGGCCCCATGGGGCACCCGCAGCAGCAGATGCAGCCGCAGGCCCCGCAGGCCCCCGGTGGCGACAGCGCCGCGCGTGTCCTCTCGCTGGCCCAGCAGACCGCCGACCAGGCGATCGCGGAGGCCCGTTCCGAGGCCAACAAGATCGTCGGCGAGGCGCGCTCGCGCGCCGAGGGCCTGGAGCGGGACGCCCGCGCCAAGGCCGACGCCCTGGAGCGGGACGCGCAGGAGAAGCACCGCGTCGCGATGGGCTCGCTCGAGTCCGCCCGCGCCACGCTGGAGCGCAAGGTCGAGGACCTGCGCGGCTTCGAGCGGGAGTACCGGACCCGTCTGAAGTCCTACCTGGAGTCGCAGCTGCGTCAGCTGGAGACCCAGGCGGACGACTCGCTGGCTCCGCCGCGGACCCCGGCGACGGCTTCCCTGCCGCCGGCCCCGTCCATGGCCTCGGCCGGTGCCGGTGCCCCGTCCTACGGTGGCGGCGGCGGGATGGGTGGTGGACCGTCCATGGGCGGTGCGCCGTCCTACGGCGGCCAGCAGCAGATGTCCCCGGCGATGACGCAGCCGATGGCTCCGGTGCGGCCGCAGGCTCCGCAGCCGATGCAGCAGGCGCCGGCGCCGATGCGCGGGTTCCTCATCGACGAGGACGACAACTGAGGCGGCGGACGCGCGTGCGCTGAGCACGTAGCCGTCGGCAGTCGGAAGGGCCGGGTCCTGGTTTCCCCCAGGGCCCGGCCCTCCGTCGTTCCCGGACACGCGCCGGGCACGCGCGGGAGCACGACGTACGGCTGCGCGAAGGGCCCGGCACCGCGGGGGTGCCGGGCCCTTCGGGGCGCGGGGGAGGTCAGGCCTTGCGCAGGTGGAAGGTGAGGGCGAGGGACTCGTCCTCGAACGCCGGGCCGAACGTGGCGTCCGGGTCACCCGCCGCGTAGTCCGTCGACAGCACCTCGTCCGCGATCAGCTCCGCGTGGGCCGTGAGCGCCTCCGTGACCTCCGGGTCCTTCGACGCCCACCGCAGCGCGATGCGGTCCGCCACGTCCAGACCGCTGTTCTTGCGGGCCTCCTGGATCAGCCGGATCGCGTCCCGGGCCAGACCCGCCTTCCGCAGCTCCGGGGTGATCTCCAGGTCCAGGGCGACCGTGGCGCCGGAGTCCGAGGCGACCGACCAGCCCTCCCGCGGGGTCTCCGTGATGATGACCTCCTCGGGGGTGAGGGTGATCGTCTCGCCGTTCACCTCCAGGGTCGCCTCGCCGCCGCGCAGGGCCAGGGACAGCACCGCCGCGTCGGCCGCGGCCACCGCCTTCGCCACGTCCTGGACGCCCTTGCCGAAGCGCTTGCCGAGGGCCCGGAAGTTCGCCTTGGCCGTCGTGTCGACGAGCGAGCCGCCGACCTCGGACAGGGAGGCGAGCGAGGAGACGTTCAGCTCCTCGGTGATCTGGGCCTGCAGCTCGGGCGACAGGGCGGGGAAGCCCGCCGCGGCCACCAGCGCGCGCGACAGCGGCTGACGGGTCTTCACGCCCGACTCGGCGCGCGTCGCGCGGCCCAGCTCCACCAGGCGGCGGACCAGGACCATCTGCTCGGAGAGCGTCCTGTCGATCAGCGTGGTGTCCGCCTCCGGCCACGTCGACAGGTGGACGGACTCGGGGGCCTCCGGCGTCACGGGGACGATGAGGTCCTGCCAGACCCGCTCGGTGATGAACGGGGTGAGCGGGGCCATCAGGCGGGTGACGGTCTCGACGACGTCGTGGAGGGTCCGCAGGGCCGCCTTGTCGCCCTGCCAGAACCGGCGCCGGGACCGGCGCACGTACCAGTTGGACAGGTCGTCGACGAAGGCCGAGAGCAGCTTGCCGGCCCGCTGGGTGTCGTACGACTCCATCGCCTCGGTGACCTCGGCGACCAGCGTGTTCAGCTCGGAGAGCAGCCAGCGGTCGAGGACCGTGCGGTCGGCCGGGGCCGGGTCGGCCGCCGACGGGGCCCAGCCGGACGTACGGGCGTACAGCGCCTGGAAGGCGACCGTGTTCCAGTACGTCAGGAGGGTCTTGCGGACGACCTCCTGGATCGTGCCGTGGCCGACGCGGCGCGCCGCCCACGGGGAGCCGCCGGCCGCCATGAACCAGCGCACGGCGTCGGCGCCGTGCTGGTCCATCAGCGGGATCGGCTGGAGGATGTTGCCCAGGTGCTTGGACATCTTGCGGCCGTCCTCGGCGAGGATGTGGCCGAGGCAGACCACGTTCTCGTACGAGGACTTGTCGAAGACCAGCGTGCCGACGGCCATCAGCGTGTAGAACCAGCCGCGGGTCTGGTCGATCGCCTCGGAGATGAACTGCGCCGGGTAGCGGCTCTCGAACAGCTCCTTGTTCTGGTACGGGTAGCCGTACTGCGCGAACGGCATCGAGCCCGAGTCGTACCAGGCGTCGATGACCTCGGGCACGCGCGTCGCCGTCTTCGAGCAGCTCGGGCACGGGAACGTCACGTCGTCGATGAACGGCCGGTGCGGGTCCAGCTCCGACTGGTCGGTGCCCGTCAGCTCGGTCAGCTCCGCGCGCGAGCCCACGCACGTCAGGTGGTCGTCCTCGCAGCGCCAGATCGGCAGCGGGGTGCCCCAGTAGCGGTTCCTGGAGAGCGCCCAGTCGATGTTGTTGTTGAGCCAGTCGCCGAAGCGGCCGTGCTTGACCGAGTCCGGGAACCAGTTGGTCTTCTCGTTCTCCTGGAGGAGCCGGTCCTTGACCGCGGTCGTACGGATGTACCAGGACGGCTGCGCGTAGTAGAGCAGGGCCGTGTGGCAGCGCCAGCAGTGCGGGTAGCTGTGCTCGTACGGGACGTGCCTGAAGAGCAGGCCGCGCGCGTCGAGGTCGGCGGTGAGGGCCTCGTCGGCCTTCTTGAAGAAGACGCCGCCGACCAGCGGGAGGTCCTCCTCGAAGGTGCCGTCGGGGCGGACCGGGTTCACCACCGGGAGGCCGTACGCCTTGCAGACCTTGAGGTCGTCCTCACCGAACGCGGGGGACTGGTGGACCAGACCCGTGCCGTCCTCGGTGGTCACGTACTCGGCGTTGACCACGTAGTGGGCGGGGGCGTCGAAGGGGACCAGCTCGAAGGGGCGCCGGTAGGTCCAGCGCTCCATGTCCTTGCCGGTGAAGGTCTCGCCGGTGGTGACCCAGCCCTCGCCGAGCGCCTTCTCCAGGAGCGGCTGCGCGACGACGAGGCTCTCGTCGCCGTCCGTGGCGACGACGTAGGTCACCTCGGGGTGGGCGGCGACGGCCGTGTTGGACACCAGGGTCCAGGGGGTCGTCGTCCACACGAGGAGCGCCGCCCGGCCGGCGAGCGGGCCGGAGGTCAGCGGGAAGCGGACGAAGACGGACGGGTCGACGACCGTCTCGTACCCCTGCGCCAGCTCGTGGTCCGACAGGCCGGTGCCGCAGCGGGGGCACCAGGGGGCGACGCGGTGGTCCTGGACGAGCAGGTCCTTTTCGAAGATCTGCTTCAGCGACCACCAGACCGACTCGATGTACGAGGGGTCCATGGTGCGGTACGCGTCGTCGAGGTCGACCCAGTAGCCCATGCGGGTCGTCAGCTCGGCGAAGGCGTCGGTGTGCCGGGTCACGGACTCGCGGCACTTCTCGTTGAACTCGGCGATGCCGTACGCCTCGATGTCCTTCTTGCCGGAGAAGCCGAGCTCCTTCTCGACGGCGAGCTCGACGGGCAGGCCGTGGCAGTCCCAGCCGGCCTTGCGGGCCACGTGGTAGCCGCGCATGGTCCGGAAGCGGGGGAAGACGTCCTTGAAGACGCGGGCCTCGATGTGGTGGGCGCCGGGCATGCCGTTGGCGGTGGGCGGGCCCTCGTAGAACACCCACTCGGGGCGGCCCTCGGACTGCTCCAGGGTCTTCGCGAAGACCTTGCTCTCGCGCCAGAAATCGAGCACGGCGTGCTCCAGCGCGGGCAGGTCGACCTGGGCGGGCACCTGGCGGTACTGCGACATCGATCTTCCTCCGGCGGACTGATTCTCGTTCCGTCCGGAGGGACGAGAGCGCTGCTCCCGCGGTACCACCCTCCTTGGCCCCGGGCGCGGACGCCCTGAGCCCCCTCATTGGGGTCGCGACATCGGGTCTAGTCACCGGCCGACCGGGGTTCGGTCAGCGGCTTTCTTCCGACAGCTCCGGGGTGATGCTTCACATCGGGCTCGCCCCCGGGCTCTCACCATCCCCGGGTCGCTCACGGCTGCGTACGACGCTACTCGTCCCCATCCAAGCCTCTCGCTGCGCCCAGTGTACGGGGCCCGGGGAGGGGCGGCAGACCGGTTTCCGGGTGACCCGAATGGTCATACGGGGGGGCGCGGACTTCGGATGCGGCCATGTGGGGGAGGGGTGGCACGGATAACCGGGCGGGGAGCTGGGCACAACGGAGGCAGGCCCGTCCCGTGGGGTGCGGGGGCGGGCGGGAACGGCGGCGTGCCCCGTTGCCGCGGGCCCCGGGCCGATTTATCGTCCCAGCACGATTCGCGAGCAAGATCACAAAATGTGAAGGGGCCGCGACATGGTGGCGAAGAAGACCGCCGCGAAGAAGTCCTCGAAGGTCCCGAAGGCCGGGGCGGCGCCCCGGTCCGCCGGTTCCCCGGGCGCGGGCCTGGACGCCGTGGACGGCACGGACGCCGAGGACGCCGCGGGCGTCGCGGACGTCAAGGGCGTGGCCGGGAAGAAGTCGACGGTCGCCGGGAAGGCGGCGGCCGGGAAGGCGCCCGCGAAGAAGGCCCCGGCGAAGAAGACCACCCCGGCCAGGAAGGCCGTGGCGAAGAAGACGCCCGCCAAGAAGGCGGCGGACGCGAAGAAGCAGACAGGAGCCAGGACGGTGGCAGCGAAGAAGACCGCGGGTGGCGTCACGACCGTCGAGGACGAGGCGGCGGTGCCCCAGGCCCGCGCCGGTGACCTCGCGGTGCGTCCCGGCGAGGACCCCTGGACGCCGGAGGAGGTCGCGGAGGCCCGCAGCGGCCTCCAGTCGGAGGTGCTGCGGCTCCGCAGCGAGCTGGCGCACTCCCAGGAGGAGCTCACCGGTCTGATGCGGGACTCGGGCGACGGCGCGGGCGACGACCAGGCCGACACGGGCACCAAGAACATCACGCGCGAGCACGAGCTGGCCCTCGCGGCCAACGCGCGCGAGATGCTGGAGCAGACCGAGCACGCCCTGGAGCGGCTCGACGCGGGCACGTACGGCCTGTGCGAGGTCTGCGGCAAGCCGATCGGCAAGGCGCGGATGCAGGCGTTCCCGCGGGCCACGCTGTGCGTCGAGGACAAGCAGCGGCAGGAGCGGCGCGGCTGACGGCCTCGCACGCCTGTGCCGTACCCTCGGTGCACGGTCAGGCATCGAGGTCGAGGGACTCACTCACGTGGCAGAGGCGGAGCGCATCATCGGTACGCCGGATTCAGCAGGGGCCGAGGAGCCGGCCGCGTCCGACGGGGCGGCCCTCGGCGGCGCGCCCGCGGACGGGGTGCCCGCCGACGGGGCGGCCGCTTCCGAGGAGCGGCCGCGCGGCCGGCGCAGGATCCTCGCCCTGTTCGTCGTGGCCCTGCTGGCCTACCTCCTCGACCTGGGCAGCAAGATCGTCGTGGTCGAGAAGCTGGAGGGCCGCGAGCCGATCAAGGTGATCGGCGACCTGCTGCGGTTCGAGGCGATCCGGAACCCGGGCGCCGCCTTCGGCATGGGCGAGGCCTTCACGATCATCTTCACCTGCATCGCCGCCGCCGTGATCGTGGTGATCATCCGGCTGGCGCGGAAGCTCTACAGCCTGCCCTGGGCGATCGCCCTCGGCCTGCTGCTCGGCGGCGCCCTCGGCAACCTCACCGACCGGATCTTCCGCTCGCCCGGCGTCTTCGAGGGCGCGGTCGTCGACTTCATCGCCCCCGCGCACTTCGCCGTCTTCAACCTCGCCGACTCGGCGATCGTCTGCGGCGGCATCCTGATCGTGATCCTGTCGTTCCGGGGCCTCGACCCCGACGGCACGGTCCACAAGGACTGAGCCAGACCCGTGCGGACGACACGCCGTCTTCCGCACAAGGCATACTCGACGGGTGAGTACGAGTCCCGAGATCCGCACGCTGCCCGTTCCCGATGGCCTGGAGGGCGAGCGCGTCGACGCCGCCATCGCCCGCATGTTCGGGTTCTCCCGTACGAAGGCGGCCGAGCTGGCCGCCGCAGGGAAGGTCCAGGTCGACGGCTCCGTCGTCGGCAAGTCCGAGCGGGTCAGCGGCGGCGCGTGGCTCGAGGTCGAGATGCCGGGGGCGCCCGCTCCCGTCCAGATCGTCGCCGAGCCCGTCGAGGGCATGGAGATCGTCCACGACGACGACGACATCGTCGTGATCATGAAGCCGATCGGGGTGGCCGCGCACCCGAGCCCCGGCTGGACGGGCACCACGGTCATCGGCGGCCTCGCCGCCGCCGGGTACCGCATCTCCACCTCCGGCGCCGCCGAGCGCCAGGGCATCGTGCACCGCCTCGACGTCGGCACCTCCGGTCTGATGGTGGTCGCCAAGTCCGAGTACGCGTACACCTCGCTCAAGCGCCAGTTCAAGGAGCGCACGGTCGACAAGCGCTACCACGCGCTCGTCCAGGGCCACCCGGACCCGATGAGCGGCACCATCGACGCGCCCATCGGCCGGCACCCGAACCACGACTACAAGTGGGCCGTCACCGCCGACGGCAAGGCGTCCGTCACGCACTACGACCTCATCGAGGCGTACCGGGCGGCCTCGCTGCTCGACATCAAGCTGGAGACGGGCCGCACCCACCAGATCCGCGTGCACATGTCCGCCCACCGCCACCCCTGCGTCGGCGACCTGACGTACGGCGCCGACCCGACGATGGCCAAGCGCCTCGGCCTCACCCGGCAGTGGCTGCACGCCGTCCGGCTCGGCTTCGAGCACCCGGGCGACGGCTCGTGGGTCGAGTTCGCGAGCACCTACCCGGCCGACCTGCAGACGGCCCTGGAGCGCATCGAGGCGGAGAGCCGGTGACGGCGTACACCGTCCGCGTGGCGGAGGGGCGTGCCGACCGGGACGCCTGCTTCGCCGTGCGCCGCGAGGTCTTCGTCGAGGAGCAGGGCGTTCCGCGGGAGATCGAGTACGACACGTACGACGAGACCGCCGTGCACGTCCTGGCGGTCCGGGCCGAGGACGGGCTGCCGCTGGGCACCGGGCGGCTCCTGTTCGGTCCCGACGCGGCCGGCAAGACCGGCGGCGACGCCTCGGTGGGCTCGCTCGGGCGGCTCGCCGTCGCGAAGGCGGCGCGCGGCCTCGGGGTCGGCGCCGCGCTCGTCCGGGCCGTCGAGGACGCGGCGCGCGAGCGCGGTCTCGCCGCCGTCGACCTGCACGCGCAGACGCACGCGCTCGGCTTCTACGAGCGGCTCGGATACGAGGTGTACGGCCCCGAGTTCCCGGACGCGGGCATTCCGCACCGGGCCATGCGCCGAGCCCTGTAGGCGCTTCCGTCGGGCGTGGCGGAACCGGCCCGCGCCGGTCCCGTCGTCCGTGAAGGAACCCGCCCGCACAGGTTCCGTCGCGCGCGGCGCAGCTCGCGCGTCCGGGGGCAAGAGGCCCGAAAACGGACGTTCGTGGCAGGGTGGGGTTGTGGATCAACTGGCCCTGCTCTTCCTGCTGCTGCTCGGCGCCGTGCTCACCGTGCCCCTCGGTGAGCGGCTCGGACTGCCCGCGCCCGTCCTGATGACGCTCGTCGGGACGGTGCTCGCGGTGCTGCCCTTCGTACCGAACGTCGAGATCCCACCCCAGTACATCCTTCCGCTGGTGCTGCCGCCGCTCCTGTACGCCACCGTGCAGCGCACCTCCTGGCGGCAGTTCACGGCCAATCTGCGGCCCATCTTCCTGCTCGCGGTCGCCCTGGTCTTCGTCACCACGGCCGCCGTCGGGGCCGTCGCGAACGCGCTCGTGCCCGGCATCCCGATCGCCGCCGCCCTCGCGCTCGGCGCGCTGGTCGCCCCGCCCGACCCGGTCGCCGCCACCGCCGTCGCCGGTTCGCTGGGGCTGCCGCGCCGGCTGGTGTCGATCCTGGAGGGCGAGGGCCTCTTCAACGACGTCACCGCGATCGTGCTCTACCACGTCGCCATCACCGCCGTGGTCACCGGCCACTTCTCGTGGCCGGAGGCGGCGGGCGAGTTCGTGCTCTCCGCCGTCGTCGCGATCGCGGTCGGCGTCGGCCTCGGCTGGCTCTCCGGCAAGCTCGTCGGGCTGCTCGGCGACGCCACCCTGCAGACCGGACTCACCCTGCTCGTCCCCTTCGTGAGCTATGTGCTCGCCGAGGAGCTGCACGGCTCCGGCGTGCTCTCGGTCCTGCTGACCGCCCTCTTCCTGGCCGAGCACGCGGCCGACGCCGACGACGTCATGGGCCGGCTCGCCGGGCAGACGTTCTGGCAGGTCGTCGACACCCTCGTCACGGGCATCGCCTTCGGCCTCATCGGCCTGGAGCTGACCCACGTCTTCGGGGTGGCCGAGGGCCGCGGGTGGGAGATGCTCGGCTGGGGCGCCGCCGTGGTCGCGGTGGTCGTCGGGATCCGGTTGCTGTGGCTGCTGCCCGCCACCTGGCTGGCGAAGAAGCTCCACTCCGGCCGGGACGTGGACGAGGAGATCCCCATGAGCTGGCGGGAGACCGTGGTCATGTGGTGGTCCGGGATGCGCGGGGTGGCCTCGGTCGCGCTGGCGCTCGCCATTCCGCTCCGCACCGAGGACGGCTCGCCCTTCCCCGGCCGCGACGAGATCGTCTTCATCGCCTTCTGCGTGATCGTCGCCACCCTGGTCTTCCAGGGGCTCACCCTGCCCTGGCTGGTCAGGAGGCTGGGCGTGCAGGCCGACTCGGACGCCGAGCGGGCGCTGGAGCGGGACCTCGCGATCCGGGCGGCGAAGGCCGCCAAACTGCGGCTGAAGCAGATCCAGGAGGTCGAGGAGCTGCCGGAGGAGGTGCAGGAGCGGCTGATGCGCGGTGCGTACGACATCGGGGCGCGGATCAGCCCCGACATGGTGGACGAGGAGCGGCGGACGGCCTTCGCGGAGCGGGCGGCCCGCTTCAAGGCGGTGCAGCGGATCCAGCGGGAGCTGATGTCGGCGGCCCGGCACGAGGTCCTCGCGGCCCGCAGCGAACCGGGGGTCGACCCCGAGGTGGTGGACCGGGTGCTGCGGCACCTCGACGTCCGCAGCATGCACTGAGCCGGGCGCGGCGCCCGTGCGCGGCGGGTGGCAGGATGGCGCGCATGGACATCATGCTTTTCCACTCGGTCCACGGGCTGCGCCCGGCCGTCGAGGACGCGGCCGAGCGGCTCCGGGCCGCCGGCCACCGGGTGTGGGTGCCGGACCTCTTCGACGGCTGGACGACCGCTTCGGTCGAGGAGGGCATGGCGAAGAAGGACGAGATCGGCTCGGACGAACTGCTGAAGCGGGCCGTGCTCGCCGCGGCCCCCTACTCGGAGCGCGGGCTCGTCTACGCGGGCTTCTCCTTCGGCGCCTCGGTCGCCCAGACCCTGGCGCTCGGGGACGAGAAGGCGCGCGGGCTGCTGCTGCTCCACGGCACCTCGGACCTCGCGCCGAACGTGTCGGTGGACGCCCTGCCCGTACAGCTGCACGTGGCGGAGCCGGACCCGTTCGAGACGGACGACTGGCTGTCCGCCTGGTACCTCCAGATGCGCAGGGCCGGGGCGGACGTGGAGATCTACCGCTACCGCGGCGCCGGGCACCTCTACACCGACCCGAAGCTGCCCGACTGGGACGCGGAGGCGGCCGAGCGGACCTGGTCCGTGGCGCTCTCCTTCCTGGACGACCTCGCCGCCGACGCCGACTGAGCGTTTGCCGGCCACACGGGCGACGGCCCCCGGGGATTCCCGGGGGCCGTCGCTTTTCGGACGTGTCAGTACGTCAGAGGACTCGGGCCTCAGGCGCGGTACGCGGTCCAGTGGTCGTTCATCCGGGTCACCTGACCGGTGGTGAACTGGTACATGCACGCGTCGTACGTGTAGTCCATGAAGTTGTGGATCGGGTCCACGCCGGTCTTCGAGGCGCAGGAGTCACGGCCGGTCGGGCACTCGTAGGCCGGGCTCTTCTCGGCCGGGGTGTCGGCGACGTAGTCACCGTTGCCGTTGCAGCCGCCCTGGAAGGTGTGGTAGAGGCCCATCCAGTGGCCGACCTCGTGGGTGGCGGTGTCGCCCTGGTTGTAGTTGGCCGCCGAGCCGCCCGGCAGGGAGGCGTCGAGGAGGACGACGCCGTCCATGGACGGGTTGGAGGCGTAGGAGGACGGGAAGGTCGCCCAGCCGAGCAGGCCGCCGCTGAGGTTGGCGGTGTAGATGTTCAGCGCGTTGGCGCCGCCCTGGCGGAGGGTCTGCTTCATGGCCTTCTCGGCGGTGGAGCCGGAGGCCAGGTTGTACCAGGAGGCGTTGTCCGTGTAGGTGGTGCCGGCCAGCGTGAACTGGAAGTTGGTGTTCACGTTGCCGGTGCCCTGGCCGCCGAAGGCGGAGTTGAGCACGGACATCTGGTTGCTGATGTCGGTGGCGCTGAGCTTGCCCGTCGTACCGCTGTGGATGACGTGGAAGTAGACGGGGATGCTGACCGCGGTGGCGCCGACGGTGGCGGTGGCGCGGTTGGTGAGGCGCGCGGCCTCCAGCTTCTTCTTGAGGTCCGCGTCCATGGCCTTGGCCTGCGTGGCCGTGACCTCGTTGGGCTCGTGGGCGTGGACGTCCGCGCCGCGCTCCTTGCGGGCGCCGGACAGGGCCTCGGTCTCGTGGGAGTCGACGCACTCCTCGGCGGACGCGCCGGCCAGCGTGGTGGTGGCCTCGGCCGCGACGGGGGCGGAAAGGGGTGCCAGGGCCAGGGTTCCGGCCATGACGGCAGTGCCGAGCATACGACGTGAATTGCGCGGCGATATACGGACAAGAGCACGCACAGGTGACTCCTCGCGGGGGGTGCGTGGAGAGGTACTTCCTCGCCACGGCGGGAGATTACGGGTTCATGTCAGGTCACCAAGAGCAGTGATCAAGCCCAATCATTCCTGGGGCATTTCAGGACATCGGAAAGAAAAACTTGCGCCGGTTCCGAGGTTTGAGACGTGGGCGTAACGAAACAGACGACAGAGGCGGGTGGTGTGTCCGGATTCGATCTCCGGAACCCACCACCCGCCGTGATGATGTGATCTCCCGTTAACATGCGCAGGAGTGGCTGAAAATCGACGGTCAGATGACCGGCTGGTACACCCGCTCGACGCGCTGCGTTCCACTGAGCGTCCGATAGGAGCGCGCCCACGCCGTCGTCGCGGCCGGGTCCCGCTTGTCGGAGACGGTGTAGTAGTCCATCTGCGAGCGCTCGGCCGTCACGTCGAGCACGCCGTACCCGTGGTGGTCCATGTCCACCCACTTCACGTGCCGGTTGGCCGCCTTGATCGCGCCGGCGGCGACCACCGAGAGCGTGCCGGGCGCCACGTGGAGCATGTCGTCGAGGTTGTCCGAGGTCACCGAGGTGACCACGAACTCCGTGGCGGCGGAGGCGGAGAAGGGGTACGTCGCCGCCTTCACGGGCACGTCGTTGGCCCAGGCCATGTGGATGTCGCCGGTGAGGAAGACCGTGTTCCTGATCGCCCGCGAGGTCAGGTGGGCGAGCAGCTCCTTGCGGTCGTCCGTGTAGCCGTCCCACTGGTCGACGTTGATCGCGAGCCCCTCGGCGGGCAGGCCCATCAGCTCGGCGAGCGGC
Organism: Streptomyces sp. NPDC003327; assembly: GCF_053589515.1. Classification (NCBI taxonomy): domain Bacteria; kingdom Bacillati; phylum Actinomycetota; class Actinomycetes; order Kitasatosporales; family Streptomycetaceae; genus Streptomyces; species Streptomyces sp. NPDC003327. Next base: position 237,999 of record NZ_JBSFSA010000002.1, on the reverse strand, counting down.
GCGAGGAGGTGGGCGGGCAGCGAGCCGAAGGCGACCGGCGAGATCATCACCGAGGTGCCGACCAGCTGCCAGGCCGCGTCCGAGCCCGCCAGCCCGGCCTTCAGCCAGTCCAGTTGGGCGCGGCCGGTGATCGAGCGCTCCGGGTCGTCCACCGTCCCGCTGCCCACCTTCGCCGGTGCGGAGCGGAAGGAGCGCAGGTCCAGCAGGTGCAGATCGGCCAGCTTGCCGAAGCGCAGCCGCCGGAAGACCGTGCCCTCGGTCGAGGTGCGGACCGGCATCCACTCGAAGTACGCCTGCTTGGCGGCGGCGATCCGGGCCGCCCAGTCGCCCTCGGCGCCCGGCGTGTGGTTCTCCGCGCCGCCCGCCCAGGCGTCGTTGGCCGTCTCGTGGTCGTCCCAGATGGCCACGAAGGGGTGCGCGGCGTGCAGCGCCTGGAGGTCGGGGTCCGTCTTGTACGTCGCGTGGCGCAGCCGGTAGTCGGCGAGCGAGACGATCTCGTGGCCGGGCTGGTGCTGCCGCACGCCGTACTTCGCCTCGGGGTAGACGCCGGTGCCGTACTCGTAGACGTAGTCGCCGAGGTGGAGGATCGCGTCCAGGTCGGCGCGGCCGGCGAGGTGGCGGTACGCGGAGAAGTGGCCGGCCTCCCAGTTGGCGCAGGAGACCACGCCGAAGCGGACGTTGGCGGCGGTGGCGTCGGGGGCCGGTGCGGTGCGCGTGCGGGCCGACGGGGTGACGGCGGTGCCCGCGGTGAAGCGGTACCAGTAGGCGGTGGCCGGGCGCAGACCGCGGACGTCGACCTTCACGGTGTGGTCGGTGGCGGCGGTGGCGGTGGTCGCCCCCGAGGCGACCACGCGCGAGAAGGAGCGGTCCTCGGCCAGCTCCCAGCCGACCTGGACGTCCGGGCCGGTCCCGGAGCCGGGGACGGCCTCGGGGGTGGGGGTGACGCGCGTCCAGAGCAGGACGCCGTCGGGCAGCGGGTCGCCGGAGGCGACGCCGTGGTGGAAGGCGGGAGCCCCGGTGCCGGCGAGCGCCGGCGAGGCCGTGCCGAGCAGGGCGGGTGCGGCGACGGCGGTGGCCGCGGCGGCCTTGACGACCATGCGGCGGCTGGGGGCGGAAGATATGAAACGACTGGTCACGGGCAGTCAGATTACTGACCGGTATGCCCTCTGGTCAGGCGAAATCCGGAAGTTCGCCGATCCTTCGCCTCCGGGTCGTGGCCGGTGCGCGCCGCTCCACCGCCCCGCCGTTCGCCCCGACCAGATATCAGAATAGAATTCTAGAACTGACTTCTGGACACCGGTCCGCGCAGGACCACGAGGGGGAGCCCGATGTCGCAGCCCTGGTACGCACACCGGCCACCGCAACAGACCGTGACGGGGAACCCGTACGCGCCGGACGGATACGGCCCCCCGCCCCCCGGCCCCACCTGGCGCCGCCGCGCCCCCCTGATCGCCGGCGTCCTCGCCCTGCTCCTCCTCGTCGGCACCGGCGCGTACGCCCTCGGCGAGCGCTCCGGCCGGCACACCGCGGCCAAGCAGCACGCGGCGAGGGAGCGCACCGACAGGGAGGGCGGCGCGCCCACCCCGACCACCACCGCGCCGCCGACGGCGAGCGGGAGCCCCGCCCCGACACCCTCCCGCGCCCCCACCACCGAGGAGATCGCGCGCCAGCGCAGGCCGGGCGAGGCGAGCGCCTGGATCGTCGACGACCGCACCGACCTGCCGCGCCGCACGATCCCGACCGAGGACCTCTGGATCGTCGGGGACACCGTCGTCCAGGCCGTCTACAAGAGGGTCGTGGCCCACCGGCTCGGCGACGGCTCCGAGGCGTGGAGCGTCACCCTCCCGACGCCCGTCTGCGAGACACCGGTCAACCCGACCCCCGACGGCAAGGTGGTCGTCGTCCTCCAGAACGTCGAGGCCTGGACGGGCACGCGCTGCAACCGGCTCCAGATGATCGACCTGCGCACCGGCCGGCTCGGCTGGCACGCGCGGCTGGCCGAGACCGGCGACGACGACAGGGCGATCATGGTCGACAGCGCGGTCAGCGGCGGCACCGTCGCGATCGCCCAGAGCCTGAAGGCCGCCGCGTACAGCGTCGCCGACGGACGGAAGCTGTACGACATCCCGACGGAGGACCCCGGGACGTGCCACCCCGGCCGCGTGGCGGGCGGCAGCAGGCTCCTCGTGATCGCCGACTGCGCGATCTCCTCGATGGAGAAGGCGTACAGCCAGCTCCGCGAGATCGATCCGGCCACCGGCAGGGTCCGCATGCGGCTGCGCACCGAGCCGGGCCGGGTGATCGGCCGGATCCTCTCCGTCGACCCGGTCGTCTACACCACCGTGCTGAAGGAGAAGTTCGCCGAGGACTGGCGGGTCGTCGCCCTCGGGCCCGACGGCCGGGTCCGCACCACCATCGACCCCCGGGCCAAGGGGCTCAAGCACTGCGGCGACTCCGTGGACACCAGTGGCAACGCCCAGGCCTGCCGGGAGGCCTTCGTCGGCGGCGGCCTGGTGCTCCTCGGCGGCACCGACCGCGTCGGCGCCTACGACCTCGCGACCGGCACACTGGTCTGGGGCCTGAAGTCCGAGGGGACCTCGTACGGCTACTTCCCGCTGGCCGTCGGACCGGGCAGGACCGGGCTCGTCCACCAGCTGGGGACGCTCCGCAACCCCGGCCGCGTCTTCCGGGTCGGTCCGGGCGGCGTGGACACCGTCAAGGACGTGCTGAAACTCCCCGCCGCCACCGCGGGCGCCGAGTTCGGGGCGGGCGTCGTCGGCGAGAGGGCGTACGTGGGCGACCGGCTCGTGCTCGCGCCCGCGAACCTCAGCGGCGACGACGCCCGGCGCGAGCCGCGCCTGCTCTCCTTCGCTCCCTGACCCGCCGGGGGAGAGCGGTCAGGGAGCGAAGGGGAAGCGACGGGAGGCAGCGGGGGCGGGTCAGCCCTTGAGGGCCGCGTCGATCGCCGTGGTGAACTCCGCCGGCGTCATCGGCGGGTTCTCCGTCCCCGCCACCGTCACCAGCTTGCCGTCCATCTTCAGCGTCGGGGTGCCCTTCACGCCGCTGTCGTCGAACGCCTTCGACATCTTCATCGCCCAGGCGTCGAACGTGCCGTCCTCCACGTGCTTCTTGAACGCGGCGTTGCCCTTGAGCGCCGGAACCGTGTCCGCCACCTTCAGGAGGTAGGAGTCCTTGGCGAACTCGTCCTTGCTCTCCTCCGGGTGGAAGTCGGCCGAGTACAGGGCCGCCTTGTAGGAGAGGAACGCCTCCGGGCTCACGTTCAGCGCAGCGCCGAGGGCCGAGAGGGCGTTCTTCGAGCCCTCGCCCTGGTCCATGTTGTCGATGAAGGTGGCGCCGACGTACTTGATCTTGTACTTGCCGGCCTCGACGTCCTTGTCCACGGTGGCGCCCACGGACTGCTCGAACGTCGCGCAGACCGGGCAGCGCGAGTCCTCGTACAGCTCCAGGGTCTTCTTCGCGGAGTCCTTGCCTATGACGACGGTCGTGCCGTTCGTGCCGGTGGTGTTCTTGGGGGCGGTCACGGTCGTCGCGTCCGCCGCCGCCTCCCAGTGCGAGGGCTTGTTGGACTGGACGACCGCGTAGCCGATGCCGCCGGCCACGGCGAGGACCGCGACCGCCGAGACGCCGACGACCAGCTGCCGGCGCGCCCGGTCCTTCTTCGCCTGACGCTCGCGCTCCTCGCGCAGCCGCTCGCGGGCGGCAGCCTTGTTGGCCTTGCTGTTGCGTGCACTCATGATCGTGATCTCCGTGAAAGAAAAGAGGAAGGCAAGGGAAGCGGGGAGCCGCTCAGACCAGAGCGGGCACCGCACGCGGCGGCCCCCGCCGCCCCACGGAGTGCACGAGAAGACGCGTACGGGACGACCGGACCCGGGCCGCGGGCCGCCGTCCGGCCTGCGCGGGCGCCGGGCCGCCCGTGCGGAAGAAGGCCGCCACCAGCAGCAGCGGGCGGAACGCGAAGGCCGCCACCGCCCCGAGCAGCCGGGCGAGCGCCCGCTCCCCGCCGCGCAGCCAGGAGGCGGCGAGGAGTCCGACGCCCACGTGGGCCGCGAGCAGCAGCCACGGCAGCGCCGGGTCGGGGGAGTCGAGCAGGGCGGCCGCGGTCCCGCTCTCCGGGGCGACCACGCCGGGCAGCGGGGCTCCCACCGCGCCGCCGCAGAAGACGTCCACGCCCACCGCGCGCAGGGAGCCGGCGACCGGGCCCCCGGCCGCGCCGTAACAGACCGCCTGACCGCTGGTGAAGAGCGTGTCGGCGGCCAGCTCCAGGGGCACGAGCAGCCCGGCGATCGGGCCGAAGCCGCGCTCGCGGCCCGCCAGCGCGTACGCCGCGGCGAAGACGCCGGCGGCGACCGGGACCACCGTGCCCAGCGGCAGCGGCACGCGGGAGAGCAGCACGTGGGACGCCACGGACAGCGTCACGACCACTGCCGTGAAGAACGCCGCCCGCAGCGCCCTCAGCTGCGTCCCTGCCATGTCCATCGTCGTGGAGTGTGCCACGGACGGCCGTAAGGAGTCCGTCAGAAAGAGCTGTGCGCGACCGCCCGGAACCACGTGCGCCTCCTACAGGCCCGGGATCCGGCCGTTGCGGAACAGGTCGACGAAGATCTGGTGGTCGGCCCGCGCCCGCGCGCCGTAGGTGTGCGCGAAGTCCACGAGCAGCTCCCCGAACCCGTCCTCGTCGGCGGCGATCGCCGCGTCGATGGCCCGCTCCGTCGAGAACGGCACCAGCGAGTGGCCGCTGGAGTCGTCCGCCGCCGCGTGCATCGTCGCCGTCGCCCGGCCCAGGTCGGCGACGGTCGCCGCGATGTCCTGCGGATCGTCGATGTCCGACCAGTCCAGGTCCACCGCGTACGGCGAGACCTCGGCGACCAGCTGGCCCGAGCCGTCCAGCTCCGTCCAGCCCAGCCACGGGTCCGCGTGCGCCTGGAGCGCCCGCTGCGAGATCACGGTGCGGTGGCCCTCGTGCCGGAAGTACTCCCGTACCGCCGCGTCCTTCACGTGGCGCGAGACCGCCGGGGTCTGCGCCTGCTTGAGGTAGATCACGACGTCGTTCTCCAGGGCGTCGCTGTGGCCCTCCAGGAGGATGTTGTACGAGGGGAGGCCGGCCGAGCCGATGCCGATCCCGCGCCGCCCGACCACGTCCTTCACCCGGTACGAGTCGGGCCGGACGAGCGAGGACTCGGGCAGCGTCTCCAGATAGCCGTCGAAGGCCGCCAGGACCTTGTAGCGGGTCGCTGCGTCCAGCTCGATCGCACCGCCGCCCGCCGAGAAGCGGCGCTCGAAGTCGCGGATCTCGGTCATCGAGTCGAGCAGCCCGAAGCGGGTCAGCGAGCGGGCCTCGCGCAGCACGCCCAGGAGCGCGCCCTCGGCGGTCTCCAGGGTGAAGGAGGGCACGTCGTCGCCCTTGGCGCCGGTGGCGAGGGCGTGGATCCGCTCCCGGTAGGAGGCCGCGTAGACGCGGACCAGGAGGCTGATCTGGCCGTCGCCGAGGGCCTTGGTGTAACCGAGGAGGGCGAGGGAGGCGGCGAGCCGCTTGAGGTCCCAGGTGAAGGGGCCGACGTACGCCTCGTCGAAGTCGTTCACGTTGAAGACCAGCCGGCCGTTGGCGTCCATGTACGTGCCGAAGTTCTCGGCGTGGAGGTCGCCGTGTATCCAGACCCGGCCGGTCCGCTCGTCCAGGTACGGACCGCCCTGCGCCTCCGCCTCCTGGTCGGCGTAGAAGAGGCAGGCCGTGCCCCGGTAGAACGCGAAGGCCGATCCGGCCATCTTCCGGAACTTGACGCGGAAGGCCGCCGGGTCCGCGGCGAGCAGCTCGCCGAAGGCGCCGTCGAAGACGGTGAGGATCTGCTCACCGCGCTCGGCGGCGGTGGGCTGCGGAACCGACATCGAGGTGCCTCCTGCGTGCAAGACTGCTCATGACAAATGGGACAGGTGTTCCCGCTCCCTCAACGCGCGACGGTACCCCCGAGTGCCCGGTCGCTGTCGGTCGAGCGACGTAGACTTCCACGCTGACCCCCCAGGAATTCGTTCGGAGGCCTCCCCCGTGACCAAGCCGCCCTTCACGCACCTCCACGTCCACACCCAGTACTCGCTGCTGGACGGGGCCGCGCGGCTGAAGGACATGTTCGACGCGTGCAACGAGATGGGCATGACCCACATCGCGATGTCCGACCACGGCAACCTCCACGGGGCGTACGACTTCTTCCACTCCGCGAAGAAGGCCGGGGTCACCCCGATCATCGGCATCGAGGCGTACGTCGCGCCTGAGTCGCGCCGCAACAAGCGCAAGATCCTGTGGGGCCAGCCGCACCAGAAGCGGGACGACGTCTCCGGCTCCGGCGGTTACACCCACAAGACGATCTGGGCGGCGAACTCGACGGGCCTGCACAACCTCTTCCGGCTCTCCTCCGACGCGTACGCCGAGGGCTGGCTGCAGAAGTGGCCCCGGATGGACAAGGAGACCATCTCCCAGTGGTCGGAGGGGCTCATCGCCTCCACCGGCTGCCCCTCCGGCGAGCTCCAGACCCGGCTCCGGCTCGGCCAGTTCGACGAGGCCCTGAAGTCCGCCTCCGAGTACCAGGACATCTTCGGCAAGGACCGCTACTTCCTGGAGCTGATGGACCACGGCATCGAGATCGAGCGCCGGGTCCGCGACGGGCTCCTGGAGATCGGCAAGAAGCTCGGCATCCCGCCGCTCGTCACGAACGACTCCCACTACACGTACGCGCACGAGGCGGGCGCTCACGACGCCCTGCTCTGCATCCAGACGGGCAAGAACCTCTCCGACCCGGACCGCTTCAAGTTCGACGGCACCGGCTACTACCTGAAGTCGACGGACGAGATGTACGCCATCGACTCCTCCGACGCCTGGCAGGAGGGCTGCCGCAACACCCTCCTCGTCGCCGAGCAGGTCGACACCACCGGCATGTTCGAGGCGAAGAACCTCATGCCGAAGTTCGACATCCCCGAGGGCTACACCGAGGTCACCTGGTTCCGCGAGGAGACCATGCGGGGCATGCACCGGCGGTTCCCGGACGGGATCCCCGAGGACCGCATGAAGCAGGTCGAGTACGAGATGGACACCATCATCTCGATGGGCTTCCCCGGCTACTTCCTCGTCGTCGCCGACTTCATCATGTGGGCGAAGAAGCAGGGCATCGCCGTCGGCCCCGGCCGAGGCTCCGCGGCCGGCTCGATCGTCGCGTACGCCATGGGCATCACCGACCTCGACCCCATCCCGCACGGCCTGATCTTCGAGCGCTTCCTCAACCCCGAGCGCATCTCGATGCCCGACGTCGACATCGACTTCGACGAGCGCCGGCGCGTCGAGGTGATCCGGTACGTGACCGAGAAGTACGGCGCCGACAAGGTCGCCATGATCGGCACGTACGGCAAGATCAAGGCCAAGAACGCCATCAAGGACTCCGCGCGCGTCCTCGGCTACCCGTACGCGATGGGCGACCGGCTCACCAAGGCCATGCCCGCCGACGTCCTCGGCAAGGGCATCGACCTCAACGGCATCACCGACCCCTCCCACCCCCGCTACAGCGAGGCGGGCGAGATCCGGTCGATGTACGAGAACGAGCCGGACGTCAAGAAGGTCATCGACACCGCCCGCGGCGTCGAGGGCCTCGTCCGCCAGATGGGCGTGCACGCCGCCGGCGTGATCATGTCCAGCGAGCCCATCGTCGACCACGCCCCCATCTGGGTGCGGCACACCGACGGCGTCACCATCACCCAGTGGGACTACCCGAGCTGCGAGTCGCTCGGCCTGCTCAAGATGGACTTCCTCGGCCTGCGCAACCTCACGATCATGGACGACGCCGTCAAGATGGTGAAGTCCAACAAGGGGATCGACATCGATCTCCTCGCCCTGCCGCTGGACGACCCCAAGACCTTCGAACTGCTCCAGCGCGGCGACACCCTCGGCGTCTTCCAGTTCGACGGCGGCCCCATGCGCTCGCTGCTGCGGCTGATGAAGCCCGACAACTTCGAAGACATCTCCGCCGTGTCCGCCCTGTACCGGCCGGGCCCGATGGGCATGAACTCGCACACCAACTACGCCCTGCGCAAGAACGGCCAGCAGGAGATCACCCCGATCCACCCCGAGCTGGAGAAGCCGCTCGAAGAGGTGCTCGCGGTCACCTACGGCCTCATCGTCTACCAGGAGCAGGTGCAGAAGGCCGCCCAGATCATCGCCGGCTACTCGCTCGGCGAGGCCGACATCCTCCGCCGCGTCATGGGCAAGAAGAAGCCCGAGGAGCTGGCGAAGAACTTCACCATCTTCCAGGCCGGCGCCCAGAAGAACGGCTACAGCGACGAGGCCATCAAGGCCCTCTGGGACGTCCTGGTCCCCTTCGCCGGCTACGCCTTCAACAAGGCGCACTCGGCCGCGTACGGCCTGGTCTCCTACTGGACCGCCTACCTCAAGGCCAACCACCCGGCCGAGTACATGGCCGGACTGCTCACCTCGGTCAAGGACGACAAGGACAAGTCCGCGGTCTACCTCAACGAGTGCCGGCGCATGGGCATCAAGGTCCTGCCGCCGAACGTCAACGAGTCCGAGGCGAACTTCGCGGCCCAGGGCGACGACGTCATCCTCTTCGGCCTCTCCGCCGTCCGGAACGTCGGCACCAACGTCGTCGAGTCGATCATCAGGACCCGCAAGGCCAAGGGGAAGTACAGCTCCTTCCCCGACTTCCTCGACAAGGTCGAGGCCGTCGTCTGCAACAAGCGGACCGTCGAGTCGCTGATCAAGGCCGGCGCCTTCGACGAGATGGGCCACACCCGCAAGGGCCTCGTCGCCCACCACGAGCCGATGATCGACAACGTGGTCGCGGTCAAGCGCAAGGAGGCCGAGGGCCAGTTCGACCTCTTCGGCGGCATGGGCGACGAGACCACCGACGAGCCCGGCTTCGGCCTCGACGTCGAGTTCTCCGACGTGGAGTGGGAGAAGTCCTACCTGCTCGCCCAGGAGCGCGAGATGCTCGGCCTGTACGTCTCCGACCACCCGCTCTTCGGCCTGGAGCACGTCCTCTCCGACAAGACGGACGCCGGCATCTCCCAGCTCACGGGCGGCGAGCACAGCGACGGCGCCGTCGTCACCATCGGCGGCATCATCTCCGGCCTCCAGCGCAAGATGACCAAGCAGGGCAACGCCTGGGCCATCGCCACCGTCGAGGACCTCGCCGGCTCCATCGAGTGCATGTTCTTCCCGGCCACCTACCAGCTGGTCTCCACCCAGCTCGTCGAGGACACCGTCGTCTTCGTGAAGGGCCGCCTCGACAAGCGCGAGGACGTGCCCCGCCTGGTCGCCATGGAGCTGATGGTCCCCGACCTGTCGAACTCCGGGACCAACGCGCCCGTCGTCCTCACCATCCCCACCGTCAAGGTCACCCCCCCGATGGTGAGCAGGCTGGGCGAGATCCTCCAGCACCACAAGGGCAACACCGAGGTGCGGATCAAGCTCCAGGGCCCGCGCTCCACGACCGTGCTCCGGCTCGACCGGCACCGGGTCCAGCCCGACCCGGCGCTCTTCGGCGACCTGAAGGTGCTGCTCGGCCCGTCCTGCCTGGCCGGCTGACCCGGCCCCGTACCCCGCCCGCACGCGCAAGGGGCGCGCCCGTCGTCACGGGCGCGCCCCTTTGCCGTGCAGCGGCGTCAGTTGTGGCCGAAGCGCTTCTGACGGCCCTTGCGCGCCATGTCACCGGGGGTGACCTGGCTGGCGCGCTGCTCGGCCTGGGACTCCAGCGAGGACTGCTGCGCCTGCTGGGCACCGCGCTCGGCCGGCGACTGCTTCTGACTGCGGTTCTGGTTGCGGTTCTTGGCCATGGGGATGATGCCTCCTCGAAGGGACCTAGGGGCCAGGGCCGCTGTCAGACTCACATACGGGAGAAAACGCCGCATTTTGGATCATTGCGGAGCGTGAGGGCCCGCCCGGACGTGAGCTCCGCCACGCCGATGATCCAGTTCCTGCGGTCAAGCCCCCGGCCGTCGGGCAGACTCGAAGGAATACCCGAAGCAACGTCCGATCCCGAGCCGACCCCCCTGGGCCGAAAGTGGGTGGAACACGTGGACCGCTGCGTCGTCCTGGTGGACGCCGGATACCTGCTGGGCGCCGCCGCCAGTCTCCTCGCCGGGGAACCGGCCCGCTCACGGATCAGCGTCGACCACGCCGGGCTCATCCGGCAGCTGCGCGAACGGGCCGAGGCCGAGACGGCGCTGCCCCTCCTGCGGATCTACTGGTTCGACGGCGCGCCCGACCGGGTGCCCCAGCCCGAGCACCGCCGCCTGCGCGTCATGCCCCGGGTCACCGTCCGGCTGGGCGCCCTGACCCGCAGCGACGGACGGTGGGCCCAGAAGGGCGTCGACGCCGCCATGCACACCGAGCTCACGGAGCTCGCCAGGAACGGGGCCTGCTCCGACATCGTGCTCGTCACCGGGGACGGCGACCTGCTGCCCGGCCTCATGTCCGCCAAGGAGCACGGCGTCGCCGTCCACCTGTGGGCCGTCCAGGCCGCCGACGGCGACTACAACCAGTCCGAGGACCTCGTCGCCGAGGCCGACGAACGCCGCGTCCTCGACCGGGCGTGGATCACCCGCGCCGTCCGCGCCAAGGACCTCACCGGTCTCTGTGCCCCGCCGCCCGCCCCGCGCCCCGAGATCGCCGCCATCCTCTCGGCGCCGCTGCCCGAGGCCGCGCTCGCCGCCTCCGCCGAGCGGGCCGCCGAGGCGTCCGCCGCCGCGTCCGCTCCGGGTGCGCGGGAGGCCGTACGGGACGGGGCACCGGCCCCCGCGGAGAACCGCGCCCCCTCGCACAACGGCCACGGCGGCCACGGCGGCCACAACGGTCACGGAGGTCACAGCGGTCACGACAGCCACGGCGGCCACAACGGTCACGGCGCCGCCCCCGCCGCGGGCAAGGGCGTCCCCACGCCGAAGGACCTCGCCGGGCTGCGCGGCCCCGCCGGACCCGCCGCCCCCGCCCCCCTGCCGCAGGGCACCAGCGCGCTCCGCTGGTCCTCCGACCGCGGCTGGGTGGAACGTTCCGCGCCCTCGCTCGGCGAACCGCCCGAGACGGCCTCGCTGCCCACCCTCGCCCAGCTCACCAGCGCCGAGCAGCGCTGGGCCGACCGCGAAGAGGACATCACCACCGTCGGCGGCGACCCCTTCGAGGTCGGCCAGGTCTTCGCCAGGCGCTGGATGGAGCGGCTCCCCGAACAGAGCCACGTCCAGAAGCTCTCCACGCTCTACCCGCGCATCCCGCACCGCATCGACGGCGAACTCCTCCGCTACGCCGCCCGCTTCGGCCTGCTCGCGCACAAGGACGACCAGATCGACGAGCACGACCGGTACGCCATCCGTGCCGGTTTCTGGCGCGAGATCGACGTCCGGGCCGCCGCCGAACACGCCCCCGCGCCCGGAGCGGGCCCGGCGACCCCGTAGGCTCTTGCCCCGTGAGTACGGTGTGCGTGGTGCGGGATCTGGTCAAGACGTACCCCGCCACGCGCGGCAGGCGGGGCGCGCCCGCGACCCCCGAGGTCAGGGCCACCGACGGCATCAGCCTCGACGTGCGCGGCGGCGAGGTCTTCGGCCTGCTCGGCCCCAACGGCGCCGGCAAGTCCACCCTCGTGCGCCAGCTCACCGGCCTCATGCGGCCCGACTCCGGCACCGTCGAACTCCTCGGCCACGACCTCGTCCGCCACCCCGAACGGGCCGCCCGCCTCCTCGCCTACCTCGGCCAGGAGTCCACCGCCCTGGACGAGCTGACCGTCTCCCTCGCCGCCGAGACCACCGGACGGCTCCGCGGCCTCACCGCCGCCGACGCCCGCGCCGAGCGCGACCACGTCCTGGAGGAGCTCGGCCTCGGCGCGCTCGCCGCCCGCCCCCTCAAGAAGCTCTCCGGCGGCCAGCGGCGCCTCGCCTGCTTCGCCGCCGCCCTCGTCGGCCGCCGCCCCGTCCTCGTCCTCGACGAACCCACCACCGGCATGGACCCCGTCGCCCGCCGTGCCGTCTGGGCCGCCGTCGACCGGCGCCGCGCCGAGCACGGCACCACCGTGCTCCTCGTCACCCACAACGTCATCGAGGCCGAGACCGTCCTCGACCGGGTCGCCGTCCTCGACCGCGGCCGGGTCATCGCCTGCGACACCCCCGCCGGGCTCAAGGAACGCGTCGCCGGCGAGGTCCGCGTCGACCTGGTGTGGCGCGAGTCCGCCCCCCTCCACCTCCCCGAGGTCGCCGCGCTGCGCGACCTCGCCCAGGAGTCCGGGCGCCGCTGGGTCCTCCGGCTCGCCCCCGACGCGGCCCGCGCCGCCGTCGCCGCCGTCACCGGCGGAGCCGCCTTCGCCGCGCTCGACGACTTCACCCTCGCCACGCCCAGCCTGGAGGACGTGTACCTCGCCCTGGGCGGCGCGACCGAGGGACTGGTGAAGGCGTGAGTGCCGCATGATCCCCCGCCACCCGTCCGTGACGACCCCCCACGACCCGCCCGTGACCTTCAGGAGCCGTACGCAGTGAGCACCGTGCCCGCCGAGGCCCTGACGACCGGGGCGCTCCCCACCCCGCCCGGGGACGCGGACCGGGCCGCCGCGGCCCTCGCCCCGCGCGCCCGGCTGCTGCCCTCCATGGCGGCCGTCTACCGCGCCCAGCTCTCGCGCGCCCGGGTCGCCCGCATCCCGCTCCTCTTCGTCGCGACCTTCCAGTCCGTCGGCATCATGATCCTCATGCGCGGGGTCGTCGACGGCGGCTCCGAGGCGCGCGCGGTCGTCGCCGGGTCCTCCGTCCTGGTCGTCGCGTTCGTCGCCCTCAACCTCCTCGCCCAGTACTTCGGCCAGCTGCGGGCGGGCGGCGGCCTCGACCACTACGCCACGCTGCCGGTGCCGCCCGCGGCCGTCGTGCTCGGCGCCGCCGGGGCGTACGCCTCCTTCACCGTGCCCGGCACCCTCGTCACCGCCGTCACCGGCTCCGTCCTCTTCGGGCTGCCCCTCGGCCAGCTGTGGATCCTCGGCGCCGTCGTCCCCCTCGCGGGGGCGGCGCTCGCCGGACTCGGAGCGGCGCTCGGCCTGCTCGCGCCCCGCCAGGAACTGGCCACGCTCCTCGGACAGCTCGGCATGTCCGCCGCGCTGCTCCTCGGCGTGCTGCCGCCGGAGCGGCTGCCCGGGCCCATCGGCTGGGCGCGGGACCTGCTCCCCTCCACGTACGGCGTGGAGGCCCTGGCCCGTACCTTCGAACCCCGCCCGGACTGGACGGCCGTCGCCGTGGACCTGGCCGTCTGCGGCGCGGTCGGCGTGGTCTCGCTGGCCCTCGCCACCTGGGCGTACCGGCGGGCCGCGGTCCGCTGAGGCGGCCCACGGGGACACCTGGCACGATGGCGGGGTGACCGCACCCCTGACTCCGTCGCACCAGCCCCCGCCGAACGACCCCGCATGGCCGCCGCCCCCGCCGCTCGGCGGACCGGCCGGTGACCCGATCACCGCGGCCGAGGTCCTCCAGGGGGTCGTCGTGACGGTCGCCTCCGCGGTCGCGGGCGGACTCCTCGGGCTGCTCTGGCTCTGGCAGGCCCCGCGCACGCTGCTGGTCTCGGACGGCAAGGCCGTCTTCCTGAGCGACTCCGAGGGCGAGGCGGCGATCGGCGCGGACGGCACCTTCGTCCTGCTCGCCCTCGCCTTCGGCGCGGCCGCCGCGCTCGTCGTCTTCCTGCTGCGCCGCACGGGCGGGGTGCCGCTCGTGCTCGGTCTGGCGGTCGGCGGTGTCGCGGGCTCGCTCCTCGCCTGGTGGGTGGGCTCCTCCCTCGGGCCGACGAGCGACGTCGTCGCCCGTGCGAAGGCGGTCGGACCCGACGTCGCCTTCGAGGCGCCGCTCGAACTGAACATGGCCGCGGCCGCGATGCTCGCCTGGCCGCTCGCGGCGACCGTCGTCCACCTGGCCCTGACGGCGGCCTTCGGGCCCCGCGACCCCGAGCCGGAGCCCTGGGCGTCCCCGTACGCCGACTGAGCCGGACACGGTGACGCGCAAGGGCCCGGCGGTCGTCCACCGCCGGGCCCTCCTGGCTGCCGGGTCCGGTGTCTCCCGCGTCGGTGAGCCGCCGGTCAGCCCCGGCCGATCGGGGCCACGACCGCCGCCGTGAGCGAGGCCAGGTCGGCGGGGGAGAGCTCGACCTCCAGGCCCCGGCGGCCCGCCGAGATGCAGATCGTCGCGTGGTCCGAGGCCGAGGCGTCGAGGACCGTACGGAGCCGCTTGCGCTGGCCGAGCGGGGAGATGCCGCCCCGGACGTAACCCGTGGTGCGCTCCGCCGCCGCCGGGTCGGCCATCGCCGCCCGCTTGCCGCCGACCGCCGAGGCCAGCGCCTTCAGGTCGAGCTGGCCCGCCACCGGCACCACGGCCACCGTCAGTTCGCCGTCGACGTCCGCCACCAGGGTCTTGAAGACCCGGTCGGGGGAGACGCCGAGGGCCTCCGCGGCCTCCTCGCCGTACGAGGGGGAGGCCGGGTCGTGCTCGTACGCGTGCAGGGTGAACGGAGTGCCGGCCGCCGTCAGCGCCACCGTCGCGGGCGTGCCCCCGCCGTTCTTCTTCTGCTTCTTCGCCACGCGCTCGCTCTTCCTCGGTTCGGCTCGTCCGGTCAGTTGGGGTTCGTGGGGCCCTTCGTCAGGTCCACCGCCGGCACCGAGGGCAGATGCCGCAGGACCGCCGTCTCCGCCCGCAGCAGCGCCAGCTCCTCGCGCAGCCGGGTCGCGGTGTCCGGGACCTGGAGCAGCCGCTGCTTCGCCGGGGTGTCGAGCACGGCCGCGGCCGCCACCAGGTACGACACCACCGACGGGTCGTCGGGCAGCTCGCTCGTGGTCATCGACCGCTCCCGCGCCCCGGCGAGCCGCTTCTGGTACGTGCGGAAGGCGCGCAGCACCCCCTCGGCGAGGCTCTCCGGGTCGTCGCCCCGCTCCTCGGGGAGCTCCTTCACCTCGGCGGTGAGGAAGGGGCCGCTCGCGTCGACGGAGAGCAGCTCGAACCGGGTCGTGCCGGTGGCCATCACCTCGAAGCTGCCGTTGCCGCGCTCCCGGATGGTGGCGGCGTCGGCCACGCAGCCGACCCGGTGGAACGCCGACAGGGGGTCCGGGCCGAAGCCCGCGGCGGGGCCCTTCTCCGGCAGCGCCGTCTGGTCCGGCAGCCCGGGGGCCGTCGGCGCGACCTCGTGCCCGTCCCGGATGGCGACGACGGCGAAGCGGCGCGGCTGCGACGCGTCGATCGTCAGCAGCTCGCGCATCATGGCGCGATAACGCTCCTCGAAGACGTTCAGCGGCAGCACGAGGCCGGGGAACAGCACCGCGTTGAGCGGGAAGAGGGGCAGGCGAGCGGTGGTCACAGCGGCCAAGCCTAATGGGCGGGTCGGACACCGATCCGCCGCCCGGGGCCGTGGGGACCGGGTTCGCGGCCTTTCGTCGCCTTTCGCCGCCTCAGATGGCCGCGGAGCGCCCGCCTCCGCCTTCCCACAGCGGGGTACGGCGGCCGACGGCGGCCCGTGCGCCATCCCGCGCGGCGAGAAATCGACGCAGCGGGTCCTCCCCTTCGGCGCCCCAGGGGAAGGACGTGGCGTACGCGCCGATCCGGCCGAACTCCGCGAGCGCCTCCTCCTCGCGGCCCCGCTGCACCAGGACGTACGCGAGGAGGTTGCGCACCTCGGCCGGCCAGGGATCGCCCGCGGGGAACGCCGCCGACAGGGCGAGGCCCCGGTCCGCCGCCCGGTCGGCCAGGCCCCCGTCCGCCGGGCCCCCGTCCGCCGGGCCGCCCCCGTCCGCCGGGGCCGGGGAGCCCGGCAGCCCGCGGAGCCCGTCGTAGGCGGCGCGGACGGGCAGCGCGCGGACGAGCGAGCCCGGAGCGGCGTCGTCGGCGGCCTGCTCGGCGAAGTCGAAGGCGGCCCGGTGCGAGCCGTACCACTGCGCGGAGAGGTACTTGAGCGCGGCGACATGGCAGCCGTAGTGGTGCGGGGAGCGGCGCAGGGCTCGCTCCCACAGCGACTCGAACTCCGCGTGCCCGGCGTGCGCCCCGCGCGCGTGGTCCAGGGCGAGCCGCCACGGCACCGGATCGTGCGGCGCGGCCTCCGCGACGTCCTGGATCAGCGGGCCCAGCTCGCGCAGCCGCTCGGCGCGCGCCGGGGACCCCCAGGCCCTGCGCACGGCGAGCTGCGCCGTGACGAGCAGGGCGTCCGGGTCCCCCGGCGCGGCGGCGAGCCACTCCGTGAGCCAGCCGTCCCTGCTGTACGCGAAGGTGGCGAGCCGGACCACGTACCGGTCGCGGTCCTCCCACTCGCCGGCGTCCCGGGTCGTGGCGAGCAGCTTCGCCGCGGGCTCCGGGTCGGCGAGGGCGGCGGCGACCAGGGCGGGCGCGAGCCGCTCGTCGGGGGCGTCGAGCAGCACGTCGTCGTCCGGCACGAGCCCGGCGGCGAGCCGCGGGGCGTGCCGGGCCGCTCGGACGGTGCCGATCGCGGTGCCCCACAGGGCGCGAAGCATGGACATGGTGCGTCACAGTTTCCCATTGCACCGGTCCGTTCAGGGCCGTCTGCCCAGGCCCTTCACCCCCGTCTCACCGAGCCCCCGCAGAGCGCCCCCGTCCACCGGCCGCGAGAAGGCCGCCCCCCGCCCCCCGCCGCCCTCAGCCCCACCGCCCTTGGCCCTCCCTTGACCCCGGCGCCCGTCAGCCCCGCCGCAGCAGCCGCGTCGCCCCCGCCGCGACCGTCGTCGCGAGGATCCAGCCGATCAGGATCAGCACGGCGGCCGCCCACTGCCAGAGCCCTTCGAGCCGCCAGTAGCCGTCCTGCCCGAGGTTAATCACCGGCAGCAGCAGGTCCAGCGCGTACAGGGGCCCGTTCCAGTCGGGCGCCTCCTCGCCCTTGAGGGGGACCGGCCGGTAGCGGGAGAAGGCGATCGTCCCGGCCGCCCAGAGCACGGCCATCCACAGCGCGGCGCGGCCCGGCCGGTACCCGTACGCCACCGTCCAGTCCTGGAGGTACCCCCACAGCTTCCCCGCCACGGGCAGGGTCTCCCGTCTGCGCCGCTGCTTGGCGAGCAGCACCTCCCGCGCGTCCGCGTCCTCCCCGCTGCTGCGCAGCACGGCCGCCAGGCGTTCGTACGGCTCGGGGGCGTACTCCGGGGTCGCCGCCGCCACCCACTCCAGGCGCCGGGCGAGCGGGAAGCGCTCGTACGGCACGAGGTTCTCGTAGACGAAGCCGCCCATCGCCAGGCCGCCCGGGCCCGGCCAGCTGGCCGGCAGGTCGATCAGGGTGACCACCTTCGCGCCGTTCAGCACCACCCGCCCCTCGTCCGGGCGCTCCCCGTTGAACCGCAGCTCCGGCGTGGCGATCCGGCGCAGCGAGACCTCCTCCCGCCGCGCGCCGTCCAGCAGGAACCGGGCGTGGTGCAGGTCCACCGCGTCGCCGAAGCGGCCGTCGTCGAGCCGCACCCCGCCGTGGAACTCCACGGGCTTGCGGCGGGCGTCCCGGAACGGCGCCGTGCCGTACGGCGGGGTGGCCGTCGCGTGCCCCGACCCGTCGTACACCCAGGCGGCGTTCAGATAGAGCGAGCGCTCCACCGTCAGCTGCGGGGCGTTCAGCGCGCGGCGCTGCTGGGCGCCGCGCAGGACGCTGCCCCGGAGGCTGAGCGAGACGCCCACCTTCGCGCCGCGCAGGCTCAGCTCCCCGTGCGTCTCGATCAGCTCGGCCTGGAGGTCCTGCGCGACCACCATGCCGTCCGCCGTGATCGCCCGGCCCCGCCGGTCCGGCCACACCTGGATCTCGTTGATGAGCAGGTCCGTCCCGATCTGGGCGTCGGTGAGCCGGATGCCGTGCCGGACCCGGCAGCGCGGCAGATGGAGATCGCCCTCCGTGTGGAGCCGAGCGGCCTCCAGGCGGGGAATGGCGCACTCGACCATCCGCAGCGTCCCGAACCGGGTCTCGGGCAGCGCGACCTCCCCGTCGAACCGGCACCCCGTCAGCTCCACGTACGGCCCTATCGTGCCGCCCGCCAGATCGAGCACCCCCGTGATCCGCACCCCGCGCAGCTTCAGGGCCGCGACGCGCCCTGACCTGGCCGGCGGCCCGTCGAGCAGCAGCAGCGCCACCACCTCGGCGCGCACGCTCCGCTCCGGCCCCCACAGGTGCGGCCCGAACGGGTCGTCCCGGTCCGGCACCCCCTCCGTCAGATCGCACGTCCGGCCCACCCGGAACGCCAGCCACATGGCGCGCTCCGTCCCCGTGAGACCGTCCGGCATCCCGTCCTCGTGCGGCTCGGTCACTGCCGCCCCCTCGCTTCCCACGATCCTCGGCCCCGATTCCGCCCCGGGTTCCGTGGATTCGTACAGCCGTTCTTCCCGTTGAGTGACGGGCTGAACGCTAACGGTCAGGAGTGGCGACAAGACGCCAGTGTGACGCGTATCAGTCAGCGATTGGCATGTATCAGCAGGTGATACGGACGTCCGGCGTCGTGGGCCGTCTGCGAGAATTGACCCGTGATCTCTCGAATCGATCTGCGCGGCGAGGCCCTCCCCGAGGGTGCCGCCCTGCGTGACCTGCTGCCCCGTGCCGAGTTCGACGTGGAAGCCGCCCTGGAGAAGGTGCGGCCGATCTGCGAGGACGTACGGCATCATGGCGCGGCCGCGGTGATCGACTACGGGGAGAAATTCGACGGCGTCCGCGTCGCCGGCCTCCGGGTCCCCGCCGAGGCGATCACCCGCGCCCTCGAAGAGCTCGACCCGGCCGTCCGCGCCGCCCTCGAGGAGTCCATCCGCCGCGCCCGCCTCGTCCACCGCGAGCAGCGCCGCGCCACCCACACCACCCAAGTCGTCCCCGGCGGCACGGTCACCGAGAAGTGGATCCCGGTCGACCGCGTCGGCCTCTACGTCCCGGGCGGCCGCGCCGTCTACCCCTCCTCCGTCGTGATGAACGTCGTCCCGGCCCAGGAGGCCGGCGTCGAGGGCCTGGCCGTCGCCTCGCCCCCGCAGAAGGAGTTCGGCGGCCTGCCGCACCCCACGATCCTCGCCGCCTGCGCCCTCCTCGGCGTCGACGAGGTGTACGCGGCCGGCGGCGCCCAGGCGATCGCCATGTTCGCGTACGGCACCGAGGACACCGAGCAGGCGCCCGGCTGCGCCCCCGTCAACCTCGTCACCGGCCCCGGCAACATCTACGTCGCCGCCGCCAAGCGCCTCCTCAAGGGCCGCATCGGCATCGACGCCGAGGCCGGCCCGACCGAGATCGCCGTCCTCGCCGACGACACCGCCGACGCCGTGCACGTCGCCGCCGACCTGATCAGCCAGGCCGAGCACGACCCGATGGCCGCCTCCGTCCTCGTCACCGACTCCGAGGCGCTCGCCGAGGCCGTCGAGGCGGAGCTGAAGACCCAGGTCGCCGCCTCCAAGCACGTCGACGAGCGGATCGTCCCCGCGCTCTCCGGCAAGCAGTCCGCGATCGTCCTCGTCGACGGCCTCGCGGACGGCCTCACGGTCGTCGACGCGTACGGCGCCGAGCACCTGGAGATCCAGACCCGGGACGCCGCCGCCGTCGCCGACCGCGTCCGCAACGCCGGCGCGATCTTCGTCGGTCCCTGGGCGCCGGTCTCCCTCGGCGACTACTGCGCGGGCTCCAACCACGTGCTGCCCACCGGCGGCTGCGCCTGCCACTCCTCGGGCCTCTCCGTGCAGTCCTTCCTGCGCGGCGTGCACATCGTGGACTACACGCGCGACGCCCTCGCCGACGTGGCCCACCACGTCGTCACCCTCGCCGAGGCGGAGGACCTCCCGGCCCACGGCGCCGCGATCAAGGCAAGGTTCGGCTGGAAGGTGCCCGAGAGCAAGTGAACGCGTACGACACCACCGGGATCGACGACCTGCCGATCCGCGACGAGCTGAAGGGCAAGTCCCCCTACGGCGCGCCCCAGCTCGACGTCCCCGTCCAGCTGAACACCAACGAGAACCCCTACCCGCTGCCCGAGCCGCTGGTGGCCCGGATCGCGGAGCGCGTCGCCGAGGCCGCCCGCGGCCTCAACCGCTACCCCGACCGGGACGCGGTCGAGCTCCGCACCGAGCTGGCCCGCTACCTCACCCGCACCGGCAAGCACCCGGTCACCACCGGGAACGTCTGGGCCGCCAACGGCTCCAACGAGGTCCTCCAGCAGCTGCTCCAGACCTTCGGCGGCCCCGGCCGCACCGCGATCGGCTTCGAGCCCTCGTACTCGATGCACGCCCTCATCGCCCGCGGCACCGGCACCGGCTGGATCTCCGGGCCGCGCAACGAGGACTTCACGATCGACACGGAGGCGGCGGAGAAGGCGATCGCCGAGCACCGGCCCGACGTCGTCTTCGTCACCTCCCCCAACAACCCCACCGGCACCGCCGTCGCGGCCGAGACCGTCCTCGCCCTGTACGAGGCGGCCCAGGCCGCCAAGCCCTCGCTGGTGATCGTGGACGAGGCGTACGTGGAGTTCAGCCACCGGGACTCGCTGCTGCCCCTCCTCGAGGGCCGCCCCCACCTGGTGGTCTCCCGGACCATGTCCAAGGCCTTCGGCGCCGCCGGGCTCCGCCTCGGCTACCTCGCCGCCCACCCGGCCGTGGTCGACGCCGTCCAGCTCGTCCGCCTGCCGTACCACCTCTCGGCCGTCACCCAGGCCACCGCGCTCGCCGCCCTGGAGCACACCGACACCCTCCTCGGGTACGTCGAGCAGCTCAAGGCCGAGCGCGACCGCCTGGTCGACGAGCTGCGGGCCATCGGCTACGAGGTCACCGACTCCGACGCCAACTTCCTCCAGTTCGGGCGCTTCGACGGCGCCCGCGGCTCGCACGAGGCCTGGCAGCGGATCCTCGACCGGGGCGTCCTGGTCCGGGACAACGGCGTACCGGGATGGCTGCGGGTGACCGCCGGCACCCCCGAAGAGAACGACGCGTTCCTCGACGCGGTCCGTGAACTGATGAAGGAGCAGAAGCGATGAGCCGCGTAGGCCGCGTTGAGCGCACCACCAAGGAGACCTCCGTCGTCGTCGAGATCGACCTCGACGGCACCGGAAAGGTCGACGTGTCGACCGGGGTCGGCTTCTACGACCACATGCTCGACCAGCTCGGCCGCCACGGGCTCTTCGACCTGACCGTCAAGACCGACGGCGACCTCCACATCGACTCCCACCACACCATCGAGGACACCGCCCTCGCCCTCGGCGCCGCCTTCAAGCAGGCCCTCGGCGACAAGGTCGGCATCTACCGCTTCGGCAACTGCACCGTGCCGCTCGACGAGTCCCTCGCCCAGGTCACCGTCGACCTCTCCGGCCGCCCGTACCTCGTGCACACCGAGCCCGAGAACATGGCGCCGATGATCGGTTCGTACGACACGACGATGACCCGCCACATCCTGGAGTCCTTCGTCGCCCAGGCCCAGATCGCGCTGCACGTCCACGTGCCCTACGGCCGCAACGCCCACCACATCGTGGAGTGCCAGTTCAAGGCGCTCGCCCGGGCCCTGCGCTACGCCTCCGAGCGCGACCCGCGCGCCGCCGGCATCCTCCCCTCCACGAAGGGCGC
This sequence comes from Streptomyces sp. NPDC003327, assembly GCF_053589515.1. Classification (NCBI taxonomy): domain Bacteria; kingdom Bacillati; phylum Actinomycetota; class Actinomycetes; order Kitasatosporales; family Streptomycetaceae; genus Streptomyces; species Streptomyces sp. NPDC003327. The sequence continues at coordinate 216,435 of NZ_JBSFSA010000002.1, read as the reverse complement.
CCTCTAGTCGTGAACGGCCTCTCCACCATCCTCATCGTCGTCGGCCTCTTCCTGCTCGGCGGCATCTACTCCTTCGCCAAGCAGCAGATGCCCAAGGGCCTGATCGTGGTCCTCGCCATCGGCTCGGCCATGTGCCTCGCCGCCGGCGTGCTCCGACTGGACGTGTGGGCATGAGCGCGGCGACCGGCAAGAAGGTCGTCGTCTTCGACTACGGCTTCGGCAACGTCCGCTCCGCCGAGCGCGCCCTCGCCCGCGTCGGCGCCGACGTCGAGATCACCCGCGACTACGAGAAGGCGATGAACGCCGACGGACTCCTCGTCCCCGGCGTCGGCGCCTTCTCCGCCTGCATGCAGGGGCTCAAGGAGGCCCGCGGCGACTGGATCGTCGGCCGCCGGCTCTCCGGCGGCCGCCCGGTCATGGGCATCTGCGTCGGCATGCAGATCCTCTTCGAGCGCGGCATCGAGCACGGCGTCGAGACGGAGGGCCTCGACGAGTGGCCCGGCGCCGTCGAGCCGCTGAACGCCCCCGTCGTCCCCCACATGGGCTGGAACACCGTCGACGCCCCCGAGGACAGCGAGCTGTTCGCCGGCCTCGACGCCGACGCCCGGTTCTACTTCGTGCACTCCTACGCGGTGCGCGAGTGGACCCTGGAGGTCGGCAACCCCAACATCCGCGCCCCCAAGGTCACCTGGTCCACCCACGGCGAGCCGTTCGTCGCCGCCGTCGAGAACGGCGCCCTGTGGGCCACCCAGTTCCACCCCGAGAAGTCCGGCGACGCCGGAGCCCAGCTCCTCACCAATTGGATCGAGACCCTCTGATCATGGCTCAGAAGCTTGAACTCCTCCCCGCCGTCGACGTCCGCGACGGGCAGGCGGTCCGCCTCGTGCACGGCGAGTCCGGCACCGAGACCTCCTACGGCTCCCCGCTGGAGGCCGCCCTCGCCTGGCAGAACTCCGGCGCCGAGTGGCTCCACCTCGTCGACCTGGACGCCGCCTTCGGCACCGGCGACAACCGCGAGCTGATCGCCGAGGTCGCCCGGGCCATGGACATCAAGGTCGAGCTCTCCGGCGGCATCCGCGACGACGCCTCGCTCGCCGCCGCCCTCGCCACCGGCTGCACCCGCGTCAACCTCGGCACCGCGGCCCTGGAGACCCCCGAGTGGGTCGCCAAGGTCATCGCCGAGCACGGCGACAAGATCGCCGTCGGCCTCGACGTGCGCGGCACCACCCTGCGCGGCCGCGGCTGGACCCGCGACGGCGGCGACCTGTACGAGACGCTCGCCCGCCTCGACTCCGAGGGCTGCTCCCGCTACGTCGTCACCGACATCGCCAAGGACGGCACCCTCCAGGGCCCCAACCTGGAGCTCCTGAAGAACGTCTGCGCGGCCACCGACAAGCCCGTCGTGGCCTCCGGCGGTGTCTCCTCCCTGGACGACCTGCGCGCCCTGTCGGGCCTCGTCCCGCTGGGCGTCGAGGGCGCCATCGTCGGCAAGGCGCTCTACGCCAAGGCCTTCACCCTGGAAGAGGCCCTGGAGGCGGTGGCCTCGGCATGACCGATTCCGTGCGCAAGGTCGTCACCGGCGCCCCCTGGGAGGAGCAGTTCGGCTACTCCCGCGCGGTCGAGCTGCCCAACGGGACCGTCCTGGTCTCCGGCTGCACGTCGGTGGTCGACGGGCAGATCGCCGACGGCGGCCCGTACGAACAGACGGTCAACGCGTTCAACGTCGCCTTCGCGGCCCTGAAGCAGCTGGACCTCACCGCCGACGACGTGGTGCGGACCCGGATGTACCTCACCCACGCCCGCGACGTGGACGAGGTCGGGCGCGCCCACAAGGAGCTGTTCGGCGCCGTCCGCCCCGCCGCCTCGATGATCATCGTCTCCGGCTTCGTCGACCCCCGCCTGGTCGTCGAGGTCGAGGTCGAGGCCTTCCACCCCCGGGCCGGCCGGGCAGGCGGTGCGGCATGAGCCTCGCCGTACGCGTGATCCCCTGCCTGGATGTGGACAACGGCCGGGTCGTCAAGGGTGTCAACTTCCGGAACCTGCGGGACGCGGGCGACCCCGTCGAGATGGCCAAGCTGTACGACGCCGAGGGCGCCGACGAGCTGACCTTCCTCGACATCACCGCCTCCTCCGGCAACCGGGAGACCACCTACGACGTGGTGCGCCGCACCGCCGAGCAGGTCTTCATCCCGCTGACCGTGGGCGGCGGCGTCCGCGCGGCCGAGGACGTCGACAAGCTGCTGCGGGCCGGCGCGGACAAGGTGGGCGTGAACACCGCCGCCATCGCCCGCCCCGAGCTGATCCAGGAGATCGCGGAGCGCTTCGGCCGCCAGGTCCTCGTCCTCTCCGTGGACGCGCGCCGCACCGAGTCGGGCTCCTTCGAGGTCACCACCCACGGCGGCCGCCGGGGCACCGGCATCGATGCCGTCGAGTGGGCGCACCGGGCCGCCGAACTGGGCGCGGGCGAGATCCTGCTCAACTCGATGGACGCCGACGGCACCAAGGACGGCTACGACACGGAGATGATCGCGGCGGTGCGCAAGCACGTCACCGTGCCGGTCATCGCCTCCGGCGGCGCCGGCAAGCTCTCCGACTTCCCGCCCGCGATCGCGGCGGGCGCGGACGCGGTGCTCGCCGCCTCGGTCTTCCACTTCGGCGACCTGCGGATCGGCGAGGTCAAGGACGAGCTGCGGAAGGCGGGCCACGCGGTCCGCTGACGCGACGTTCCGCTTCGGGAAGGGGCCCCTCGGGGCCCCTTCTGCGTACGCGCCCGTGCGTGCGGCCGGGCCCGGAGCGCGCGGCGCCCCGGGCCCGTCGCCGCTCAGAGCCCCAGCTGCTTCGTCTCGCTCAGCCGCTCGATCGCGTCCGGCTCGCCGTCCAGCGCCACCTTCGCCGTGTCCTGGCGCCCGTACATGTACATCGTCAGCTCGCCCGGCTCGCCGGAGATCGTCACCACCGGCGTGCCGCGGTGCGCCACCACCGTCTGGCCGTTCGGGCGGCGCAGAACGAGGCCCACCGGCACCTTCCGGCCGAGCAGCCGGGCCGTGCGCTCCAGGCGCGACCACAGGACGTCCGAGAAGACGGGATCGAGCTCGCGCGACGACCAGTCGGGCTGCGCCCGCCGCACGTCCTCCGCGTGGACGTAGAACTCGACGACGTTCGCCCCCTCGTCCACCTGCTTGATGGTGAAGGGCGAGAACCTCGGCGGGCCCGTACGGATCAGCTGGACCAGTTCCTCGTACGGCTTCGCGGCGAACTCCGCCTGCACCCGCTCCTGCCGCTCCTTCAGGGCCGGCACCAGCGAGCCCGCCGCCGCGTCCGGGCGCCGCTCGCGCACCACCACATGGGCCGCCAGGTCACGGGTCAGCCAGCCCTCGCAGAGCGTCGGGGCGTCCGGACCGGCCGCCTCCAACAGATCGGCGAGGAGAAGCCGTTCACGTTTGGCATGGGTCGACATGCCCGCCAGCGTACGACCGCCGCGCCCCGTCCGCCCAGTGGACACCGTCCCGGACACCCCCGCGCGTCACGGCACAATGGCGCCATGAGCAGCAATCTCGACCCGGCCATCGCCGCCCGGCTCAAGCGCAGCCCGGACGGACTCGTCCCCGCCATCGCCCAGCAGTACGACACCGGCGAGGTGCTCATGCTCGGCTGGATGGACGACGAGGCCCTGCACCGCACCCTCACCACCGGCCGCTGCACCTACTGGTCGCGCAGCCGCCGGGAGTACTGGGTCAAGGGCGACACCTCCGGGCACGTCCAGCACGTCAAGTCCGTCGCCCTCGACTGCGACGCCGACACGCTGCTCGTCAAGGTCGACCAGGTCGGCGCCGCCTGCCACACCGGCGCCCGCACCTGCTTCGACGCCGACGTGCTCCTCGCATCCGAGTAGGGTCTGGCGCCATGGATCTCGAGACCTTCCGCAAGCTGGCGGCCGACCGCCGCGTCATCCCCGTCAGCCGCAGGCTCCTCGCGGACGGCGACACCCCGGTCGGGCTCTACCGCAAGCTCGCCGCCGAACGCCCCGGCACCTTCCTCCTCGAATCCGCGGAGAACGGGCGCAGCTGGTCGCGCTACTCCTTCATCGGCGTCCGCAGCGACGCCACCCTCACCGTGCGCGACGGCGAGGCGCACTGGCTCGGCACCCCGCCCGTCGGCGTCCCCGTCGACGGCGACCCGCTCGACGCCCTGCGCGCCACCATCGAGACCCTCCACACCCCCCGCGACCTCGCGTCCGGGATGCCGCCCTTCACCGGCGGCATGGTCGGCTACCTCGGCTACGACATCGTCCGCCGCCTGGAGCGCATCGGCGAGCACGGCCGCGACGACCTGCGGCTCCCCGAGCTCACCATGCTCCTCACCAGCGACCTCGCCGTCCTCGACCACTGGGACGGCACGGTCCTGCTGATCGCCAACGCGATCAACCACAACGACCTCGACACCGGAGTCGACGAGGCGTACGCCCACGCCGTCGCCCGCCTCGACGCGATGGAGGCCGACCTGGCCCGGCCCGTCGCCTCCGCCCCCGCCGCCCTGCCCTCCTCCGAGCTCCCCGAGTTCTCCGCGCTCTGGGGCGGCCCCGCCTACCAGGACGCCGTCGAGGACATCAAGGAGCGCATCCGCGCGGGCGAGGCCTTCCAGGTCGTCCCCTCCCAGCGCTTCGAGACCCCCTGCGCCGCCTCCGCGCTCGACGTCTACCGGGTCCTGCGGGCCACCAACCCGTCCCCGTACATGTACCTCTTCCGCTTCGAGAACGGCTTCGACGTCGTCGGCTCCTCGCCCGAGGCGCTGGTCAAGGTCGAGGACGGGCACGCGATGCTCCACCCCATCGCCGGCACCCGGCACCGCGGCGCCACCCCGCAGGAGGACCACGACCTGGCCGAGGAGCTGCTCGCCGACCCCAAGGAGCGCGCCGAGCACCTCATGCTCGTCGACCTCGGCCGCAACGACCTCGGCCGCGTCTGCGAACCGGGCTCCGTCGAGGTCGTCGACTTCATGTCGATCGAGCGGTACTCGCACGTCATGCACATCGTCTCCACCGTGACCGGCAAGGTCGCCGAGGGGAGGACCGCCTTCGACGTCCTCACCGCCTGCTTCCCCGCCGGCACCCTCTCCGGCGCCCCCAAGCCCCGCGCCATGCAGATCATCGAGGAGCTGGAACCCTCCCGGCGCGGACTGTACGGCGGCTGCGTCGGCTACCTCGACTTCGCGGGCGACTCCGACACGGCCATCGCCATCCGTACGGCCCTGCTGCGCGACGGCACCGCCTACGTCCAGGCCGGCGCCGGGGTCGTCGCCGACTCCGACCCGGTCGCCGAGGACAACGAGTGCCGCAACAAGGCCGCCGCGGTCCTCCGGGCCGTCCACACGGCCAACCGGATGACCACGACCGGATGAAACGCCTTCCGGGGCCGTAGGGGATAGTGGGGTACGTGAGTGCCGTACCCGTACCCCAGCCCCGAGCCGCCCGCCCGGCGGCCGTCACCGCCGGCGGCCGGCGCAGTCTGGCCGTCGCCCTCCTCCTCGGCGCCCTCGGAGCCACCGTCGTACTGCTCTCCGCCGGCCAGATCTGGGCCGAGGGCACCGCGTCCGTCGGCGGCGGCACCGTCCCCGTCGAGGCCGACGGCGGAGCCGTCACCGGCGTCCCGACGGCCCTCGCCGTCGTCGGCCTCGCCGCGCTCGTCGCCGTCTTCGCCGTCCGCCGCACCGGCCGCACCCTCGTCTCCGCGCTCCTCGCGCTGAGCGGCGCCGGAGCCGCGCTCGCCGCCTTCCTCGGCGCCTCCGACCGCGCCGCGCTCGACACCGAGGCCGCCCGCGTCAGCGGCGACACGGCCGCCGCCGTGGCCGGCCTGACCCACACCGCCTGGCCCTACGTCACCGCGGGCGGTGCCCTCCTCATCCTGCTCGCCGGCCTCCTCGCCCTCCGCTTCGGCAAGAGCTGGCCCGCCATGGGAGGCCGCTACGAGCGCGCCGCGGGCCCCCGCGCCCGGAAGGCGCCCGCGGTGGACCCCGACCGGCCCGAGGACCTCTGGAAGGCCATCGACCGCGGCGAGGACCCCACGCGCGGCGACTGACCACGCCGCGGGCCTCCCCGCCGCGTGATCGTCCCGGACCCCCGATTCATGCGCCCGCCCCCGTGTGCGGGACAATGAAGACCGAGTGTCCGCGCACGCGGGACCTCACCACCGAGCAACAGCAACGAGGAGCAACTCATGGCGGGCAGCGCCCACGGACACACCCCGGCCGCCTGGACCGGTGTCATCATCTCCTTCATCGGCTTCTGCATCGCCGGGGTCTTCATGGTGGCCGCCAACGTGACCGGTTTCTGGGCCGGCATGGGCGTCATCGTGCTCGGCGGCATCGTCGGCGGCGCGATGAAGATCGCCGGACTCGGCATGCCGAAGGAGTCGGAGGCCGTCGTCGCGGCCCGCGAGGCCGCGACCGCCCAGGTCCACTCCTGACGCACCGCGACCTGCCCGAGGGCGCGGCCCGGCGTTGCCGGGCTGCGCCCTCGCGCGTCCCGGGCGACAATCACCGGGTGACCACGCACCCGACGCCCGGAACCACCCCCGACGCGCCCGGCCCCGGCCCCGCCCCGGACACCCCCGCCCGCCCGGTCGACCGGGGCGCCCCGGGTACCCCGGGTGCCGTACCGGCGGGCACGGACGCTTCCGGGGTCGTACCGTCGCGCGGGCGCGCGGCCGGGCCGGTGCCGCCCGGTGAGGGCGCCTTCGGGCCCGTGCCGCCCCGCGGGTACGCCCCCCACGGGGCCGTGCCGCCCGGCTGGGGCGTCGCCCCCGGAGCCGTACCGCCGCCACCGCAGCGCAGGCCCAGGCCGCTCGCCCTGCGGCTGCTCGCGCCCCTCGGGGCCCTGGCCGGAGCCGTCGGCGCCTTCGCGTACGTCGGGGCCGTCGACCCCAACGAACCGGGCCACTACCCCGTCTGCCCCCTCCTCCGCTTCGCCGGCGTCTACTGTCCCGGCTGCGGCGGGCTCCGCAGCGCCCACGCCGTCGCGCACGGCGACCTCGCCACCGCCCTCGGCGCCAACGCCCTCGCCGTCGCCGCCTACGGCCTCTTCGCCGTCGTCGTCGTCCTCTGGCTGGTTCGCGCCGCCCGCGGCCTCCCCCTGCGCATCGTGATCCCGCCCCTCTGGGGCTGGGGCCTCGGCGCCCTCCTCGCTGTCTTCACTCTGGTCCGGAACCTCCCCTTCGGCTCCGCCCTGGCCCCCTGACGTGCCCCCGGACCGCCCCGGCAGTCCCAGCAGGTGGGACGCGGCTCCGGCCGATGCGAGTACCGAGCTCTCCTGCGGATAGGATCGAAGTGGCTGAACCTGGTTCATCAACACCGTCACCGTCCCGGAAGGGGGCCTCTCGCGTGAGTGTGCTCGACGAGATCATCGAGGGCGTGCGCGCCGACCTCGCGGAGCGGCAGGCGCGGGTCTCCCTCGACGAGCTCAAGGAGCGCGCCGCCAAGGCGCCGCAGGCCAAGGACGGCGTCGCCGCGCTGCGCGGCGACGGCGTCAAGGTGATCTGCGAGGTCAAGCGCTCCAGCCCGTCCAAGGGCGCCCTCGCCGCGATCGCCGACCCCGCCGGGCTCGCCGCCGACTACGAGGCGGGCGGCGCGGCCGTCATCTCCGTGCTCACCGAGCAGCGCCGCTTCGGCGGCTCGCTCGCCGACCTCGAAGCCGTCCGCGCCCGGGTCGACATCCCGGTCCTGCGCAAGGACTTCATCGTCACCGCCTACCAGCTGTGGGAGGCACGGGCGTACGGAGCGGACCTCGCGCTCCTGATCGTCGCCGCCCTGGAGCAGGAGGCCCTCGTCTCCCTCATCGAGCGCGCCGAGTCCATCGGACTCACCCCGCTCGTCGAGGTCCACGACGAGGACGAGGTCGAGCGCGCCGTCGACGCGGGCGCCCGCATCATCGGCGTCAACGCCCGCAACCTCAAGACCCTCCAGGTCGACCGCTCCACCTTCGAGCGCGTCGCCCCCGAGATCCCGGCCGGCGTCGTCAAGGTCGCCGAGTCCGGCGTCCGCGGCCCGCACGACCTCATCGCGTACGCCAACGCGGGCGCCGACGCGGTCCTGGTCGGCGAGTCCCTCGTCACCGGCCGCGACCCCAAGGCCGCCGTCGCCGACCTCGTCGCCGCCGGCGCCCACCCCGCCCTGCGCCACGGCAGGAGCTGACGCCCCCGTGTCCTCCCGCCGCGCCACGCCGCACGTCCCGGGCCCCGCCGCCCGGGGCGCGGTCGGCGCGCCCGCGGAGGACCGGCGCCACGCCCCGCTCGCCCGCGGCTGCCGCCCGCGCGGCTGCCGCGCGCCCGCCCGCCGTGTCCACGGCCGCCGGGTGCGGTACGTGATCGGGGACGAGCCGGGCCAGGTCAACGGCATGCGATGGCGCCCGCGCCCCGCGCGCACCTCCACGACGACGCCGTAACCCCCGGACGGCGCCCTTGCGGGCGCCCTGGCTTCCCGCACGGGCCGCCGTCCGCCGTGCCCACCCGTCCCGCCGCCCTGGCGGACGGGTGCCCACGACGAACGGGACCGGCGTTGCCGTACGTGAGGGCGTCGCGCGCATACCGTGACCCCCAACCGCACGTCACCCGGGGCACCCGCCCCGCGAGGAGCATCCGCATGTCCAGCGAGTTCTTCATCCCGGACCTGGAAGGCCAGGTCCCCACCCCCGACGGCTACTTCGGCGCCTTCGGCGGCACGTTCATCCCCGAGGCCCTCGTCGCCGCCGTCGACGAGGTCGCCGTCGAGTACGAGAAGGCCAAGGCCGATCCGGAGTTCGCGCGCGAGCTCAACCACCTGATGGTCGACTACACGGGCCGCCCCAGCGCCCTCACCGAGGTGCCGCGCTTCGCCGAGCACGCCGGTGGCGCCCGGATCTTCCTCAAGCGCGAGGACCTCAACCACACCGGCTCGCACAAGATCAACAACGTCCTCGGTCAGGCCCTGCTCACCAGGCGCATGGGCAAGACCCGGGTCATCGCCGAGACCGGCGCCGGCCAGCACGGCGTCGCGACCGCCACCGCCTGCGCGCTGTTCGGCCTCGACTGCACCATCTACATGGGCGAGATCGACACCCAGCGCCAGGCCCTCAACGTGGCCCGGATGCGGATGCTCGGCGCCGAGGTCATCGCCGTGAAGTCCGGCAGCCGCACCCTCAAGGACGCCATCAACGAGGCGTTCCGCGACTGGGTCGCCAACGTCGACTCCACCCACTACCTGTTCGGCACCGTCGCGGGCCCGCACCCCTTCCCCGCCATGGTCCGCGACTTCCACCGGGTGATCGGCGTCGAGGCCCGCCGCCAGATCCTGGAGCGCGCCGGGCGCCTGCCCGACGCCGCCGTCGCCTGCGTCGGCGGCGGCTCCAACGCCATCGGCCTCTTCCACGCCTTCGTCCCCGACGCGGGCGTCCGCCTGATCGGCTGCGAGCCGGCCGGCCACGGCGTCGAGACCGGCGAGCACGCGGCCACCCTCACCGCGGGCGAGCCCGGCATCCTGCACGGTTCCCGGAGCTACGTCCTCCAGGACGAGGAGGGCCAGATCACCGAGCCGTACTCGATCTCCGCCGGCCTCGACTACCCCGGCATCGGCCCCGAGCACGCCTACCTCAAGGACAGCGGCCGCGGCGAGTACCGGGCCGTCACCGACGACGCCGCCATGCAGGCGCTGCGCCTGCTCTCCCGTACGGAGGGCATCATCCCGGCCATCGAGTCGGCGCACGCCCTCGCCGGAGCCCTGGAGGTCGGCAAGGAGCTGGGCCGCGACGGCCTGCTCGTCGTGAACCTCTCCGGGCGCGGCGACAAGGACATGGACACGGCCGCCCGCTACTTCGGGCTCTACGACAACGGCGCCGAGGGGGGCTCCAAGTGACCGGCAACATCCAGCTCCTGAGCGACACCCTGGCGAAGGCGAAGGCGGAGGACCGGGCCGCGCTCATCGCCTACCTGCCGGCCGGCTTCCCGACCGTCGACGGCGGCATCGCCGCCATCAAGGCCGTCTTCGACGGCGGCGCGGACGTGGTCGAGGTCGGTCTCCCGCACAGCGACCCGGTCCTCGACGGCCCCGTCATCCAGACCGCCGACGACATCGCCCTGCGCGGCGGCGTCAAGATCGCCGACGTCATGCGGACGGTCCGCGAGGCCCACGAGGCCACCGGCAAGCCGGTCCTCGTCATGACGTACTGGAACCCGATCGACCGCTACGGCATCGAGCGCTTCACCGAGGAGCTGGCCGCGGCCGGCGGCGCGGGCTGCATCCTGCCCGACCTGCCGGTCCAGGAGTCCGCGGTCTGGCGCGAGCACGCCGACAAGCGCGGTCTCGCCACCGTCTTCGTCGTCGCTCCCAGCAGCAGGGACGAGCGGCTCGCCACCATCACGGCGGCCGGTTCCGGCTTCGTCTACGCCGCCTCCCTCATGGGCGTCACCGGCACCCGCGAGTCGGTCGGCGAGCAGGCGGCCGACCTGGTCCGCCGCACCCGCGCCACCTCCGAACTCCCGGTCTGCGTCGGTCTCGGCGTCTCCAACGCCACACAGGCGAAGGAGGTCGCCGGCTTCGCCGACGGCGTCATCGTCGGCTCGGCCTTCGTGAAGCGGATCCTCGACGCCGAGGGCGACGAGACCGCTGGACTCGCCGCCGTAAAGGAACTGGCGGCCGAACTCGCGGAGGGCGTCCGCCGCCTTCCGTAGCCCGTTCGGGTGGATCTGGGACCGGGGAGGCGCGGATGTGCCTCCCCGGTTCGTTTCCGGGACGTGAGCGAGAACAAGCGAAACGGTACGCAGAACGCCCGGGAGCGCCTCAAGGAGCAGCGCGAGCGGGAGAAGTCCCGCGAGAAGCAGCGACGCGTCCTGATCGTGTCGGCGGCGGTGGTCGGCGTCCTCGGCCTCGCCGCGGTCGTCGGCGTGATCGCCGCGAGCGGCGACAAGGACGGCGGCTCGGACAAGGCGGGCCCGGTCGTGGCCCCGACCGGAGCCGTGGAGGGCGACAAGCCCGCGATCCCGACGGGCCGGGCGGACGCCCCGTCCACGCTCGCGATCTGGGAGGACTTCCGCTGCCCCGCCTGCGCCTCCTTCGAGAACGCCTTCCGGGACACCATCCACGAGCTGGAGGCGGCGGGCGCCCTCAAGACGGAGTACCACCTCGCCACCCTCATCGACGGGAACATGGGGGGCAGCGGCTCGCTGCGCGCGGCGAACGCCGCCGCCTGCGCCCAGGACGCCGGGAAGTTCACCCCGTACCACGACACGCTCTACGTCAACCAGCCGCAGGAGACGGACGACGCCTTCGGCGACAACGCCAAGCTGCTGGAACTGGCCGCGAAGGTCCCCGGCCTCGACACGCCGGCCTTCCGCTCCTGCGTCGAGGACGGCACGCACGACAGCTGGATCGGGAAGTCGAACGAGGCCTTCCAGAACGGCGGCTTCCGCGGCACGCCCACCGTCCTCCTCAACGGAGAATCGATCTTCCCGACGAAGGGGAACGAGCAGATCTCCCCGGAGAACCTGAAGAAGTGGGTCGCCGAGGCCAACAAGGGCAAGCAGCCCGGCACGGCCTCCCCCTCGGCGGGCTAGCCGTCCCTTCTCGGTGTCGCCGGGGTTAGTTACGCATACGTTGCCGGGTGGGCTGCCGTCCCGCCCGCCCGGCAGGGTAGCGTCGGTCCTGCCATGGACCTTGCCTACATTCCCAGCCCGTCGACCGGCGTGATCAACCTCGGACCGATCCCGCTGCGCGGCTATGCCTTCTGCATCATCATCGGTGTCTTCGTCGCCGTCTGGTACGGCAACAAGCGCTGGATCGCCCGGGGCGGCACCGCCGGCACCGTGGCCGACATCGCCGTCTGGGCGGTGCCCTTCGGCCTCGTCGGCGGCCGCCTCTACCACGTGATCACCGACTACCAGCTGTACTTCAGCGAGGGTGAGAACTGGGTCGACGCCTTCAAGATCTGGGAGGGCGGCCTCGGCATCTGGGGCGCCATCGCGCTCGGCGCGGTGGGCGCCTGGATCGGCTGTCGGCGCCGGGGCATCCCGCTCCCGGCGTACGCGGACGCCATCGCGCCCGGCATCGCCCTCGCCCAGGCCATCGGCCGATGGGGCAACTGGTTCAACCAGGAGCTGTACGGCAAGCCGACCGACCTGCCCTGGGCCCTGAAGATCACCGAGAGCGCCAACCGCGAGGCCGGCCTCTACCACCCGACCTTCCTGTACGAGTCGCTCTGGTGCGTCGGTGTCGCCCTGCTCGTCGTCTGGGCAGACCGCCGCTTCACGCTCGGCCACGGGCGGGCCTTCGCGCTGTACGTGGCCGCGTACTGCGCGGGCCGCGGCTGGATCGAGTACATGCGGGTCGACGAGGCGCACCACATCCTGGGCCTCCGCCTCAACGTGTGGACCGCGATCGTCGTCTTCTCGCTCGCCGTGCTCTACATGGTGGTCTCGGCGCGGACGCGCCCGGGCCGCGAGGAGATCGTGGAGCCGAAGGCCGTCACCCCTCCGAAGGGGGACGCCTCGGAGGGGGACGCGTCCTCGGCCGAGTCCGAGGGCGGTGCTTCCGCCGGCAGGACCGCCGGGGACACGGACGAGGCCGCCGAGGACACGGACAAGGCCGCCGAGGACGCGGACGAGAAATCGGACGAGGACTCGGAGAAGGACGAGAACGAGGACGTGGAGCACGGGGCCGGGAACGGCGCCGGGTCGGCCGCCAAGGGCTGATCCCACCGCATACGGAAAGGGCCGCCGGGACCGAGAGGTTCCGGCGGCCCTTTCCGTGCTCCCGGGTCGGTCAGCGGGCGCGGGCGGCGAGGGCGAGGACCCGGTGGGCGCCCGCCACGACCGCCGCGTCCACGAAACGGCCGTCCGGGAGGGCGAGGGCGCCCTGCTCCGTCGCGGCGGCCTCGACGACCTCGCGGGCCGCGTCGACCTCCTCCGGGGTGGGGAGGTAGGCGCGTTCGATGACCGGCAGCTGGCGGGGGTGGATCGCCGCCCGGCCGAGGAAGCCCATGGCCCGGCCGCGGGCGCAGTCGGCGGCCAGGGCGTCCAGGTCGCCGAGGTCGGGGTGGACGGACTGGGCCGGGGGCGGCAGGGCCGCGGCGCGGGCGGCCACCACGACCCGGCCGCGCGACCAGTCGAGGCCGCGGTCGTCCCGTACGCCGAGGTCGGCCCGGAGGTCCGTCTCGCCGAGGGAGAGGCCGCGCACGGCCGGATGGGCGGTGGCGATGGCGTACGCGTGCTCCACGGCGAGGGCGTTCTCCAGCAGGGGGTGGAGGGGGAGGCCCGGGCAGAGGTCGGCGATCCGGTGGATGTCAGTGGCGTGTGTCACCTTGGGAACACGAAGACCGCAGAGGCCGGGGAGGGGGGCCAGGGTGGGGATGACGCGCGGGGTGTGGACGCGGACGTGCACCGGGACGGGAAGGACGTCCGCGAGGAGATCGACCGTGGCGTCCACGGCGTACGCCTTGCGGTGCGGGGCGACCGCGTCCTCCAGGTCGACGATGACGACGTCGGCGCCGGAGGCCAGCGCCTTGGCGACCACGTCGGGGCGGTCGCCGGGTGCGTACAGCCAGGTGAGGGGCGTGCGGACCCGGTGGGGACCGGTGGTGGTCGTGCTCATACCGCTCCTTGGTCGCGCAGGGCGTCGATCTCGGCGGCGGTGAGGCCGAGTTCGGCGAGGACGGCGGCGGTGTCGGCGCCGTGGGGGCGGCCGGACCAGCGGATGGCGCCCGGTGTCTCGGAGAGGCGGAACAGCACGTTCTGCATCTTGATCGGGCCCAGCTCCGGGTCCTGCACCTCGGTGACGGTGCCGAGCGCCTGGAACTGGGGGTCGGTGACCACGTCCCGGACGTCGTAGACCGGGGCGATGGCCGCCTCGGCCTTCTCGAACGCCGCCATGGCCTCGTCGCGGGTGCGACGGGCGATCCAGGAGCCGACCGCCTCGTCCAGGACGTCCGCGTGCGCGGCACGGCCCGTGCCGTCGGCGAACCACGGCTCGTCGATCAGCTCCGGGCGGCCGACGAGGTGCATGACGCGCTCGGCGATGGACTGGGCGGAGGTGGAGACGGCGACCCAGGAGCCGTCCAGGGTCCGATAGGTGTTGCGGGGGGCGTTGTTGCGGGAGCGGTTCCCGGTGCGGGGCTGGACGTAGCCGAGTTGGTCGTACCAGAGGGGGTGGGGTCCGATGACGGAGAGCATCGGTTCGATGATCGCCATGTCGACGACCTGGCCGCGGCCGGTCGTCGTCCTGGCGGTGAGCGCCGTCATCACGGCGTACGCGGTGGCGAGGGCGGCGATCGAGTCGGCGAGGCCGAAGGGGGGCAGGGTCGGCGGGCCCTCGGGCTCGCCGGTGATCGCGGCGAAGCCGCTCATCGCCTCGGCGAGGGTGCCGAAGCCGGGCCGGTGGGCGTACGGGCCGAACTGGCCGAAGCCGGTGACCCGGGCGAGGACGAGCCGCGGGTTGACGGTGGAGAGCTCCTCCCAGCCCAGACCCCAGCGCTCAAGGGTGCCCGGGCGGAAGTTCTCCACGATCACGTCGGCGTCGGCGGCCAGCCGCAGAAGGGTGTCACGGCCGCCGGGGGAGGAGAGGTCGAGGGTGAGGGTCCGCTTGTTGCGGCCGAGGACCTTCCACCAGAGGCCGATGCCGTCCTTGGCCGGGCCGTGGCCGCGGGACGGGTCGGGCTTGCGGGGGTGCTCGACCTTGACGACGTCGGCGCCGAAGTCGCCCAGCATCATCGCCGCGAGCGGCCCGGCGAAGAGCGTCGCGAGATCGAGGACGCGCAGACCCTGCAGCGGCGCGGCAGTGGGAGCGGCGGGGGGCGCGGTGGGGGTGGTGGTGCGGGCGCTCATACGGGGTCGGCCTCCAGGGAGTCGGGGGAGCGGAAGGCCGTCTCGATCTCGGCGCGGTACGGCATCGACGTCGACGCGCCCTCCCGCTGGACGGAGAGGGCGGCGGCGGCCTGCGCCCAGGCCAGCGCCTCAGGGACCGGCCGTCCCTCGCCGAGGGCGACGGCCAGGGCGCCGACGAAGGTGTCACCCGCGGCGGTGGTGTCCACGGCCCGGACGCGGGGCGCGGGCACGGTCAGCGGCTCGGCGCCGCGCGCCGCGTAGAGGCTGCCGGCCGCACCGAGGGTGATCACCACCTCGGGGACGTCCCGCAGCAGCGCCTCGGCGGCGGCGCGCGGGTCGGTGCGGCCGGTGAGGGCGGCGGCCTCGTGCTCGTTGGGCACCAGCAGATCGGTGGAGGCGAGGAGTTCGGGAGGAAGGGGTTGCGCGGGGGCGGGGGTGAGGACGGTGCGGACGCCGAGACCGCGGGCGTGCCGGGCGCCCTCGACGACGACGGGGAGGGGGAGTTCGAGCTGGAGGAGCAGGGCGTCGGCGGTGGAGATGAGGGCCTCGTCGCCATGGGTGAGGGAGGTGACGGTGGCGTTCGCGCCGGGCACGACGACGATCGCGTTGCCGCCCTCGTCGTCGACGACGATGTGGGCGGTGCCCGAGGGGCCCTCGGCGGTGCGCAGCAGGTCGGTGTCGACCGAGCAGTGCTCCAGGGCGTCCCGGAGCCGGTGGCCGAAGTCGTCCGCGCCGACCGCGCCGATCATGGCGACCTCGGCACCGGCACGGGCGGCGGCGACGGCCTGGTTGGCGCCCTTGCCGCCGGGGATCGTACGGAACGCGCGGCCGGTGACGGTCTCGCCGCGGGCCGGGGCCTTCGGTACGTAGGCGACCAGGTCCATGTTGGTGCTGCCGAGTACCACGATGCTGGTCATGGGCGTACTGCCTCCAGGTGGGTCAGGTCGGCCAGGGCGTCGAAGCCGATGCCGTCGAAGGCCGCGACCGAGGTCGACAGCCGGTTCTTGAGGGGGGAGGTCCAGCGGTCGGGCAGCCGGTCGGGGTGCCCGGCGAGCAGACCGGCGACGGAGCCGGCGGTGGCGCCGTTGGAGTCGGTGTCCCAGCCGCCGGAGACCGCCGCGCAGATCGAGCGCGTGAAGTCGCCGTCGGCGTGGGTGAGCGCGGCGGCGAGCAGCGCCGCGTTCGGGACGGCATGGACCCAGTGGTACCCGCCGAGTTCGGCGTGCAGTCGGTCCACGACCGCGTCGAAGTCGGCCGTGGTCCGGGCGGCGGCGATGCCGAGTCGTACGGCCGCCGCGAGGCGGGAGCGCGGGGGCACGACGCCGAGTCCGGCGGCGAGGGCCTGGTGGACGTCGGCGGTGCCGCTCGCGGCGGCGGCGGTCGTGGCGGCGACGAACAGGGCGCCGTAGACGCCGTTCGCGGTGTGGGTGAGGGCCGCGTCCCTGTACGCCTGCGCGGCGGCGGCTTCGGGGGCGCCGGGGCACGTCCAGCCGTGGACGTCGGCCCGGATCTGGGCGCCGATCCACTCGCGGAACGGGTTGCGGCGGACGGCGGTGAGCGGGGGCTCGACGCCGTCGAGGAGGTTGCGGTAGGCGACGCGCTCGGCCGTGAAGGTGCGGCCGGCGGGCAGTTCGTCGAGCCAGAGGCGGGCGACGTCGGCGGTGGTGAAGTCGCGGCCGTACCGCTGGAGGAGGAGCAGGTTGAGGAGGGGGTAGTTGAGGTCGTCGTCCTCGGGCATCCCGTCGATGTTCTCGGCGAGCGAGGTCGCGGCGGAGCGCCGGTTCCACGGGTGCGCGGCCAGCAGCTCGGGCGGCACGCCGCGGGCCGTGAACCAGTCACCCAGCGGCCAGTTGCCGGTGGCGCGGGCGAGGGCCCGGATGGCGGGCAGGGGCAGCTTCTCGACGGGCTTGCCGAGCAGGCACCCGGCCGCGCGTCCGAGCCAGGCGGCGTGCAGCCGGTCGCGCAGCGCCGGGTCCTCGCGGCCCGGCCTCGTGCGGGGCCCGGGACGGGGCGGGGCGGCCGGTTCGTCGCCCGACAGGGGGGAGGGGAGGGCCGTGAGCGCGTCCAGGAGTTCCTCCGCCAGGGGCCGCAGGTCGGGGCGCGGGACGGCGGAGGCCCCGGCCGCCTCGGGCGCGGGCGGTCCCCCCGCCGCGTACCAACGGGCGGCGAGCGCACGGGCGTCCCGGCCGTCCTCGGCCGCCTGCCGCAGCTCGTGGCCCACCAGGTCCTCCGGCTGCACCCAGGTGAGGCGGACGGCGCCCGCGCCCGGGGCCGGGGCCCCGGGGGGCTGGGCGGCTGTCGGCGGGGCGTCGGCGGTGGTGCTGGTCGGCGGGGTGGCCGCGCGGTCCGTCGGCTCCGGGGCGTCGGCGGTGGCGTTCGTCGGCGGGGCGGGCCCCCGGTCCGGGGTTGGGGTTGCCGGGAGCGCGGGGTGCCGGGCGGGAACGCTCATCGGGGCGCGCCCGTCAGCTCCGCGTACGCGGACTCGTGGGCCCGGCGCCGGGCCGTGTCCCGGGCGAAGACCTCCTGGGCGACCGCCGTCAGCGCCACCGCCGGGGCGTGGAGGTCGAGGCGGCTCGCCTCGGCGACCCGCTTCGCCCAGTCGGCGGGGACGGCGGACTCCCCGTGCAGGGCGCCCGTGATCGCACCGGCCATCGTGGCGATCGAGTCGCAGTCGCGGCCGTAGTTGACGGCGCCCAGGACCGTACGGCGGAAGTCGCCCTCGCCGACGAGCAGCATGCCGAGCGCGATCGGCAGCTCCTCGATCGCGTGCAGCCGGGAGGGGCGGCGGGCGCCCAGGGAGGGGGAGCGGTAGTCCGGGCCGACCGAGTCGAAGGGGGCGACGGCCGCCCGGAGCGGGGCGAGCGCCGACTCGAAGTCCCGGTGCCGGGCGGCGACTTCGGCGACGGCTTCGATGGCCGCGCGCGTCCCGTCCTTCGCGAGGGACAGGGCCGTCTCGACGACCGAGTGCGGGGTCGCGCCGGGCGTGCAGGCCGCCGCCACGGCCGCCGCGAAGACGCCCGCCGCCTCGCGGCCGTACGAGGACTGGTGCGCGCCCGTGACGTCGAGCGCCTCGGCGTAGGCGCCCGCCGGATGGGCGGCGTTGACGAGGCCGACGGGGGCCATGTACATCGCCGCACCGCAGTTGACGATGTTGCCGGTGCCCGCCTCGCGCGGGTCGACGTGCCCGTAGTGGAGCCGGGCCACGATCCACTTCTCGGCGAGGAAGATCCGCTGGAGGGGCAGCGCCTCGGCCTCCAGCTCGGGGATCCAGACGGGGGACGCCATGAGTTCGGGCACGAGGTGGTCCGCGACCGCGTACGCGTCGAGGTGGTCGCGGACCTTCTCGTACACCCGGATCAGGGCGTGGGTCATGAGGGTGTCGTCGGTGACGTGCCCGTCGCCCTTGTGGTACGGGGCGATGGGGCGGGCCGTGCGCCAGGAACCGCCGTTCCAGGGACCGACGATGCCGGTGACGCGGCCGCCGTGGCGTTCCAGGATCTGCTCCGGGGTGTAGCCCTCGACGGGGCCGCCGAGGGCGTCGCCGACGGCGGCCCCGAGGAGACTGCCGGTGATCCGGTCATCCAGTGTGGGTGTCATGTCGGAATTGTCCACCTGGGGTGGCCGGTTCCGTGGCTCCGAGCAGCCCGGCGAGTTCCACCAGGTCCGTCCCCGCGAGCCGGGGCAGCGCGCAGCCCGCGAGCCGTCGGCAGGCGTCCCGCCACGTCCCCGGCAGCGAACGGCCGCCGCCCAGCGCGCCCGTGAGCGCCCCCACCAGCGCGGGCGCCGAGTCGGCCACCCTCGACAGGCAGGCGGCGGCCGGCACCGCCGCCGTCGCCTCGCCCCGGGCGGCGGTCGCCAGCGCGAGGGCCACCGGGACGGTCTCGGCGGCGGCGATGCCGTAGCTGTAGACGTGGTCGACGATCTGGTGCTCCAGGAGCGGCACCAGTTCGAAGGCCGAGTCCGCCGCACGCGCCAGTTTCACGGCGTGCCGGGCGTTGCGGCCGATCTCGGTGACCGGGGGGAGTTCGGCGAGGGCGGCGTCGACGGCGGCGTCGACGCCCGCGCCGCCGAGGGCCGCCGCGACCGCCGCCGCCGTCGCACGGGCGCCGTGCACACCGTCGCCGTCCTGGGTGTACCGCGCGTCGAACTCGGCGAGTTCGGCGGCGGCCCGGGGGTCCCCGGAGTGCACGATCGCGAGGACGGCGGCGCGGACGCAGGCCGCGTCGTCGAAGAAGTGCGGGTTGTCGTGGCCCGTCGCCGGCGGGCGCAGGCCGGTGGCGAGATTGCCGAGGCCCGCCCGTACCGAGATCCGGGCGCGGAGCGGCAGCACGGCGGACTCCACCTCGGGGGCGCGGTCCGCGGCGGCGGCGACCTGGCTCGCCAGGGCGTTCCAGGCGAGGTCCACGGCGGCGCGCAGCCGCCGCTCCGGCGGGAGCGTGGCGAACACCTCGCCGGCGGAGGCGAGGATCGCCTCGGCAGTGAACACCGCCCACTCGGCGTCGTCGGAGGGGCCGAGGCGGAGGGGCTCGGGGGGCTGGTTGAGGGCGAGGGGGACGGGGAGGGTGGTCGTGGCGTTCTGCTCCGCGAAGGTGTCGAGCTCGCGGGTGAGGCGGCGGGTCCACTCCGGCATGCGGGAGGCGCGGTGCTTGGCGGCGGGCCAGCCGGCGGCGTCGCCCGCGGCGATCCCGAGGAGCAGGCCCTCGACGGCGTCGCGGCCGGGCCGGGGCCCGGTGGTCGGCGGTGGGGCCGCCCCCGGGCGTTCCTGCCCGCACAGGGGCCCGGAACCCGGCACGGTGGCGTGCGGCCACCCGTTGCCCGCTGCGGGGCGCTCGCCCACGGCGGTGGGGGTGGCCGCGGTGGCCGGCTTCGGGGGCTGGGTCCATCCGTCCCCGGTGTCGCGGGGGCCCGCAGTGGTGCCCGGCTTCGGGGTGGGGTGCCGGGGGGTGGCGGTCGCCGGGTCGGCGCCCGGCTTCGTGGGCTGTGCCCACCCGTCCCGCCCAGCGGGACGACTGCCCACAGCGGGAGCATCGGTGGCGGTGGCGGTGCCTGGGCTCGTGGGCGCGGCGGGGGCGCCGGCGGCGGTGGTGGCCGGCCTCGTGGGCGCAGCGGGGGCCTCGGCCGCGCGGCCCGGGGGTGAGGGGTGGGCGCGGCCGTCGTGGTCGGGGGGAGTGGCGGGAGGTGAGGCGGCGGCGGAGTTGTCGGCGGTGGGAGTGGGGTTCGGGGTCATGCCGCGTCGTCCTCCGGGGTCAGGAGGTCGGCCACGTCCAGGACGTGGTAGCCGCGCATGGAGGGCAGGCAGCTGCCGGTGACCGGGGCGATGGCCGTGGACCATTCCTCCGGGATGGCGGAGACGCCCGACATCGCGCCCGCCAGGGCGCCCGCCACGGCCGCCGTCGTGTCGGCGTCGCGGCCCATGTTGACCGCCGTCAGGACCGCCGTGCGGAAGTCGCCGCGGGCCGCGGCGAAGGCACCGAAGGCGAGGCCGACCGCCTCCGGGGCGAGGTCCGTCCACGGGTAGCCGCCGATGACGACCGCCGAGCGGACCTGGCGCTCCCGGGTGAGGGGGTCCGGCTGGATCCGCTGCGCCGCGACGACCGCGCGGCGCAGGGAGCGGGCCGTCCACGAGTCCATCGGGACGACGGAGAGGGCCGCCGCGACGACCGACGCCACCCCCGCGCCCGCCATCGCCGCGGCCACGCCCGCCGCGACGGCCTGGCCCCCGTAGATGCCCTCGCCGTCGTGACTGACGCTGCCGTCGATGGCGACCAGACGGGCGGCCTCCGCGGGGCGCCCCGCGGCGAAGACCCCGAACGGCGCGGCCCGCATGGCGAGTCCGTCGCTCCACGCGTGCCGGTGCTGGGCCGAGATCGGGGCGGCCAGGCCCCTGCGCAGGTTCTCCAGGGTGCCGCGCTCCGAGAACCCCGCCCCGCGGAACGGGCCTTCGTCGAGGTCGGCGATCCAGTGGTGCCAGGCCCGTTCGACGTGGCCGACGGTGAGCGCGGAGCCGTGCCGGGCCAGCAGGAGCGCCGAGAAGATGGCGTACTCGGTGTCGTCGGTCCCGGCCGGGCTGTCGGTGACGAAGCCCTCGATGCGGCCCCAGCGGCGGCGGATCTCGGAGGGGCGCATGTTCTCGGCGGGTGCGCCGAGCGCGTCGCCGACGGCGAGGCCGAGGAGTGCCCCCCTCGCCCGTTCGCGCGTCTCGCATGTCGTGGTCACCATCTCCGCGCCCCTTCCTCCGTGGTGGGGCGCCGATGGCACCCCGATGCTGGATCTCTGCCACCACGGGCCGCGAACTCGCCGAAGAAACGTCTCTGTCACCCGCGTGACACTCCGCCAGCCGGGCACGCGGAGTGAGGACGGCCTTAGTAAGTACGGCCTGCCTTGCTGGCGAGCCCCTTACATCGCGCGTATTTTCGAGGTGTTGGGGGCGGCGGGCGCAACCCTGTCCCGCCGGTACGAGGGGAGAGCTATGTCCATCATCGAAGCCCAGGCACCACTGCACGAGGCACACCGCGACAACCACACGCACCGTGACGTCAACGGCGGTTGGCTGCGGCCCGCGGTGTTCGGCGCCATGGACGGACTCGTGTCCAACCTGGCCCTGATGACCGGCGTCGCCGGCGGCGCGGTCTCCTCGCAGACGATCGTCATCACCGGCCTGGCCGGCCTGGCCGCCGGTGCCTTCTCCATGGCGGCGGGCGAGTACACGTCCGTCGCCTCGCAGCGCGAACTCGTCCAGGCGGAACTGGACGTCGAGCGCCGCCAGTTGCGCAAGCACCCGGTCGACGAGATGGAGGAGCTGGCCGCCCTCTACGTCTCGCGCGGGGTCGAGCCCGAGCTGGCCCGCCAGGTCGCCGCGCAGCTGTCGAAGGACCCCGAGCAGGCGCTGGAGATCCACGCCCGCGAGGAGCTCGGCATCGACCCGGACGACCTGCCGTCGCCGACCGTCGCCGCCGTCTCCTCCTTCGGCTCCTTCGCCCTCGGCGCGCTCCTGCCCGTCCTGCCGTACCTGCTCGGCGCGACCGCCCTCTGGCCGGCCGTGCTGCTCGCGCTCCTCGGGCTCTTCGCCTGCGGCGCGCTCGTGGCCCGGGTGACCGCCCGCAGCTGGTGGTTCAGCGGAGTGCGGCAGCTGCTGCTCGGCGGGGCCGCGGCGGCCGTCACGTACGGGCTCGGCATGCTCTTCGGCGCCGCCCTCTAGCGCCGCCCGCCCCCGGACCCCGGCCGGCCGGCGACCCGGCCGACTCGGCGAGCCGGCGAGTCGACCCGGCCGACCCCGCCGCCGCCCGCAGCCGCCCCCGCTCCCGTACGACACCGCCCCGCCCCGGAACGGATTCCGTGCCCGGCGCCGCAGCCCGAGAGGCCCCTCAGGGGGCCTTTCAGGCATTTCCGGGCACCTTTTCATGACAAAAGGTGCGCATATGCTGTGACGAATATCCCTGGTCCGAATCGCCGCAGCGGTGAGACACTATGCAGGACGCCACATATGTAGCCGGTTACCCGGCGGTTTCGAATCCGTGACCAACGGGAATGAGGCATGAGCGTCTCTGGGCAACGACGCCCACCCACACAGAGGCGGACCACCGGGTCTCCGGGCCATCCACCGGACCCCCGATCCGCCCCCCGCGGGACACCCCCTGTTCCCGCACCCCACAGGTGAACGCACACCACCGCTCCGTGTCGGAGGTGTCCGCATGCTGGAATGAGCTATCCGCTTCGCGAGAAGCCAGCCATCATGTAACCTGCACGAAATTTCGCGGAGGGCCAACGTCGTCCCTCGGCAGCTGCATATGCCACGACGACGACGGGAGAGCCGATGCGTTCCGACGCCTGGTCGCCCATGGACGGTCGCCCCGCCCCCCAGGGCATGTACGACCCCCGTAACGAACACGACGCCTGCGGTGTCGGGTTCGTGGCCACCCTCACCGGTGTAGCCAGCCATGAGCTGGTCGAGCAGGCGCTGACCGTACTGCGCAACCTCGAACACCGCGGCGCCACCGGCTCCGAGCCCGACTCGGGCGACGGCGCCGGCATCCTCTTCCAGGTTCCCGACGCCTTCCTCCGCGAGGTCGCCGGATTCGCCCTCCCCGAGGCCGGCGCGTACGCCGTCGGCATCGCCTTCCTCCCCGAGGACGGCACGGACGAGACCGTCTCGAAGATCGAGACGATCGCCGCCGAGGAGGACCTCACCGTCCTCGGCTGGCGCGAGGTCCCCGTCGCCCCCGAGCTCCTCGGCGCCACCGCCCGCTCCACCATGCCGGTCTTCCGCCAGCTCTTCGTCGCCGACGGCGAGAACACCGGCATCGCCCTCGACCGCAAGGCGTTCGTCCTGCGCAAGCGCGCCGAGCGCGAGGCCGCGACGTACTTCCCGTCGCTCTCCGCCCGCACCATCGTCTACAAGGGCATGCTGACCACCGGCCAGCTGGAGCCCTTCTTCCCGGACCTGTCGGACCGCCGCTGCGCCTCCGCCGTGGCCCTCGTCCACTCCCGGTTCTCCACCAACACCTTCCCGAGCTGGCCGCTGGCCCACCCGTACCGCTTCGTCGCCCACAACGGCGAGATCAACACCGTCAAGGGCAACCGGAACTGGATGACCGCCCGCGAGGCCCAGCTGGTCTCCGACGTCTTCGGCGCGGGCAAGGACCTCTCGCGGATCTTCCCCGTCTGCACCCCGGACGCCTCCGACTCCGCCTCCTTCGACGAGGTCCTGGAGCTGCTCCACCTCGGCGGCCGCTCGCTGCCGCACGCGGTCCTGATGATGGTCCCCGAGGCGTGGGAGAACCACGACTCCATGGACCCGGCCCGCCGCGCCTTCTACCAGTACCACTCCACGATGATGGAGCCCTGGGACGGCCCAGCCTGCGTCACCTTCACCGACGGCGTCCAGGTCGGCGCGGTCCTCGACCGCAACGGTCTGCGCCCCGGCCGCTACTGGGTCACCGACGAGGGCCTCGTCGTCCTCTCCTCCGAGGTCGGCGTCCTCGACATCGACCCCGCCAAGGTCGTCCGCAAGGGCCGCCTCCAGCCCGGCAAGATGTTCCTCGTCGACACCGCCGAGCACCGCATCATCGAGGACGACGAGATCAAGGCCGCCCTCGCCGCCGAGAAGCCCTACGCGGAGTGGCTGGAGAGCGGCGAGATCGAGCTCTCCGACCTCCCCGAGCGCGAGCACATCGTGCACACCCACGCCTCGGTCACCCGCCGCCAGCAGACCTTCGGCTACACCGAGGAAGAGCTCCGCGTCATCCTCGCCCCGATGGCCCGCACCGGCGCCGAGCCGATCGGCTCCATGGGCACGGACTCCCCGATCGCGGCCCTGTCCTCCCGCCCGCGGCTCCTCTTCGACTACTTCACCCAGCTCTTCGCGCAGGTCACCAACCCGCCGCTGGACGCCATCCGCGAAGAGCTCGTGACCTCGCTCCGCTCCTCCCTCGGTCCCCAGGGCAACCTGCTCGACCCGACCGCCGGGTCCTGTCGCAGCGTCACCCTGCCCTTCCCGGTGATCGACAACGACGAGCTGGCCAAGCTCATCCACATCAACGCCGACGGCGACATGCCCGGCATGAAGGCCGTCACCCTCTCCGGCCTCTACCGCGTCTCCGGCGGCGGCGAGGCCCTCGCCGCCCGGATCGAGCAGATCTGCGCCGAGGCCGACACCGCCATCGAGGGCGGCGCCCGCCTCATCGTGCTCTCCGACCGGCACTCCGACGCCGAGCACGCCCCCATCCCGTCGCTGCTCCTCACCGCGGCCGTCCACCACCACCTCATCCGCACCAAGCAGCGCACCAAGGTGGGCCTGCTCGTCGAGGCCGGTGACGTCCGCGAGGTCCACCACGTCGCCCTGCTCATCGGCTACGGCGCCGCGGCGGTCAATCCGTACCTCGCCATGGAGTCCGTCGAGGACCTCGTCCGCGCCGGCACCTTCATCGAGGGCATGGAGCCCGAGCAGGCCATCCGGAACCTGATCTACGCCCTCGGCAAGGGCGTCCTCAAGGTCATGTCCAAGATGGGCATCTCCACCGTCGCCTCCTACCGCGGCGCCCAGGTCTTCGAGGCCGTCGGCCTCGACGAGACCTTCGTAGCCACGTACTTCAACGGCACCGCCACCAAGATCGGCGGCGCCGGCCTCGACGTCGTCGCCAAGGAGGTCGCCGCCCGCCACGCCAAGGCGTACCCCGTCTCCGGCGTCCCCTCGGCGCACCGCGCCCTGGACATCGGCGGCGAGTACCAGTGGCGCCGCGAGGGCGAGCCGCACCTGTTCGACCCGGAGACCGTCTTCCGCCTCCAGCACGCCACGCGCAACAAGCGGTACGACATCTTCAAGAAGTACACGGAGCGGGTGAACGAGCAGTCCGAGCGCCTCATGACGCTCCGCGGACTCTTCGGCTTCGCCACCGAGGGCCGCACGCCCATCCCCGTCGACGAGGTCGAGCCGGTCTCCGAGATCGTCAAGCGCTTCTCCACCGGCGCCATGTCGTACGGCTCCATCTCCCAGGAGGCGCACGAGACCCTCGCCATCGCCATGAACCGGCTGGGCGGCAAGTCCAACACCGGTGAGGGCGGCGAGGACCCGGAGCGCCTCTACGACCCGGCGCGCCGCTCCGCGATCAAGCAGGTCGCCTCCGGCCGCTTCGGCGTCACCAGCGAGTACCTGGTCAACGCCGACGACATCCAGATCAAGATGGCCCAGGGCGCCAAGCCCGGCGAGGGCGGCCAGCTGCCCGGCCACAAGGTCTACCCGTGGGTCGCCAAGACGCGTCACTCGACGCCCGGCGTCGGCCTGATCTCCCCGCCGCCGCACCACGACATCTACTCCATCGAGGACCTGGCCCAGCTGATCCACGACCTCAAGAACGCCAACCCGGTCGCCCGCATCCACGTGAAGCTGGTCTCCGAGGTCGGCGTCGGCACGGTCGCCGCCGGTGTCTCCAAGGCCCACGCGGACGTCGTCCTCATCTCCGGCCACGACGGCGGCACGGGCGCCTCGCCGCTCACCTCACTGAAGCACGCGGGCGGCCCCTGGGAGCTCGGCCTCGCCGAGACCCAGCAGACCCTGCTGCTCAACGGTCTGCGCGACCGGATCGTCGTCCAGACCGACGGCCAGCTGAAGACCGGCCGCGACGTCGTCATCGCCGCGCTGCTCGGCGCCGAGGAGTTCGGTTTCGCGACCGCGCCGCTCGTCGTCTCCGGCTGCGTCATGATGCGTGTCTGCCACCTCGACACCTGCCCGGTCGGCATCGCCACCCAGAACCCGGTCCTGCGCGACCGCTTCTCGGGCAAGGCCGAGTACGTCGTCAACTTCTTCGAGTTCATTGCCGAGGAGGTCCGCGAGCTCCTCGCCGAGCTGGGCTTCCGCACCCTCGAAGAGGCCGTCGGCCACGCCGAGCTGCTCGACACCAGCCGCGCCGTCACCCACTGGAAGGCGCAGGGCCTCGACCTGGAGCCCCTCTTCCACGTGCCCGAGCTGCCCGAGGGCGCGGTCCGCCACGCCCTGATCGAGCAGGACCACGGCCTGGAGAAGGCCCTCGACAACGAGCTGGTCCAGCTCGCCGCCGAGGCCCTGAACGCCGCCTCCGCCGAGGAGGCCCAGCCGGTCCGCGCCCAGGTCGCCATCCGCAACATCAACCGCACCGTCGGCACGATGCTCGGCCACCACGTGACCAAGCGCTTCGGTGGCGCGGGCCTGCCCGCCGACACCATCGACATCACCTTCACCGGCTCCGCGGGCCAGTCCTTCGGCGCCTTCCTGCCGGCCGGTGTCACCCTCCGCCTGGAGGGCGACGCCAACGACTACGTCGGCAAGGGCCTCTCCGGCGGCCGCGTGATCGTCCGCCCCGACCGGGGCGCCGACCACCTGGCCGAGTACTCCACCATCGCGGGCAACACCATCGCGTACGGAGCCACCGGCGGCGAGCTGTTCCTGCGCGGCCGCACCGGCGAGCGCTTCTGCGTCCGCAACTCCGGCGCCCTGGTCATCTCCGAGGGCGTGGGCGACCACGGCTGCGAGTACATGACCGGCGGCCGGGCCGTCGTCCTCGGCGAGACGGGCCGCAACTTCGCGGCCGGCATGTCCGGCGGCGTCGCCTACGTCATCGACCTCGACCGGGACAACGTCAACTCCGGCAACCTGGAGGCGATCGAGGCCCTGTCGGACACCGACAAGGCGTGGCTGCACGACGTCGTGCGCCGCCACCACGAGGAGACCGGCTCCACGGTCGCCGAGAGGCTCCTCGCCGACTGGGACGCCTCCGCGGCCCGGTTCAGCAAGATCATCCCCACCACGTACAAGGCCGTGCTCGCCGCCAAGGACGCCGCTGAGCTCGCCGGTCTCTCCGAGGCCGAGACCACCGAGAAGATGATGGAGGCGGCGACCCATGGCTGACCCCAAGGGCTTCCTGACCACCGGGCGCGAAGTCGCCCAGACCCGGCCGGTGGGCGAGCGCGTCAGGGACTGGAACGAGGTCTACGTTCCCGGCTCCCTGCTGCCGATCATCAGCAAGCAGGCCGGCCGCTGCATGGACTGCGGCATCCCGTTCTGCCACAACGGCTGTCCCCTCGGGAACCTGATCCCCGAGTGGAACGACTACGCCTACCGCGAGGACTGGTCGGCGGCGTCCGAGCGGCTGCACGCCACCAACAACTTCCCGGAGTTCACCGGCCGCCTGTGCCCGGCTCCGTGCGAGGCCGCGTGCGTGCTCGGCATCAACCAGCCGGCCGTCACGATCAAGAACGTCGAAGTCTCCATCATCGACAAGGCCTGGGACGGCGGTGACGTCAAGCCGCAGGCGCCCGAGCGCCTCTCCGGCAAGACCGTCGCCGTCATCGGCTCCGGCCCCGCCGGACTCGCCGCCGCCCAGCAGCTCACCCGGGCCGGCCACACCGTCGCCGTCTACGAGCGGGCCGACCGCATCGGCGGACTGCTCCGCTACGGCATCCCCGAGTTCAAGATGGAGAAGCGGCACATCAACCGCCGCATCGAGCAGATGCGCGCGGAGGGCACCAAGTTCCGCACCGGCGTCGAGATCGGCCGCGACATGCCGGCGACGGCGCTGCGCAACCGGTACGACGCGGTCGTCATCGCCGCCGGCGCCACCACCGCCCGCGACCTGCCCGTGCCGGGCCGCGAGCTGAACGGCATCCACCAGGCGATGGAGTACCTGCCGCTCGCCAACAAGGTCGTCGAGGGCGACTTCGTGGCCCCGCCGATCACCGCCGAGGGCAAGCACGTCGTCGTCATCGGCGGCGGCGACACCGGCGCCGACTGCGTCGGCACGGCCCACCGCCAGGGCGCGGCCTCCGTCACGCAGCTGGAGATCATGCCGAAGCCGGGCGACGAGCGGAACCCCGGTCAGCCCTGGCCGACCTTCCCCATTCTGTACAAGGTCACCTCGGCCCACGAGGAGGGCGGCGAGCGGGTCTACTCCGTCTCCACCACCCACTTCGAGGGCGACGAGGACGGCAACGTCCAGTTCCTCCACCTCGTCGAGGTCGAGTTCGTCGACGGCAAGCTGACCCAGAAGCCGGGCACCGAGCGCAAGATCCCCGCCCAGCTGGTCACGCTCGCGATGGGCTTCACCGGCACGGACGTGGAGAACGGCCTGGTCGCCCAGTTCGGCCTGGCGCTGGACGAGCGCGGTAACATCGCCCGTGACGCGGACTTCGCCACCAACGTCGATGGCGTCTTCGTCGCCGGCGACGCCGGCCGCGGCCAGTCCCTCATCGTGTGGGCCATCGCCGAGGGCCGCTCCGCCGCCCGCGGAGTGGACCGCTACCTGACCGGCGCCAGCTCCCTGCCGGCCCCGATCCGCCCGACGGACCGCGCACTGACGGTCTGATCCCGCCGGATCACCCCCTGAACGTCCCGTACAACGACGTGCGGAACTGAGCGCAGCGCCCCCCGAATGTCCCCGACCGGACGACTTGGGGGCGCTGCGGCGCGTTCGGAGGAGGCCCGCGGGGGGGCGTTCCGCGCGGTGTGTCGGCCGAGGTCAGCTCTCGCCGGGGCAGATCCAGGTGATCAGCGACGCCGCCGAGACCGCGAGGACGCCGATGGCCGCCATCCAGCGGGACCAGGCCGTCATGAGGACGACGGACTTCGCGCGGTCCTTCTCGTACCGGAGGAGGTACTCCCCGCCTGCGGGCAGCTTCCGCCCCGGCGGCTCGTGGACGGCCGAGACCATCAGCCAGGACGCCACGAGCAGCAGCAGGAACCCCCCGGCGAGCAGTCCGATCACCCACCACCGAGGGCCGGTGGTCATCTTGCTCAGGTTCTCCTGCCCCTTGAGCACGAAGACGACCGTCAGCAGGCCGGTGAGGGAGGTCAGGAAGTTCCGGTACCCCTCCGCCTGCCGCAGAGCCGCCCGCAACCGCTCGGGCGGCTCCTCCATCGCCCGTACGCGCCGCTGGGCCTCGCGGATCTGGTCCGGGGTGAACTCCGGGCTCACCACGAGACGCCCAGGCGCCGCGGAGGCATCGCGACGTAGAAGAGGTACCCGCAGCCGCTGGGGACCGAGGCGGGCCGGCCCACGTGCCAGGCCCGGCACTCGCACACGACGGACTTCGGCTCCCCGTTGTCGAACGTCCGCCGGTCGGGCCTGCCCGGCCCCTTGGTGACGTACTGCACGGGCGTCCAGGACAGGGTGAGCGCGCACCGGCACTGCGGGCACTCTCCCGTGGCCTCGACCCGGTCGGGCGCCAGCACCTCCCACAGGAAGGTGGTGAGGGCCTGGTCCGGCGGCCGGTCGTCCTCGTTGTACTGCGCGGTGGCACTCATGGACGCGGTCCTCCGGCTTCGGGAAGGTCGAGCTCGAACAGTCGCACGTAGGGCTGCAGCAGGCCGAGGACCTCGTCCTCGGTGCGCTCCGTCTCCTCCGCACACAGAACGACGTGCTCCGCCGTCACGGTTCCCGAGAGCGCCGGCGACCGCCCGGTCAACTGCTCGGTGAGCACGACGACATCGGCCCAGCCGGGCACGATGTCCCGCTCCTCGCCCTTCGGCTCGACCCGGACCGACAGCCCGAGCGCCTCGAAGGGCGCGTACCGGTCGTACACCTCGCCGAGCGGCCGGCCGAACCGGCCCGCGACGAGGACCAGTTCGAGCGGCCCGAGGACGCCGGGCCCGAGCAGGCTCTCCTCGAAGGCCACGAGGTCGAAAAGCGTGGGTTCGAGGTCGGCGAGCGGCCCGTCCCCCAGGACCCCGGGCAGCTCCGGCCCGCCGAGACAGCGGTACGCGCCGAGGGCGTCGGCGGCCTGGCGGAGGGTGCAGCGGCGGGAACGGGCGAGCGCGAGGAGGTCCCGGACGGCGAGGGTGGCCTTGAAGGACGGCTCACCTGTGGGTGAGTGATGAAGTACGCGCGTCAGCTCCGCCTCCACCGGCCTGATGGATCGCGCCTGCTCCGGCAGGTCCGGCAGATGAAGCGGAAGCCGGGTGCCGGCCGCTACCAGTTCGTCGAACAGAGCACCGAGAACGGCATGCCGACCGGCGGCGAGCCTGAGCAGGAACGGCCAGGAGAGCCCTCCGTCGGCCAGCGTCCACGATGGTTCTTGAAGCGGCCACTGGGGGAACGCCTCGCCGAGCAGCGTGGCGAGGATGGGGGCGATGTCGCCGATCTGCTCCACCAGATCGTCGATCGACGCCGTCAGCACTCCGCAGGCTTCCAGCTGGGACAGTTCCGTCCGCAGTTCCTGCGGAGACGGTCGTGGTTCCGCCCGGTGGGCGCCGAAGACCAGGCGCCAGTCCCCGCGCCGACTTTCGACCGAGGGAGCCCGGTAGACGGGGAGCCCCCAGGGGTTGTGGATCCACGCTGACGGCACCCAGTTCCGGCACTCCGCCGGCACGACCGGCGCGGAAATGCCGGTGACGGGCGCGAGTGCGTTCACCTCGTCCGCCATCGTGCCGAGGGGGCGGTTCAACACCGATGCCCGATCGATGAGCTGCCACATGGTGAGAGGGCCTGCGGCGAGCCATGGGGCCATTCCGTCGATGTCGAGGGAGACCGTCTTCTGCTCCACAGGGGTGAGCGCGCGGTGGTCGAGGGTCTCCTCGCTCACGGCCTCGGACAGTGCGAAGCCGAGTGGCCGCAGCGCTCGGATGCACTCGGCCAGCCGACGCCGCTGCGCAGGCGCCTCGGTGCGTGCCAGGAGGTCGGCGGGATGGACCACTCCGTCGCGCCAGGCTTCCCCCTCGGACGAACGCTTCGCCAGCAGCGTGGCCTCGGAAGCGAGGAGCTTCATGTCGAGGTCGGCCGAGCGCAGAGGGCCCCGGTCCGGGATCTCGATGCCGATGCGGGCCAGAGCATCCACGTCGTCCAAGAGGTGGGAGAGGGGCACCTCGTGGTCGGCCGCCACGGCGACGAGAGGGGCGTGGGCGGCGGGAAAGTCGGGGTTGGGCGGCTCCGCGGCCCGCGCTGCCAGGTCGTAGGTCCGGTGGAGAGTCTCCATCCGGAGTGTGGGCGCTCCGATTTCGGCCAGTCCCCGGATGCTCGGGACCGCAGGTACGCGCACACCGGTGATCGCGTACCTGCGGAGCGCCCTGAGGGCGTCCGCCAAAGGCACGTTCGCCCTCGCGGCCGCCGTCAGCGGAGACGACCACTCGCTTTGAAAGGCGGCCCGGGAAAAGAGCAGTGAGTCCAGACCAGTGGGGTCGGGGTAGCCCTTGGGCGCGAACGGCTCCTCGTCGCGGCTCGCCACCCCCAGTACGGTGGCGCGCCATCTCCGCAGCAGGGTGCGCTCCGCGGCGCCGCCCCGAGGCCAGGCGAAGGGATAGTGCCCGTCTCCGAGGCAGGTGGCGTCCAGCGCGAGCACGCCCGTACGGCGCAGGGCGACGTGGTCGGATGCCACGACGTGGTCGGTCGTGTCCATGCCGATGACGCCTTCGGCTTCCGGCGACGCGTGCTGAAGCAACCGGAGCGCCAGCTGGGGTTCGCGTTCGGCCAAGTCCCACAGCCAGTCCAGTGACAGCGCGTCGAGCTGAGGGGCCGCGAGCCTTACTGCGCCCAGCAGGTCCTCTCTGACGGTTTTTGTCGCATAACTGATCAAAGAGTTGCGGTTCACGCTGGGCTCCGGTCGATGCCTCTCCTGCAGGTTGAACACGTAGCCGTAGACAGAGGGTGCCTGTTCCACGAGCAGGCCGTCGAGGAGCAGCTGCCCCGGGCCCTGGACGATCCAGCTCACCTCGCCGGCCTTCACCGGCTTCCCGTACCAGTCCTCGGTACGGTGCTCCGGCGCCCGCAGGACCCCCGGCTCCCAGTTCTCCGAGCGGACGAGGTTGCCGTCGCGGTCCCGTTCCTCCGCCGTCACGTGGAAGTCGCTGACCCACAGCAGCCGCCGCAGCGTCTCCACCACCGACGGCGACTGCTCCCCGTCCTGCTCCGCGCTCAGGTAGAGGCGCACGACCGTGCCGCCGTCCTTCGGTTCGCCGCCCTCGACCTCGCGGACCTGGAGGAGGCCGGAGCCCGACTGGACGGTGGCGTGCAGGGGGAGGACCGAGCGGGCGAGGTTGCCGTGGCGGTCGACGGCGGCGGTGTCGACCGTGACCTCCTCCGCCAGCATGAAGTAGCTGAAGACGCCGATGCCGAAGCGGCTGTTGAACGGGACGGGCTGCATCCCGGCCCGCCGCCAGTCGCGCCGCTCCTGCACGTAGTCGGGGTCCTGCGCGTACCGCTTGCCCGCGCGGGCGAACATCGAGGTGAGCTTCTCGCGGCTCATGCCCGCGCCGCTGTCCTCGCACTCGATGTACGCGCGGTTGCCCTCGTACCCCTGGCGGAACGTGATCCTGAGGTCGGGGTCGGCGCTGCGGAACGCCTCCCGGCTGCGGCCGTACGCGGTCCGCTGCTTCCGGTACCGGCAGGCGTCCAGGGCGTTCTGGTACAGCTCGCGCACGGCCAGCATCCGGTCGCCGTACAGCTGGGTGCCCATGAGCAGCGGGCGGATCTCGTCCTCGGCGAGACGGAAGCGCTCCAGCGGCTTGCTGTACGCGGTGCGGTCGACCGGCTTGAGGTGGTCGGTGGTCACCCGCAGCGGAATGCCCCTGAGCAGGTCGGGCGCGGGCTGCCCGGTGTCCCGCACGCGCTGGTGGTGGTCGCGCACGGAGGCGTCGGCGGTGGCCGCCAGCTCTTCGAGCGCGGCGTGCAGCGCGGGGTGCGGGCAGGAGAGGCGGAGCGCGTACTGCGGGTGCGTGAGGCCGTCGCGCACCTCCCTCTCCCAGTCGGTCCGGGCGAGCGCGTCGACCACGTCGGCGGGGGCGAGCGGCACGTGCGCGCCCAGGTGGTCGACGAGCACGCTGGACATGCGGCGCGGGTCGGCGGCGAGGAGAGCCGCCAGCCACAGGAGGTAGGCGAGTTCGAAGTCCCGCCAGGCGTTGCCGGGCACGGG
The DNA here is from genome assembly GCF_053589515.1 of Streptomyces sp. NPDC003327. NCBI lineage: Bacteria > Bacillati > Actinomycetota > Actinomycetes > Kitasatosporales > Streptomycetaceae > Streptomyces > Streptomyces sp. NPDC003327. Next base: position 183,229 of record NZ_JBSFSA010000002.1, on the reverse strand, counting down.
CTTCTCGGTACGGCTCCACTTCGGGCTGCCGGTGTCGTCGATGCGCGGGCCCGACCCGGGGGCGACCGTCATGTGGGGGAGCACCCGGCGGACGTGCTGGTCCACGGTGACGAGGTCGGTGCTCGTGCCGACCGCCCCGGCGGCGACGGCGTTCACGACCATGTCGAGGAGCCGGTGGATGCTCCCGTAGTCGTCGTGGCTCCGGTCCCACAGCCGGTCCCAGTCCGCGATGAAGCGGTGGCGCAGCCAGTGGTCGGCGGCCCTGGCGGCGCCGTCCTCCTTGCGCCTCCGCAGGGTCTCGGCGGTGACGGTCACGCGCGAGTGCGCCCGGCAGACGTCGGCGGCGGCGTCGCACACCAGCCGGTCGTGGCCGTCCTCGGGGTCCCGGCCCCGGTTGTCCTCGATGCGGTCGAGTCGGTCCGGGCGGAGGGAGGCGAGCTCGCCGAGCGCGACGGCCACGACGCCCTCGTGAAGCAGCGGAGCGGCGAGGAGGGCGGCCGTCTCGGCGGGGGAGAGGTGATCGCGAGGCTGGAGCCGCGCGTCCTCGACGAGCCGTTCGAGGACGTGGACGACCCGTTCCAGGTAGCGGGGGTCGTGCCAGGGGGTGGCGAGCTCCGACTGCGTGTCCGTGCGGCTTCTGGCGACCTCGGCGGCCAGCTCCGCCAGCGCCTCCTTCACCCGCGCGTGCACCTCCGGGGTTCCCGAGGTGTACGTCCAGAGCCCGGACGTCCTCAGGACCTCCGCCCAGCGGTCGGTCTCCTCGGAGCCCTGGCACAGGCGCAGGTCCCGGGCCCAGTCCTCGCGCCCCCGGGCGGCTTTGAGCACGACGTCGGGCCGCGATACGCCCAGCTTCTGCGTGAGGGACCTGACACGGGTCCGGACGAAGGCGGCGACCTCCCCGAGGGTCTGCGGGGGACGCTCCGGCGACAGCGCCTCGGAGAGGGCGAAGCCGAAGTGGCTGCCCCGCTTCGGGTCGGCGAACGCCGCCTGCCCCCGGCTGCCGGCCCGCAGCCACACCACGTCGTCGTACTCGTCGCCCACGAGGGGCTTGGGCCCCTTGGCCCCCACCGAACCGGCGCTCTCCGTCCGGCAGGTGTCCAGGCAGACGACGACCGACACGCCCTCGGGGACGCTGCCGAGGAGTTCGGGGGCGACCGTCTCGATGAGCGTCCCGGGGATCAGGGTGCCGCCGGCGCTGGCGCGGGCGCTCCACGGGAGAACGTAGTCCTGACCGTCGATCACGACGCCGTGTCCGGAGACGTACACGAGGGCGGTGTCCCCGGCGGCGCAGGAGGCGAAGAAGTCGACCATGGCCGCGACGATCATGTCCTTGCTGGTGTCGCGGCGCTCCTCGTCCGGGTGGCCCGGACGCAGGGACGTCACTTCGTACTCGGACGCCCGCAGCGCCGCCTCGACGCGCCGTACGTCCTCGTCGACGCAGGGCAGGGGCGGGTAGGCGGCGGCGAGGCGCGGGTTGCGGGCCAGGTACTCGGTGTCCCCGATGCCGATCAGGAGGGCCCTGCGAACGCCACCCGTTCCCGTGCTTGTGCCCGAGCCCGGATCCGTCCCCGGATCCGTCCCTGGATTCGTGCCTGGATCCGCGTTCGTCCCCGTACCGGAACCCGAACCGGTGTCCGCCCGCGTACCACCGGCCCCCGTCGTCGTGCTCACGCGCCCGCGCCCCCGCTCTCCGTCCGCTCCGCCCCGAGAACGTCATGATTCCACGGACTGACGGATGGTCATACGGGAACCGGGCAGCCCCGATCGGCCGTATCTTCGACAGCGCGCCGAGCACGTCGCGTGCGCCGAGCACGTCGAAGGAACGAGGGGGAACCGTCCATGGCACTGAGCCTGCAGAAGGTCGAGGAGACCGCGCCCGCGCTGGTGAGCCTGTACAAGCAGGCGGGGGTCTCGCTGCGGAAGCACGGGATCGACGGGCAGCGGGTCGCGGTGTACCTCGTCGTCGACTACTCGGGGTCCATGAAGCCGTACTACAACAACGGCAGCGTGCAGGCCCTGGCCGACCGGGTGCTCGGGCTCTCCGCGCAGCTCGACGACGACGGGCGGGTGCCGGTCGTGTTCTTCTCGACGGACGTCGACGCCGAGACCGACATCCGGGTCGACGACCACGTCGGGCGGATCGAGCGGATCGTCGCCGGGCTCGGACACATGGGCAAGACGAGCTACCACCTCGCGATGGACGCCGTCATCGACCACTACCTCGACAGCGGCTCCACCGCGCCCGCGCTCGTCGTCTTCCAGACGGACGGAGGCCCGATCAACCGGCTCGCCGCCGAGCGGTACGTGTGCAAGGCGGCCAGGCTGCCGCTCTTCTGGCAGTTCGTCGGCTTCGGCGACCCCGGCAGCAAGCAGTTCGACTTCCTGCGCCGGCTGGACGAACTGGCCGTGCCCGCGAAGCGCCCGGTCGACAACTCCGGCTTCTTCCACGCCGGTCAGGACCCGAGCCGGGTCTCGGACGAGGAGCTGTACGACCGGCTGGTCTCCGAGTTCCCGGCCTGGCTCGCCGCCGCGCGGGCCCAGGGCATCGTCCGCTCCTGAGGCCGGGGTCGGGGTCGGGGTTGGGGCCTGGGCCGGGGCCGGGGCGGAGGGGGTGGCCCGGCGTTCCGGTGCGGGAGATCATGACGCCATGACCTCTCTCGTACGACACGTGACGATCGACTGCGCCGACGCCTACGCCCTCGCCGGCTTCTGGGCGAAGGCGCTCGGCGCCAAGCTCTCCGACGACGACAAGCCCGGCGACGAGGAGGCGCTCGTCGAGTCGCCCGGCGCCGGTCTCCTCTTCATCCAGGTCCCCGAGCCGAAGGCGGTCAAGAACCGCGTCCACCTCGACCTCCAGCCGCAGGACCGCACCCGCGACGAGGAGGTGGACCGGCTCATCGGCCTCGGCGCCACCCTGCTCGACGACCGGCGGAACGCGGACGGGACGGGCTGGGCGACCCTGGCCGACCCGGAGGGCAACGAGTTCTGCGTCGAGCGCAGCGCCGCCGAGCGGGCGGCCGGCGCCGCTCCCGCCGCCGCCTCCTGACGCTGGTTCCTGAAGCCGCTTCCTGAGGCCGGCGGAGCGGCCGGAGAAATCCGGACAGAAGATGTCGGGTATCCGGTGTTCCCTGGTGCCGTGACCACGAGAGACGGAACCACGACGGACACCGGAACCACGACGGACGCCGAGACGACGGCGGACACCGGAACCACGACGGACGCCGAGACGACGGCGGACACCGGAACCACCTGGGCGGCCTTCGCGGCCGCCGAGCCCGAGCTGGCGGCGACCGTACGGGAGCGCTTCGGGCAGCACCCCCACCACGCGCTCGCCACCGTGCGGAAGGACGGCTCGCCCCGGCTCAGCGGCATCGAGGTGGACTTCCGCTTCGGCGAGCTGTGGCTCGGCATGATGCCGAACTCGCTCAAGGCGCTCGACCTGCGGCGCGACCCCCGCTTCGCGCTGCTCGCCAACCCCGGCGAGGGCACCGGCATGGGCGGCGGGGACGTCCGCGTCTCCGGGCGGGCGGTGGAGATCACCGACCGGGAGGCCGTCGCGCGGCACGCGGCCGACGCGGGCGCCCCGCTGCCGTTCCACCTCTTCCGGGTGGAGCCGACCGAGGTCGTACGCGTCTGGGTGGACGGCGACGAGATCTGCTTCCGCACCTGGCGCCCCGGCCGCCCGGCCCGCACCCTGCGGCGCGGCAACGACGACAGCCCGCCGCGCGAGGACGCGTGAGGCTGTGCCGTGGACGTCGCGTGGCGCGAGGTCCCGTCCCAGGGGTCTCGGGCCAGGGACCCCTGGGACGAGAATGGGCGCGTGCCGAAGACCCCCCTGAGCCCCAGCAAGAAGAAGCCCCGGACGGCTGCCGCGCCCGAGCGGCGCCGAGAACTCCTGGACATCGCCGCGGAGGTGTTCGCCGCCCAGGGGTACGACGCCACCACCGTCCGCAGGATCGCGGACGCCGCCGGGATGCTCGCAGGGAGCCTCTACTACCACTTCGACTCCAAGGAGTCGATGCTCGACGAGATCCTCTCCACCTTCCTCGACGAGCTGTGGCAGGGGTACGACGCCGTCCTCGCCGCCCGCCTCGGCCCCCGCGAGACCGTCGAGGCCCTCGTCACCGAGTCCTTCCGCGAGATCGACCGGCACCGCGCCGCCGTCGCCATCTACCAGAAGGAGTCCCGCCGCCTCACCGAGGAGCCGCGCTTCCACTACCTCGCCGACGCGCGGCGCCGCTTCGAGAAGGCCTGGCTCGGCACCCTGGAGCGCGGGGTCGCGGACGGCGTCTTCCGCGTCGACCTCGACGTCCGGCTCACCTACCGCTTCGTGCGCGACACGGTCTGGGTCGCCGCGTCCTGGTACCGGCCCGGCGGGCGGCACAGCCCCGAGGAGATCGCCCGTCAGTACCTGTCGATGGTGCTCGACGGGATCGCCGTGCGGCCCGCCCGACCTGCCGGGAACCCGCCGAGCGGCTGTGACTCGGGTCACGCCCCGAGGCCGTGACCGGCGGCGGACCGGGCGGCAGGGGCGGGAAGGTCCGGGGGCGCACTATTGTTCCTGGTAGAAACGGCCGGGGCCCGCACCCTCGCGAGGGTGCGGGCCCCGGCCGTGCCGCGCACAGGCCAGGAAGGCACGCATGACCCGCTCCGAACGCCCCCACAAGCGCGGCCCCCGCACCGCCCAGGCGAAGACCACCTCGCAGCCCAAGGGCTCCCGCGGTGGCCGTCGCCCCGCCACGCCCCCTCCGCCGCAGGAGTTCACCCCGCCGGAGACCGTGACGCCCGCGCTGCCGCCCGTGGCCTCGTTCGAGGACCTGGACATGCCGGTCGCGCTCCTGAAGACGCTCGCCGACCAGGGCGTCACGGAGCCGTTCCCCATTCAGGGGGCGACCCTGCCGAACTCGCTCGCCGGACGTGACGTCCTCGGCCGGGGCCGTACCGGCTCCGGCAAGACCCTCGCCTTCGGGCTGGCCCTGCTCGCCCGCACGGCGGGCCGCCGCGCCGAGCCGACCGCGCCGCTCGCCCTGGTCCTGGTCCCCACCCGCGAGCTGGCCCAGCAGGTCAGCGACGCCCTCGCCCCGTACGCCGCCGCCCTGCGCCTGCGGCTGACCACCGTCGTCGGCGGCATGTCGATCACCCGGCAGGCCTCCGCGCTGCGCCGCGGCGCCGAGGTGCTCATCGCCACGCCCGGCCGCCTCGACGACCTCATCGGCCGCGGCGACTGCCGCCTCGACCAGGTCGCCGTCACCGTCCTCGACGAGGCCGACCAGATGGCCGACATGGGCTTCCTGCCGCAGGTCACGAAGCTGCTCAAGCAGGTGGAGCCGGACGGCCAGCGCCTCCTCTTCTCCGCCACCCTCGACCGGAACATCGACCGGCTCGTGCAGATGTTCCTCGACGACCCGGTCGTGCACTCCGTCGACCCGTCGGCGGGCGCGGTGACGACGATGGAGCACCACGTCCTCTACGTCATGGACGAGACCGACAAGAAGGCCGTGACGATGCGGATCGCGGCCCGCGACGGCCGCACGATCCTCTTCCTCGACACCAAGCGGTCCGTGGACCGGCTGGTGAAGCGGCTCCTCGCCCACGGCGTACGGGCCTCGGGGCTGCACGGCGGCCGTTCCCAGCCGCAGCGCAACCGGACCCTCGACCAGTTCAAGAACGGGCAGGTCACGGCCCTCGTCGCGACGAACGTGGCGGCGCGCGGCATCCACGTCGACGACCTCGACCTGGTCGTGAACGTCGACCCGCCGACCGACCACAAGGACTATCTGCACCGGGGCGGCAGGACCGCCCGCGCGGGCGAGTCCGGCAGCGTCGTGACCCTGGTCCTGCCCGAGCAGAAGCGGGACATGGGCAAGCTGATGTCGAACGCCGGCATCCGCCCCCGCGCCGCCCAGATCAAGTCGAGCGACGAGGAGCTGTCCCGGCTGACGGGCGCCCGCGAGCCCTCGGGCGTCCCGGTCGTCATCGAGACCCCGCAGCCGGCCCAGCAGCCCCGCAAGGCGGCGGAGCCCGGCGCGAAGGGCGGCGGTTCCGGCCGCCGTCGCCGCCGCCCGTCCGGCGCCGGCTCCCCGGGCGGTACGAGCACGGGGACGGGTACGGGCGGGAGCGCGGGCACCGGCACGGGCCGCGGCTCCGCCTCCGGCCGCGGCGGCTCGGGCGCGCGTACCGGCTCGGGTGCCCGGTCCGCGGGTGGCCGCCAGGCCGCGAGCGGCGCGGGTCGCTCGCGCAGCGCCACGCGCTCGCGCGGCACCCGCCCGACCGAGGGCTGACGGCCGACCGGCCCCCCCCGGGGGGGGCCGATCAGCTGCGGCTGGGGCCGGTACGCCGGGGAACAGGCGATCCCGCCCACACCGGCGCCCGGCCGCTGTCCCCGGCCTCGCCGTCGCGGGTACCGGTCGCGGCCTCCCCGTCGTCCCGCTCGTGAACATCGTCCTCTCGGCCGCCCCCGCCGAGCCGACCGCGGCGCCTCCGGGGTCTTCCCCCACCCAGCAGTTCGGCGTCGCCCCCGGCACCGCCTGCTTCGCCGGCCGCCGTCTTCGCACTGGCGGCCCTGCCGAGCCTGCGCCTCCCCCGCACGGCCGTGACGGAGGGAGGGCAGGAGGGGGCCGAAACGTGAAGGAGGGCGGCGCGCACATGGACGAGGCCGGACAGCGGGACCCGGACGGCACGGCGGCGGAGGCCGTCGCATCCCCGGCGAGCGACGTGCCGCTCGGGGACGGCCCCGGGGACCGCGCGCCCGCCGGGGAGCCGCCCGGCCCCGCCCCCCACCCGCTCGCCGCGTACGTGCCCGGGTGGGAGCGGATCGCCTTCAACCGGGCCCTCCCGGACGAGCTGCTGATCCGCCTGCTGCCGCGCAACCCGGGCCTGCTCTTCCGGACCGACCTGCCGCCGGCCGTCGTGGACGCGGCCGTCGCCCACCCGGACCGCAACGTGCGCGCCGTCCTCTGCGAGGCGCGGGTCGCGCTGACTCCGGCCCAGTGGGACCGGCACCTGGCCGCCGAGCCCACGGCCGTCCGCCGGGCCCTCTTCGTCGAGGACGCCGCCCATGCCCGCGTGGCCCTTCCCCCGGAGGCCCTGGCGCGTCTCGCCGCCGATCCCGCTCCCGCCGTACGGGCCGAGGCCGCCCGGCTCGCCGGGCTCCCCGCGGGGCTGCTCCGTACCCTCGCCGTCGACCCCGTCCCCGCCGTGCGGGCCGCCGTCTGCGGACCCGCCTGGCCGCACCTGGACCCCGCCGCGCGGGAGGCCCTCCTCGCCGACCCCGAGGAGCGGGTCGCGGCCGCCGCCCTGACGGCCCGCCACCGCGAGGACCCGCTCGGCGAGGAGGGCCTCGCGACCCTCGGCGGCGACGGCTTCCGCGGCCTGGCCGAGTGCCGCCTCGCGCCCGCGGTCGCGCTGCGGCTCGCCGCCCACGAGGACCCCGACGTGCGCCACCGGGTCGCCGGCCACCCGGACCTGCCGCCCGCCGGTGTCACCCGGCTCGCCGAGGACCCCGACGACGGCGTGCGCGAGGCGGTCGCCCTGCGCCCCGACCTCACGGAGGAGGAGCGCGCCGCCGTCGTCGCCGGGATCCACCTCGACACCGAATCCAGGTGGCCCTACGCCCTGCCGTGGGTGGCGGCCCTGCACGACGACCCCGACGCCATGCGCCGCCTCGCCGCCTCCCCCCACCCGTACGTCCGCGGCAGCGTGGCCCGCGCCCGCCGCCTCCCGCCGGACGCGGTCGCCCTGCTCGCCCGCGACGAGCACCGGGCCGTGCGGCTGTTCCTCGCCGAGTCCTGCGACGACGCGCCCCCCGAGCTGCTCCTGGAGGTCTGGGGCTGGTGGACGGGCAGCCTCAGCTTCCCCGGCCGCCCCCGCACTCACCCGCGCTTCCCCCGCGACGGGCTGCTGCGCTTCGCCGCCGATCCCGATCCCCGCCTGCGGCGTCTCGCCCTCGACGACCCCGCCGCCACCCCGGAGCTCGTCGAGGAGTTCAGCCGCGACCCGTCGGAGGAGGTCCGTCAGGACGCCGCCCGGGACCCCCGGCTCCGGCCGGAGACCGTTCGCCGGCTTCTCGACGATCCCGACCGCTCCGTACGGGCCTTCGCCGCCCGGCACCCCGCTCTCCCGAGGGGCGTCCTGCTGCGGCTCCTCGGGGACGGGACCACCGCCGAGGACGCGGTGCTGAACCCGGCCCTTCCGGCCCCCGTGACGCGGCGGATCGTCGACCTGCTCGACACACCTGTGACCGCCCTGCGGAGGTCCGCGAACGGCGGGTGAGGGGAGGTGAACGTCCGGGGAAGGGACGGGAGTCGGGGTTCCGCGGGCGCGTCCGCGCGCGTCAGCATCGGAGCATGCGCACCCCCACGCGCATCGCCCTCGCCGGCGGTGCCACCGCAGCCCTCGTCTCCTCCCTCCTCCTCGGCGCCCCGGCCACCGCCGCCCCGGCGCCCGCGCCCGTGGCCGTCTCCTCCACGGCGGCCGCGGCCACCGCGGCGTACGGCGACATCTGCTTCTCCGACCTGCCCGTCCAGGCCCACGACACCCTCCGCCTCATCGACGCGGGCGGGCCCTTCCCGTACCGGCAGGACGGCGCCGTCTTCCAGAACAGGGAAGGGCTCCTGCCGGCCCACTCCACCGGCTACTACCACGAGTACACGGTGAAGACGCCGGGCGTCACCACCCGCGGGGCCCGCCGGATCGTCACCGGCTCCGCGTGGCAGGAGGACTACTACACCGCCGACCACTACGCGTCCTTCGACCTGATCGACCACGCCTGCTGACCGCGCTCAGCGGCGCCGTGGCGACGTCCACTCCAGCCGGGTCCTGATCCGGTCGTCGCGGACGAACTCCAGCGCGGCGAGCGCCGTTTCGCGGGGCGCGCCCTCCGGGTCCGCGTCCGCCAGGATGGCCGCCAGGGCGTCGACCGCCCGCGGGTCCTGGCGGATCGCCAGGCCGCGGGCCGCCTCCGCGGCCGTCTCCGGATCGTCGTCGTCGAGCCGCTCGGCCAGCCCCTCCCGTACGAGCGGGGTGTCGTCGGGCAGTTCGGCGAGGGCGAGCGTCGCCCAGTCCCGTACGCGCGCGTCGCCGTCCCGGCTCAGGTCGAGGAGCACCCCGAGCGCCTCCGTGTGCCCGGGCGGCACGATCCCGGCCAGCGCGCCCGCCACCGCCCGCCGCACCGCCGCGTCAGGATGCCGGGCCGCGGCGAGGAGTTCGGGCACGGCCGCCGGATCCCCGCAGGCGCCGAGCGCCGTCACCACCGACAGGGCGGGCTCCCGCGCGGGCGGCACCGTCTCCGCCGCCAGCCGGCGCAGCACCGGCAGGGCGCTCGCCCCGAAACCGGGCAGCGCGCCCAGGACCCGGGCGCCGAGGGCCCGCCGCAGCGGATCGCGGTAGGCGCACCACGCGGCGGCCGACACGAACGTCTCCTCGTCCGCGCGCCCGGCCAGTTCGGCCACGACCGTCGTCCAGTCGTCGAGCTCCGGGTCGGCGCAGCGCAGCGCGCGGGAGGCCAGCTCCTCGTGCGGGGTGCGCCGCCCCAGCGCCGCCTCCAGGAGGGTGGCGATCGCCGCGTGGCCGGTCTGGCGTTCGTTCCCGCGCCCCGGGGCGCCGTTCTCCCGCAGCAGTTCGACGACGACGGTCACCCCGCCGTCCTCCCGGATCCGCCGGACCACCGCCTCGTACGTCTCCCCGCCCTCGTTCCCGGCGACGAGCCCGCGCCGCAGATCCGCCGCGACGTCGACGCCGATCCACCGCCGCGCCTCCCGCAGCGCCGGGTCCAGGGCCCGCGCCCCGTGGTCGAGCAGCGCCCGTACGCAGCCGGTGGAGCCGCGCCGGGCTGCGGCGACGAGCGGGACGAGGCCGTCGGGTCCCGGCCGGTCGGGGTCTGCGCCGTGCTCCAGGAGGGCCCGCGCGGTGTCGGCGTGCCCGAGCCGGACCGCCCAGGCGAGCGCCGTGTAGCCGTACGCCTCCTCCTGGTCGGCGCGCGCGCCTCCGGCGAGCAGGGCCCGCACGACCTCGGTGTGTCCGCCGCAGGACGCCCCGCACAGCGGCAGGTCGCCGCCGTCCTCGCCGCTCGGCCGCCCCGGGTCGGCCCCCGCCGCGAGCAGCATCCGTACGATTCCGGCCTCGTCGGCGACCGCCGCCCGGTACAGCGCGGTCTCCCCGTCGGCGAGGACCTCGGGATCGGCTCCGCCGCGCAGGGCGCGGAGGACCCCGTCCTCGTCGCCGTGCAGGATGACGTCGAACAGGTCCGCGTCGAACAACGTGCTCATGCGCCCGACCCTGACCCGGAGCCCCCGCCTGGCGCAAATCGATTCCCGCGCCACGGCGCCGTCGGAGCGCCCGGCCGCAGCTCCCGCCACAGCCCCGGCCGAAGCCCCCGCCGCAGCCGCCGCTGTCCGGGCGGCCGCTATCCGGCGCACTCCAGGACGGTCCGGCACAGTCCGCAACGCGCCCGCAGGGCACGACCGGTGGGGACGCGGAGCCGCTGTCGGCAGACCGGGCACGCGAAGGCGACGGCGGTCGCCGGGCTCCCGCCCTCGAAGGTGTACGGGGCGTCCGGCGCGGCCCGGCCCCTGCGGCGCTCCTGCCCGTACCGCCGGCGCGCCGCCCAGCCGGCGGCGGCGAGCGGCGGGAGCCGCAGCTCCCGGTCGGCCTCGGCCCTGCCGCGTACCCACGCCTCGTACGCCACCGCGCTGGTGAACCACGGCGAGGGGTCCTCGCCGAAGCGGTGGGCCCGTTTGGCGAGGACGTACCCGAACTCCTCCGGCGTCAGGTAGCCGAGCTTCTGGCGTTCGACGCCGTCCTCGCGGAAGGCGTCGAGGAGCAGCCAGCCTGCGCCGAGGTAGGAGGTCGCCACGTCCGTCAGGAGCTCGTTGGCGACGGTGCCGGGGAAGCGCAGGCCGAGCCGGTGGAGCAGGACGTGGGTGATCTCGTGGGCGAGCGCGGCACCGATGTCCCTGCGGCGGGTGCGGAACCGGTCGTGGAGTTCGACGAAGTACTCGGGGCCCGCGGAGAGTTCGACGTGTGCCGCGTGCTCCAGGGGGCGGAAGCTCACCACCATCCGGGCCTCGGGCAGCCGCAGGTGCCGTACGAGGGCGCGGGCGACCCGCTGGGTGCCGAGGTGGAGGTCCTCGGCGGGGTCGATGGCCACGTCGGCGGCGGGCACGCAGGTCGCGTAGCGGTCGATCCCGGTGGGGGAGAGGCGCCGGTGGAGCGCGGTGAGCGAGGCGTGCACGGTGGCGCGGTGCGGGAAGCCGCGGGCGACCGCGTAGCCGCCGTCGTCGCTTCCGTCGCGCCCCTCGCGGTCGTCGCGCCCCTCGCGGTCGTCGCGTCCGTCGCCGTCGTCGCGTCCCTCGCCGTCGTCGCTTCCGTCGGCTGAGCGGTCGGTGCGCGGTGTCGGTCGGGCGGTGGACCGGTCGGTCGTGGATCCGTCGGTCCCTGAGCGCTCGTAACGGTGCGGCATACCGGCTTCCCCCTTCTCTCCACTGTACGTCCGAGGCCTCGATTTCTGGCCGAAAAGGCTTTCTTGTGGGGGCAGTTGGGCGCCGTCCATAATCCGGACATGCCTTGACGGGCGCATGTCATTGAGCGGTGGCGTGCCATCGCCGACGGCTGCCCGGACGAGGCCGGAACCCCCCACGGAAGAAGGCAGACACATGCAGAAGCAGAACAGGCTGGTCCGCACCCTCCAGAAACTCGCCGCGGCCGGCGCCGTCGTCCTCGCCGCGGTGAGCCTCCAGCCCACCACGGCCTCCGCCGCCCCCGCGCCCGTCGTGGGCGGCACCCGCGCCGCCCAGGGCGAGTTCCCCTGGATGGTCCGGCTCTCCATGGGCTGCGGCGGCTCGCTGATCACCCCGCAGATCGTGCTCACCGCCGCCCACTGCGTCAGCGGCTCCGGCAACAACACCAGCATCACCGCCACCGCCGGTGTCGTGGACCTCCAGTCGAGCAGCGCCATCAAGGTCAGGTCGACCAAGGTCCTCCAGGCCCCCGGCTACAACGGCAAGGGCAAGGACTGGGCGCTGATCAAGCTGGCCAGCCCGATCAACTCCCTGCCCACGCTCAAGATCGCGGAGACCACCGCGTACAACAGCGGCACCTTCACGGTCGCCGGCTGGGGTGCCGCCCGCGAGGGCGGGGCGCAGCAGCGCTACCTCCTCAAGGCGAACGTCCCGTTCGTCTCGGACGCCTCCTGCCAGGCCTCGTACGGCAGCGACCTCGTCCCGTCCGAGGAGATCTGTGCCGGGTACAGCCAGGGCGGGGTCGACACCTGCCAGGGCGACTCCGGCGGCCCGATGTTCCGCAGGGACAACGCCGGTGCCTGGATCCAGGTCGGCATCGTGAGCTGGGGCGAGGGCTGCGCCCGGGCCGGCTACCCCGGCGTCTACACGGAGGTCTCGACCTTCGCCGCCGCGATCAAGTCGGCCGCGGCCACGCTGTGACCCGACGGTGAGGGCCCCGGGGCGACGGCCAGTCGCCCCGGGGCCCTTGCCCGTGCCCGTACCCGTCCGGGCCGCGGCCGGCCGCCCCTCCCTCCGCGACCTCAGGCCCCGCCCCTCCGCCCGCGGGCCTTCCCACCCCTCCGCCCGCGACCTCAGGTCCGCAGCTCCACCGCCGTCGGTCCGGCCCCCTCCAGTTCCAGGACCCACACCTCGTTCGCCCCCTCCCGCAGCACCGGACCCGGCACGAACAGCGCGTCCTGCGGCCCGACCGCCCAATAGCGGCCCGCGCAGAAGCCGTTGACCCACACGAAGCCCCGGGTCCCGCCCGGCAGCCGCAGCCACGCGTCCCCGGCCCCCGCCACCTCGACCGTCCCCCGGTACAGGCCGGCGCCCCGGTCCGCGGGCACCGCCTCGAACGGCACCTTCTCGACGGCCGCCACCGTGAAGGCGTCGAGGCGCAGGCCCCGGGCCCGTACCCCGTGCAGGTACTGCCGCTCGTGCCGCACCCCGCCCGTGACGCCCTTGGGCTCGGCCAGCCGCGGCCCGTAGTTGACCCGGCCCAGCGACTCCACCCACAGGTCCACGACCGCCGGACCCGCCACCGGCTCGGCGAGCGCCGCGTCCTCCGCGTCCAGGACGCCCGCCGGACGCCCGTCCACGTACACCACCGCCCGGTCCCGCAGCCCCGTCACGGAGAGCGGGTACGGCTGCCGGGGCCCCGGCACCGCCAGCCGGTAGCGGACCAGACCCCGGTCCACGCCCAGCTCCTCGAAGGTCGGCGGCACCCCCGTCACCGTCTCCTCGCCGCCGAGCGCCTCCAGCGTCCCGTCCATCGACGTCCAGCCGTCCAGGACCCCGGCCGCCGGAGCCCCGAGCCGCGCCGGCGGTTCCGGCACCTCGGGCAGCGGCCCCTCCGCGTAGGCGGCGAGCACCTCGCGGAAGGCCCAGAACTTCTCCGTCGGCCGCCCCGCCTCGTCGACCGGGGCGTCGTAGTCGTACGAGGTCACCGTCGCCCGCAGCGGCCCGTCGTGCAGCTCACCGGCCCGGTTCGCGCCCGCCCAGCCCCCGAAGTTCGAGCCGCCGTGCGCCATGTACACGTTGACCGAGGCCCCGCACTCCAGGACCTCCCGCAGCGCCGCCGCCGCGTCCGCCGCGTCCCGCACCGCGTGCTCCGTGCCCCAGTGGTCGAACCAGCCGCACCAGAACTCCATGCACATCAGCGGACCCGACGGCTGGTGCCGCCGCAGCGTCGCGAAACCCTCCCGCGCGCCCGAGCCGAAGTTCGCCGTCGCGAGCACCCCGGGCACCGAACCGCCCGTCAGCATGTGGTCCTCGGGGCCGTCCGAGGTGAACAGCGGTACGCTCACCCCGCACTCCCGCAGCAGCCCCGCCAGCCACTCCAGATACACCGGGTCGCTGCCGTAACTCCCGTACTCGTTCTCCACCTGCACCAGGACCACCGGCCCGCCCCGGTCCACCTGCCGCTCCACCACCTGCGGAAGCAGCCGCCGGAACCAGGACTCCACCGGCGCGAGGAACTCCGGGTCCCGGGTCCGCACCCGCCGCCCGAGCGGCCCCGTCACCCAGTGCGGAAGCCCGCCGTTCTCCCACTCGGCGCAGATGTACGGCCCCGGGCGCACGATCGCCCGCATCCCGGCCGCCGCCACCGCGTCCAGGAACCGGCCGAGCGCCCCCACGTCCGCGTGACGGCCCGGCTCCGGCTCGTGCAGGTTCCAGGGGACGTACGTCTCCACACAGTCGAGCCCCATCGCGCGCAGCATCCCGAGCCGGTGCTCCCACTGCCCCTCGTGCACCCGGAAGTAGTGCAGCGCCCCCGACAGCAGCCGTACCGGCCGCCCGTCGAGCAGAAAGTCCTCGTCACCCACAGCGAACGTGCTCATGGCCTCACTCTCGCCCTCTGGCGGACGGCCGGTCCATGGACAAAGATCGTCGCAGTTTGGACGTTAGGGCACGTCCGGCGGACCCACCCCGAGCCGCCGGACGGGCCGCGGGAGGCGCGACGCCGGAAAGGGCGGCCACGGCATGTACCACACCTGGATGCGCTACTTCACGCCCAGCCCCGTCCACCACCGCCTCGGCCTCGTCTGCCTCGGGGTCGGACTCCAGCACGGCACCCTGCCCACCGTCGGGCCCCGCACCCTCGACCACCACGTGGCCGTCGTCGTCTCCGCCGGCGGCGGCTGGTACCGGGGCGTCGACGGGCGGCGCACCACCGTCACCGCCCCCGCCCTCATCTGGCTCACCCCCGGCGTCCCCCACCACTACGCCGCCGACCCCGGCACCGGCTGGGACGAGGCCTTCGTCGACTTCTCCGGACCCGCCACCGCCACCTACACCGAACTCGGCTACATCGAACCCGACCGGCCCGTCGTCCCCCTCTCCGACGCCACCCCGGCCCGCGCCGCCATCGGCCGCATCGCCCGCGCCGCCCGCCCCGGCAACCCCCTCCTGGAGGTCGAGACCGGCGCCGCCGTCCACGAACTCCTCGTCGCGCTGCGCCGCGCCCGCGCCGACACCAACGCCGACGGCGACCCCGTCCTCGCCGCCCTCGCCCGCGACGCCTTCCAGCCGCTCTCCGTCGCCGAACACGCCGCCCGGCACGGCATGACCCCCGCCGAACTGCGCACCGCCGTCCGCCGCGCCGCCGGGTGCAGCCCCAAGGACTACCTGCTCACGGTCCGCCTCGGCCGCGCCAAGGAACTCCTCGCCGCCACCGAGCTGCCCGTCGCCGCCGTCGCCCGACGCGTCGGCTACGACGACCCCGCCTACTTCTCGCGCCTCTTCACCCGGCGCGTCGGCACCGCACCCGTCCGCTTCCGCGAACAACAGGGGCGTACGGTGCACGGCGGCTGGAGCGACCGCGTTCCGGATCCCGAATACCCGCCCACCATCGCCGGAAGATCCGTCTAAGCTCGCTGACCATGAGCGACACCAGCGACATCGACCCGAACGTCACCGCCGAGCTGACCCGCCTGCGCGAGAGCATCGACAACATCGACGCGGCGGTCGTCCACATGCTCGCGGAGCGCTTCAAGTGCACCCAGCAGGTCGGCGTCCTCAAGGCGAAGCACCAGCTGCCGCCCGCCGACCCGGCCCGTGAGGCCCGCCAGATCGCCCGGCTGCGCGAACTCGCCGAAAGCGCGAAACTGGACCCGGCCTTCGCGGAGAAGCTCCTCAACTTCATCATCGCCGAGGTCATCCGCCACCACGAGACGATCGCGGACGGAGCCCGCTGATGACCCGCGTCACCGTCTTCACCCTCGGGGGGACCATCTCCGCGCGCGGCGGTGACGCGGCCGGCCGGATGACCGGCCAGGAGGTCCTCGCCGACCTCGGCGGCGGCCTCGACGTCGTCCTCCGGGACTTCCGCCGGGTGCCCAGCTCCTCCCTCACCCATGAGGACCTCGCGGAGCTCGCCCGGGAGGTGCGGGCGGCCGTCGCCGACGGCTCCGGCGTGGTCGTCGTCCAGGGCACCGACACCCTGGAGGAGACCGCCTTCCTCCTCGACCTGCTCTGCACCACCGAACGGCCCGTCGTCGTCACCGGCGCCATGCGCCGCCCCGATCTGCCCGGCGCCGACGGCCCCGCCAACCTCGCCGCCGCCCTGGCCGTCGCCGCCGACCCCGCCTGCCGGAACCTCGGCGTCCTCGTCGTCGCCGCCGACGAGATCCACGCCGCCCGGCACGCCCGCAAGACCCACACCACCTCGACCGCCACCTTCGCCTCACCCGGCGTCGGCCCCCTCGGCAGCGTCGTCGAGGGCAGGCCCCGCGTCCTGCTCCGGCCCGCCGTGCCCGCCGCGCTCTGCCCGCTGACCTTCGACCCCGCCGTCAGGGTCGCCCTCGTCACCCTCTCCCTGGGCGACCGCGGCGAACTCCTCGACGCCGTCGACGACCGCTTCCAGGGCCTCGTCGTCGCCGCGTTCGGCGCCGGCCACGCCCCCGCCCGGCTCGTCGAGCCGCTCGCCGCGCTCGCCCGCCGCATCCCGGTCGTCCTCGCCTCCCGCACCGGCGCGGGCACCACCCTGGCGCACACCTACCGCGGCCCCGGCTCCGAGTACGACCTCCTCCACCACGGCCTCGTCCCGGCCGGCCCCCTCGACGCGCCCAAGGCACGCCTGCTGCTCCACGCCCTGATCTCCAGCGGCGCGGCCACCCCGGCCGGCTACGACCGCCCCCGCATCACCGCCGCCTTCGCCCACCTGGACGGCACCGGCCTCGCCTGAGGCCCACGGAGCCCGCCTGGACGGCACCGCCTGGCCCGAGGCCCACGGAGTCCGCCCCCCCCGCTGGCACCGCCTCGCCCCGGACAGCGGGGTGGACGCCCGATCCGCCACCACCCCTGCCAGCCGCCCCGGCGATCGGGCAGCATAGGGCCATGTCCGTACTGACGCGCGACGAAGCGCAGACCCGTGCCCAGCTCCTCGACGTCCACCACTACACCGTGGACCTCGACCTCACGACCGGTGACGAGACCTTCGAGTCCACCAGCCTCATCACGTTCACCGCCCGCGCCGCCGGGGACACCTTCGTCGAGCTCAAGCCCGTCACCCTCCACTCGGCCACCCTCGACGGAAAGGCCCTCGACGTCGCGGGCCTCGAAGGCAACCGCCTCCCGCTGAGCCTCACCGAGGGCGAGCACGAGCTGCGCCTCACCGCCACCATGCGCTACTCCCGCACCGGCGAGGGCATGCACCGCTTCACGGACCCCACCGACGGCGAGGCGTACGTCTACACCCAGCTGTTCATGGAGGACGTCCAGCGCGTCTTCGCCGCCTTCGACCAGC
The DNA here is from genome assembly GCF_053589515.1 of Streptomyces sp. NPDC003327. Taxonomy (NCBI): domain Bacteria; kingdom Bacillati; phylum Actinomycetota; class Actinomycetes; order Kitasatosporales; family Streptomycetaceae; genus Streptomyces; species Streptomyces sp. NPDC003327. The sequence continues at coordinate 165,985 of NZ_JBSFSA010000002.1, read as the reverse complement.
CCGACCTGAAGGCCGTCTTCCAGCTGAACGTCACGGCCCCCGAGGGCTGGACCGTCCTCTCCAACGGCATCACCGAACAGCAGCCCGACGGCAGCTGGCAGGCCGCCCCCACGCCGCTGCTCTCCACCTACTTCGTCTGCGTCGCCGCGGGCCCCTGGCACTCCGTCCGCACCGAGCACGCCGGCCTGCCCTTCGGCATCCACTGCCGCCGCTCCCTCGCCGCGCACCTCGACGCCGACGCCGACGAGATCCTCGCCGTCACCAAGGCCTGCTACGACCGCTACCACGAGAAGTTCGACGAGCCGTACCCCTTCGACTCGTACGACCAGGCCTTCGTGCCCGAGTTCAACGCCGGCGCCATGGAGAACCCCGGACTCGTCACCTTCCGCGACGAGTTCGTCTTCCGCTCCGCCGTCACCGTCACCGAGCGGCAGACCCGCGCCATGGTCATCGCCCACGAGATGGCCCACATGTGGTTCGGCGACCTCGTCACCCTCCGCTGGTGGGACGACATCTGGCTGAACGAGTCCTTCGCCGAGTACATGGGCTTCCAGACCGTCAACGAAGCCTGCTCCGACCTCTTCCCCGACACCTGGATCGACTTCGGCGTCACCCGCAAGGCCTGGGGTTACGAGGCCGACCAGCGGCCCTCCACCCACCCCGTCGCCCCCGACCCGGAGGCCGTCCCCGACACCGCCTCCGCGCTCCTCAACTTCGACGGCATCTCCTACGCCAAGGGCGCCTCCGCCCTGCGCCAGCTCGTCGCCTGGCTCGGCGAGGAGGACTTCCTCGCGGGCATCAACATCCACTTCAAGCGCCACAAGTTCGGCAACGCCACCCTCGCCGACTTCATCGACAACCTCGCCGCCGCCACCGACCGCGACGTCCACGGCTGGGCCGAGCAGTGGCTGCGCACGACCGGCGTCGACGTCCTCAGGCCGCGCCTCGACGGCGAGGGCCAGCACTGGACCCTCACGGTCGACCGCGAGGGCAGCCGCCCGCACCGGATCAGGGCCGGCGTCTACGACCGGGACGCCCTCGGCGCCCCCGTCCTGCGCGAGCGCCACGAGATCGACGTCCCGCAGGAGGCGCCGCTGGAGCTGACCGGCCCCCGCCCCGCCCTCGTCGTCCTCAACGAGGAGGACCTCACCTACGCCAAGGTGCGCTTCGACGACGTCTCCGAGGAGACCGTCCTCCGGGGCCTCTCCGCCCTCCCCGACCCGGTCACCCGCGCCGTCGTCTGGAACAGCCTGCGCGACATGGTCCGCGACGGCGAACTGGAGCCCGCCGCCTATCTGGAGACGGCCCTCGCCCACCTCCCCGAGGAGGACGAACTCGCCGTCGTCCAGGGCGTGCTCGGCTTCGCCCGCACCCAGATCGCCGACCACTACGTCCCCGAGGCCGAGCGCCCCGCCGCCCTCGCCGGGATCGGCGGGATCGCCCGCGCCCTGCTGCGCCGCACCGAGGACGGGGAGGCGCCCGGTCTTCGCCTCACCGCCGTCCGCGCCTGCATCGACAGCGCCACCACGCCCGACAAGATCGCCTCCTGGCTCGACGAGGGAACCGTCCACGGCGGCCCCGAACTCGACCCCGAGCTGCGCTGGCGCATCCTCGCCCGGCTCGCCGTCCTCGGCGCCACCGACGAGACCGTGATCGCCGCCGAACTGGAGCAGGACCCGAGCGCCACCGGCCAGGAGGGCGCCGCCCGCTGCCGGGCCGCCCTGCCGACCCCGGAGGCGAAGGCCGCCGCCTGGGCCTCCCTCTTCGCGTCGGACGACCTGTCCAACTACCTCTTCACCGCCGTCGCCCAGGGCTTCTGGCAGCCCGAACAGGCCGATCTGGTACGGGAGTACGTGCCCCGCTACTACGAGGCGGCCATCGCGCTCGGCGACCGGCGCGGGCCCGCGATGGCCGAGGCGGCGGGACGCTACGCCTTCCCGGCCTACGAGACGACGGAGGACGCCCTCGCCCTCGGGGAGTCCCACCTCGCGGACTCCCCGATGATCCCGGCCCTCCGCCGCAAACTGGTCGACCAGCTCGACGACCTCCGCCGCGCCCTGAAGGCCCGCACGGCCTGACCCCCCGGGGGGGCGGGGGAGGCAAGAAGGGGAGCACGGGCGCGGGCGGCTGTCACGCCCGTGTCCCCCGTTCGGGTCACGCCGGGCCACTCCCCGGACGTACCGGCCGCGCCCCCGGCACGCTGTCGTCCATGCGTGCCGCACCCCCGCCCCTCGCCACCGACCCCGCCCGCCCCGCCGCCCTGAGCCGACTCCTCGGCACCGCCCTCGACGCCCTCCGCGAAGGAGCCCGGGCCCGGGGCGGCCCCCTCCCCGCCGGGGGCCCCGAAGCCGTGGCCGCACGGGTGCGCCAGGCCCTCGGGGAGGCGCTGCCCGAGACGGGCACCGGCCCCGACGAGGCGCTCCGCACCCTCGTCGGGGCCCTCGCGGAAGGCGCCGCCGACCCCGCCCACCCGCTCTGCGCCGCCCACCTCCACACCCCGCCCCTCGCGCTCGCGGCCGCCGCCGACCTCGCCGCCTCCGCCCTCAACCCCTCGATGGACTCCTGGGACCAGGCGCCCGCCGCCTCCGAGCTGGAGGCCCGCGTCACGGCCGCCCTCGCGGCGGAGGTCTTCCCGGCGGCCGACCACCCCGACGCCCTCGTCACCACCGGCGGCACCGAGTCCAACCAGCTCGCCCTGCTCCTGGCGCGGGAGCGGCACGGCCGCGCCGTCCGCACGGTCGTCGGCGCCGACGCCCACCACTCCTTCCACCGCGCCGCCTGGCTCCTCGGCCTGCCGGAGCCGGTCACCGTCCCCGCCCCGCGCGGCACGATGGACCCGGCCGCGCTCGCCGACGCCCTCACGGGCATCGAGGGCCCCGCCGTCGTCGCCGCCACCGCGGGCACCACCGACGCGGGCCTGATCGACCCGCTGCCCGAACTCGCCGACGTCTGCGCGGCCCACGGCGCCGACCTCCACGTGGACGCCGCCTACGGCGGCCCGCTCCTCCTCAGCCGCACCCACCGGCGGCTCCTCGACGGCCTCGACCGGGCCCGCACCGTCACGGTCGACCTGCACAAGCTCGGCTGGCAGCCCGCCGCCGCGGGCCTCCTCGCCGTCCGGGACGCCGCCGACCTCGCCGCACTCGGCCACACCGCGGAGTACCTCAACGCCGACGACGACACCGAGGCGGGCCTGCCCGACCTCCTCGGCCGCTCGCTGCGCACCACCCGCCGCCCGGACGTGCTGAAGGTCGCCGTCACCCTCCGCGCGTTCGGCCGCACCGGCCTCGGCGCCCTCGTCGACCGGTGCATGGACCTCGCCCAGGAGCTCGCCGACCTGGTCGAGAAGGCCCCCGGCCTGGACCTCCGCGACCGCCCCACCCTCACCACCGTCCTCTTCCGCCCCGGCGACGCGGACGACGCCGCCGTCGCGGCGATCCGCCGCACCCTGCTCGCCGAGGGCCGCTGCGTCCTCGGCCGCGCCCGGGCCGACGGCCGTCTCTGGCTGAAGGCCACCCTGCTCAACCCGCACGCCACCTCCGGCGACCTGGCCCGGATCCTCACCCTCGTGGAAGGCAGCACGCACCGATGACCGGCAGCACCCCTCAGCAGGACCTCGACCAGCCCCACGACCTCGTGGGCGTCGGCATCGGCCCCTTCAACCTCTCCCTCGCCGCGCTCGCGCACGGCGTCCCCGGAGGGCTCGCCGCCACCTTCTACGAGCAGCGCCCGGCCTTCCACTGGCACCCCGGCCTGCTCCTGGACGGCGCCACCCTCCAGGTCCCGTTCCTCGCCGACCTCGTCACCCTCGCCGACCCGGCGAGCCCGTGGACCTTCCTCAACTACCTCAAGAGCAGGGAGCGCCTCTTCCCCTTCTACTTCGCGGAGAAGTTCCACATCCAGCGCGCCGAGTACGACGCCTACTGCCGCTGGGTCAGCGAGCGGCTGCCCGGCCTCCGCTTCGGCCACCAGGTCGACTCGGTCCGCTGGAACCCCGAACGGCGCCTCTTCGAGGTCGACTTCACGCAGCTCGACCCGGCGGGCGAGGCGGAGGCCCTGGGCCGCGCCTACACGCGGAACGTGGTCCTGGGCGTCGGCACCGAGCCTTACGTCCCCGAGCCGCTCCGCCCGCTCGCCGACGCCCCCGGCGTACCCGTGATCCACTCCGCCGACTACCTCACGCACCGCGAGACGCTGCTCGCCGCCGGACACGTCACCGTGATCGGCTCGGGCCAGTCCGGCGCGGAGGTCTTCCTCGACCTGCTGCGGTCCCGACCGGCCGGCCGGGAGCGCATCCACTGGCTGGCCAGGACCGAGGCCTTCGCCCCGATGGAGTACTCGAAGCTCGGCCTGGAGCACTTCACGCCGGACTACACCCGCTACTTCCACGCCCTGCCCGAGCCCGTACGGGGCGAACTGGTGCCCCGCCAGTGGCAGTTGCACAAGGGCATCGACGCCGACACGATCGCCGCCATCCACGACGAGCTCTACCGCAGGACCCTCCACGGCGGCTGGCCGGACGCCGTCCTCACCCCCGGCGTCCGGGTCCGCACGGCCGGCCGGGTCGCCACCACCCAGGTGGAGCTGCACCTGGAGCACCTCCAGCAGGGCAGCCGCTCCCGGCTCACCACCGACGCCGTGGTCCTCGCCACCGGCTACCGCGAGCGCCCGGTGGACCGGATGCTGGCCGGCCTCGACCCGTACCTGCGGCACGACGCGGCCGGCCGGGCCCGGATCGACGAGCGGTACCGGATGGTCCTCGACCCGTCGGTCACGGGCGCCGTCTACGTCCAGAACGCCGAGAGGCACACCCACGGCGTCGGCGCCCCCGACCTGGGGCTCGCCGCCTGGCGCAGCGCGACGATCCTCAACGCGATCACCGGCAAGGAGCCCTACCCGCTGCCCCGTCGCACGGCCTTCACCAGCTTCGGTCTGGACGCCCGAGAGGCGCCGGCGATCCCGGCCCAGGGCCAGAAGCTGACGCCTCTCGTCCAGCAGTAGGGCGCCGCCCTCTAGAAGACCGGCACGCCGTCCCGGGTCAGCTTCCAGTCCACGGACGCGAACTGCCCCGGGTCCACGGTGCCCTTGGCCCGGACCCACTGGATGATGGTGTTGCGGATCTCGTCCGAGTCGGCCCACAGCTGCGGGGCGCCGGCGACGTGCGGGAACGCGCCGCCGCCGCTCGCCCGGTAGTTGTTGACGGCGAGCACGAACCGCGCCGCCGGGTCGAGGGGCGCGCCCGCGAAGGACAGGTTCACGATCCGCGAGCCGACCGGCTGGGCGATGTCGATGTCGTAGGTCAGGCCGGAGACGGCGTCGTAGTTGTAGTCCGGGGTGCCGTCCGCGTTGGTCAGCTTCGCCGGGTCCACGGGCGCGCCCGCCGGAGTCCGCACGTAGTACTTCGCCGAGTACTCCAGGTACTCCTTCAGCTGGGCGCCGGTCATCAGCCGGGCTTCCAGGGTGTTCTCGAAGGGGTAGAGGCCCGCGGCGTCCTTGATGGTGACCCGGCCGGCCGGGATGCGGGCGGTGCGGGAGAAGCAGGAGGCCTGCGAGAGCACCGGGAGGTCCGCGTACGCGCCGCCGGCGAGGGCGGCCTTCACGGTCTCCGCCTGGACGGTGTTGATCAGGTCGATGATCGGCTCGTCCTTCCACGGCGCGTCGGCCGTGGCCATGGCGGCGGTGGAGGTGCCGATGACCTGGTTGACGTAGGCGACGACCTTCTCGTGCTCGTCCGCGAGGAGCCCGGTGATCTTCGGGTCCTCCTCGACCGTGTTGGAGTTGAGGACCTGCGCGCCGACCTTCTCGACGGTCCAGCGGCCCTTCTCCCACACCAGGTCGAAGTCGAAGAGGGTGAGCCGCTGGCCCCACTTGAGCGGCTCGGAGAGCGCGACGTCGCGGCCGGTCTCCTTGTTCTTCACCCGGTACTCGGGGATCTCGGTGTGGGCGTGGCCGACGAGGATGGCGTCGATGCCCGGCACCTGCTCGGCGACGAGCCCGGCGGCGTTCTCGATGTGCGGGAGCTGGTCACCGTACGAGGAGGTGCCGCTGGAGCCGGAGTGCGCGGAGACGATCACGACGTCGGCGCCCATGGAGCGCAGCTTGGGCACCCACGTCGCGGCCTGCTCCTCCAGGCCGGGGAAGACCATCCTGCCGCTGACGTTCGCCTTGTCCCAGATGGCGATGCCGGGGTTGGTCAGGCCGAGCACGGCGACCCGGACGTCCTTGCCGTGGGGGGTGCGCAGGCGGTGCATGCTGTACGGCGGGAAGGCCGGGCGAAGGGTCTTGGCGTCGAGCGCGTTGGCGCCGAGCAGCGGGAAGTCGCACTGCTCCTCGAACTTGCGCAGGACCGGTATGCCGTAGTTGAACTCGTGGTTGCCGAGCGCGGCGGCGTCGTAGCCGATGGCGTTCATGGCCTGGGCCATCGGGTGGACCGGGCCGCCGGTCTTCGTGATGGGGTCGACCTTGGCGTAGTAGTAGGACAGCTGGGTGCCCTGGATGGTGTCGCCGGCGTCGATGAGGAGGGTGTTGCGGCGGCCCTTGGCCGCGCGGACCCGGTCGACGAGGGTGGAGATCTTGGCGAGGCCGACGTCGTTGTGCGCCTTGTCGTCGAACTCCTTGTCCGTGAAGTAGTCCCAGTTGAAGACGTTGCCGTGCAGGTCGGTGGTGCCCATGACGGTGAAGGAGTACCGCTTGGCCGGCTTGGGGCGGTGTCCGTGGGCCTCGGCGGGGGCGGCGACCCCGGCCGTCAGGGCGGCTCCGGCTCCGACGGCGACGGAGCTCTCCAGGAACGTCCGGCGGTTCAACGGCATGTGCTCTCCTTGTTCGATCGGCGTCGTCGCCGGTGGGTGGCGCACAACGCGCGTAGATTCTGGCCCAGGCATCACGGTCGCAACAGCCCCTTGCGGTTACGGAGTGGGAAAGTGTTCGGTGACACACGTGCCCGCCGAGCCCCCCCGGAGGAACCACCGTGACGATTCCGCAGCCGCACTCGGACGCCCCGCAGGTGACGGTCCGTGGGGAGGGCCGCCTGGAGGTGGACCCCGAGCTGGCCCGCGTCTGGGTGGCGGTGACCGCGCGGGGCACCGACCGGTCGACCGCGCTCGCGGACCTGACCCGGCGCAACGCCCGCGTCCTCGACCTCCTCAAGGCCCAGGGCCCCGCCGTCGAGAAGCTGGAGACCGGCAGCTTCTCGATCTCCCCCGAGCTGACCCGCAAGGGCCGGGGCGAGCGGGTGCAGGCGTACGTGGGCCGGGTGCGGGTCACGGCCGAGGTGGCCGACTTCACCGTGCTCGGCGAGCTGGTGCCCCGCCTCGCGGACCTGGAGCTGACGAGCGTGGAGGGGCCCTGGTGGTGCCTGCGGCCCGACTCCCCGGCGTACGCGGAGGCGCGCAGGCTCGCGGTGACGGAGGCGGTCCAGCGGGCCCGCGCCTACGCGGAGGCGCTCGGCACCTCGCTCGCCTCACTCCTCGAACTGTCGGACGCGGGGCTCGCGGAGCCGCCGATGCCGAGGCGCGCGGCCTTCGGCGCGGCGGCCGTGGCCTACGCGGCGGAGGGAGTGGCGGAGACCCCGCCGCTGGACCTCGAACCGCAGCGGCAGACGGTGACCGCCGAGGTCGTGGCGCGGTTCACGATGCTGCCGCCCGCACTCTGAGACGGGCGGTCCCGGGGCGCGAAAAACGCTCATCGGAGCACTCCGGTGCACAGATTCAAGTCTTGTCAACAGCCTTTCACGGAAAGGTTGTTGGGTGGTCATGTCCGACCGCTTCGCTACTGATGGGTAAGCCCTAGGCTCGACCCATGCGCCGAGCGAAAATCGTTTGTACCCTTGGGCCCGCCACCGAAACGTACGACCAGATCAAGGCGTTGATCGAGGCCGGAATGGACGTGGCACGCCTCAATCTCAGCCACGGCACGTACGCGGAGCACGAGGAGCGCTACCAGCGCGTCCGCAAGGCCTCCGACGAGACCGGCCGCAGCGTCGGAGTCCTCGCGGACCTTCAAGGCCCGAAGATTCGCCTCGGCCGTTTCCGCGAGGGGCCCGTACTCCTTGAACGCGGCGACGAGTTCACCATCACCGTCGAGCCGACGGAGGGCGACCGCCACCGCTGCGGGACGACCTACCCCGGGCTCGCCCAGGACGTCACCGCCGGCGAGCGCATCCTCGTCGACGACGGCCGCGTCACCCTGGAGGTCACCTCGGTCGACGGGCCCCACGTCCACACCCTGGTCGTCGAGGGCGGCATGGTCTCCGACCACAAGGGCCTCAACCTGCCGGGCGTCGCCGTCTCCGTGCCGGCCCTCTCGGAGAAGGACGTCGAGGACCTCCGCTGGGCCCTGCGCACCGGCGCGGACGTCATCGCCCTCTCCTTCGTCCGCAGCGCCCGGGACATCGAGGACGTCCACCGGATCATGGACGAGGAGGGCCGCAGGCTCCCCGTCATCGCCAAGATCGAGAAGCCGCAGGCCGTCGAGAACATCGAGGAGATCGTCGCCGCCTTCGACGGCATCATGGTCGCCCGCGGCGACCTGGGCGTCGAGATGCCCCTGGAGCAGGTGCCGATCGTCCAGAAGCGCGCGGTCAAGCTCGCCAAGCGGAACGCCAAGCCGGTCATCGTCGCCACCCAGATGCTCGACTCGATGATCGAGAACTCCCGGCCCACCCGCGCCGAGGCCTCCGACGTCGCCAACGCCGTCATCGACGGCACCGACGCGGTGATGCTCTCCGGCGAGACCAGTGTCGGCCGCTACCCGGTCGAGACCGTCCGCACGATGAGCCGGATCGTCGCGGCGGCGGAGGAGGACGTCCTCGCCAAGGGCCTGCCGCCGCTGACGGAGCGGAACAAGCCCCGAACCCAGGGCGGTGCCGTCGCGCGCGCTGCCGCCGAGATGGGCGACTTCCTGGAGGCGAAGTTCCTGGTCGCCTTCACGCAGTCCGGCGACACGGTCCGGCGGCTCTCCCGCTACCGCTCGCCGATCCCGCTGCTGGCCTTCACACCGGACCCGGCGACCCGCAGCCAGCTGAACGTGACGTGGGGCGTGGAGACCTTCCTCGGCCCGCACGTCGACTCGACGGACGCCATGGTCGCGCAGGTGGACGAGGAACTGCTGCGGATCGGCCGCTGCCGGAAGGGGGACGTCGTCGTCATCACGGCCGGCTCTCCGCCCGGTGTCGCGGGCTCGACCAACCTCGTGCGCGTCCACCACATCGGCGACGCGCTCGGCTAGGACACGGGGACGGACCGTCACGGCGCTCACCTCGGGCGCCAAGGTCTCATTCCTTGGAATCAAAGGTAAAGTGCCCCGGGTGGGATTCGAACCCACGCTGTATGGTGTTTGAGACCACTGCCTCTTCCGCTGGGCTACCGGGGCATCCTTCGAAATGAAGGTCGGTGATCACCCGTTGTGCCCCTACCTTACAGGAGGTAGGTAGGCTCATGGGGAGCTGTATCCGCCTCCGGACGAGGCCATCGAACGAGGAGCCCGCGTGACCGCCCCCGAGTCGCCCCAGCCCGCCGACGACGCCGAAGCGTCGCACGTCCCGCCGCTGACGACCCGTGTCGTCATCGCCGAGGACGAGGCGCTCATCCGCCTCGACCTGAAAGAGATGCTCGAGGAAGAGGGCTACACGGTCGTCGGCGAGGCGGGCGACGGTGCCACCGCCGTCGAGCTCGCCCGAGAGCACCGCCCCGACCTGGTCATCCTCGACGTCAAGATGCCCGTCCTCGACGGCATCTCGGCGGCCGAGAAGATCGCCGGCGAGTCCATCGCCCCGGTCCTCATGCTGACCGCCTTCTCCCAGCGCGAACTCGTCGAGCGCGCGCGGGACGCCGGCGCCATGGCGTACCTGGTGAAGCCCTTCAGCAAGAGCGACGTGGTCCCGGCCATCGAGATGGCCGTCTCCCGCTTCGCCGAACTGCGCGCCCTGGAGAAGGAGGTCGCCGACCTCTCCCAGCGCCTGGAGACCCGCAAGCTGGTCGACCGCGCCAAGTCGATCCTCCAGACCCAGTACGGCCTGACCGAGCCGGCCGCCTTCCGCTGGATCCAGAAGACCTCGATGGACCGCCGCATGTCGATGCAGCAGGTCGCCGAGGCCGTCATCGAGGACGCCGAGGAGAAGAAGGCCGCCAAGGGGCAGTAGCCCCCACGTCCCTCCGTACGCACCGACGTACGCACGGACATCCGCACGGAGCATCCGCACGGAAGAAGGCCCGCCCCGCGACGCTGCGGGGCGGGCCTTCTCGTCTCCGTGCGGGCCGTTACTCCTCGCCGAGGTACGTCTTGCGGACGTCGTCGTTGACGAGGAGGTCCTGCCCGGTGCCGGACAGCTTGATCGTGCCGACCTCCAGCACGTACGCCTGGTCCGCGAGCGAGAGCGCGGCCTGCGCGTTCTGCTCGATGAGCAGGATCGTCATGCCCTCGGCCTTCAGCGCCGCGATGGTCTCCATGATCTTCTGCATCATGATCGGCGAGAGACCCATCGAGGGCTCGTCCAGCATCAGCAGCTTGGGCTGGGACATCAGGGCACGGCCCATCGCCAGCATCTGCTGCTCACCGCCGGACAGGGTGCCCGCGGCCTGCTTGCGACGCTCGCCCAGGATCGGGAAGAGGTCGTAGGCCTTCTGGATGTCCCGCGCGATGCCGTCCTTGTCGCTCCGCAGGAAGGCGCCGAGCTGGAGGTTCTCCTCGATGGAGAGCCGCGGGAAGATGTGCCGGCCCTCGGGGGAGTGCGCGAGGCCCAGGGAGACCACCTTGTGGGCCGGGATGCCGTTGAGCACCTGGCCGTCGAAGGTGATGGTGCCCCCGGTGGGCTTGAGCAGACCCGAGAGGGTGCGCAGCGTCGTGGTCTTGCCGGCGCCGTTGGTGCCGATCAGGGCGACGACCTGGCCCTTCTCGACGGAGAAGGAGATGCCCTTGACGGCCTCGATCTTGCCGTAGGCGACCCTGAGGTCCTGGACCTCCAGAAGCGCGGTCACTTGGAGTCTCCTTCGGTGGTGCTGTCCGCGTCGGCGGCCGGGACCGCGTCGGCGGGGGTGTCGTCGGAGGCGTCGGACTCCTCGGCCTCTGCGGCCTCGGGCTCCTCGGCGTCCTCGGCCTCTGCGGCCTCGGGCTCCTCGGCCTTTCCGGCCTTGGGCGCCGCGGGCGCCGCTGCCTCGGCCGCGTGGGCCTCGGCGGCCTCGACCTCGGCGGCCTCCTCCGCGCCCGGGGCACCCTCGTACGGCGTACCGAGGTACGCGGCGACGACGCGCTCGTCGCCCTGGACGACCTCGGACGTGCCCTCGACGAGCTTCTCGCCCTGGACGAGCACGGCGACCCGGTCGCACAGCTTGAAGATGAACTTCATGTCGTGCTCGATGACCAGGACCGCGATGCCGCGGTCGCGGATCGCGAAGACCAGCTCCTCGGTGGTGCGGGTCTCGCTCTGGTTCATGCCGGCCGTCGGCTCGTCGAGCAGCAGCAGACCGGGGTCGCTGGCGAGGGCGCGGGCGATCTCCAGCTTGCGCTGCTCGCCGTACGGCAGGTTGCGCGCCAGGTGCTCCGCCTTGCTCGCCAGGCCGACGAACTCCAGGAGTTCCATGGCCCGTTCGTGCGAGGCGGCCTCCGCCTTCCTGAAGCCGGGACCGCGCAGGAGCGCGGACCACAGGCCCTCCTTGGTCCGGGTGTGCCGTCCGACGAGGACGTTCTCCAGGACGGTCATGTTGGAGAAGAGGCGGATGTTCTGGAAGGTACGGGCGATGCCGGCCTGGGTGACCAGGTGCGGCTTCGGCGGCAGGACCGTCCCCTTGTAGCTGACCTGGCCCTCGGTGGGCACGTACAGACCGGTCAGGCAGTTGAAGAAGGTCGTCTTCCCGGCGCCGTTGGGGCCGATCAGGCCGACGATCTCGCCCTCGCGGACGGTCAGGTCGACGCCGCGGACGGCGGTCAGACCGCCGAAGCGCATCGTGACCCCGCTCGCGTCCAGGACGGTGGCGGCCGTGGCGGTGCCCTTGGCGCTTTCCGTGGTGGTGGTCGTCATGGCTTTCACGCCCCTGCCTTCGCCGTACCGACGCCCGTGTCATCGGACCGTCGCTGTTCCGGTACGCCGACCTGGTCGTCGTTCTCGTGGAATTCCAGCTGCGCCCGCTTGTTGGCGATGAGGCCCTCGGGGCGGAAGCGCATCAGCAGGATCAGTGCGACGCCGAAGCAGAGCAGCTGGTAGTCCTGCATGAACTGGAGCTTGGCCGGGATCAGGAAGAGCAGCGCGGAGCCGACGATCGGGCCGCTGATCGTGCCCATGCCGCCGAGGATGACGGCCGCGAGCAGGAAGGCGGAGTTCGGCGGGACGGGGCCGGCGAACACGTAGTTCTCCGGGACCACCGTGGTATTGACGTGCGCCTGCACCGTGCCCGCGAGGCCGGCCAGGGCCGCGCCGAGGGCGAAGGCGATGAGCTTGACCCGGAAGCCGTTGATGCCCATGGCCGTGGCGGCGGTCTCGTCCTCGCGGATCGCGACCCAGGCGCGGCCGATGCGGCTGTTGCTCGCACGGGCGAAGACCAGCACGACCAGCGCCATGATCAGGATCATGAGCAGGTAGTAGTTGGCGTACGCGCCCAGCTCCACGCCGAGGACGGTGTGCGGCTTGCCGAAGTTGTACCCGAAGAACTCCAGGTGCGGGATGTTCGGGATGCCGTTCGGGCCGTTGGTAATCTTCGGGCCCGAGGTGCCGTCGAGGTTGCCCATCGCGATGCGGAAGATCTCACCGAAGCCGAGGGTCACGATGGCGAGGTAGTCGCCGCGCAGCCGCAGGGTCGGGGCGCCGATGACCACGCCGAAGACCAGCGAGGCCGCCATGCCGGTCAGCGCCGCCGCCCAGAAGGGGAACTGCACGCCGAACGCGGAGGAGGTGGCGCCGGAGACCAGGGCCGCGGTGTACGCGCCGACGCCGAGGAAGGCGACGTAACCGAGGTCGAGCAGACCGGCGAGACCGACGACGATGTTCAGGCCGAGCGCGACGGTCGCGAAGATCAGGATGTTGACCGCGATCAGCGTGTACGTGTCGCCGCTCTGCTGGATGAACGGGAAGGCGATCGCGGCGACCAGCGACGCGGTCACGGCCACCTGGCGGTTCCGCGCGGTGATCGCGGAGAGCCGCTGGGTGAGACCGGACTTGATCAGCGCGACGGCGGCGAAGCCGACGAGGATCAGGTACGCGATGAAGAGCTGCGGCTCCGAGTCGTCGGTGTCGATGCCGAAGGTGACGACGAAGAGCCCGAGGGCGAAGACCCCGACGATGATCAGGATCTCGACCCAGGAGGGCAGCTGCTTGGCAGGGGCGGCCTTGCGGCTGTCGTCGGGCAGCTTGTACGCGAGGAAGGCGGTCGCGCCGGAGGCCAGGACGGCCACGCCGGCACCGGGCTCCAGGTCCACCAGGGCGCCGAGCTCCCAGATGATGGCGAGCGCGGTGAAGAGGGTGGTGGCGAAGGTGCCGAGGGCCAGGATCCACACGGCCTTGCGGGCACCGGCCGGGGTCAGCCAGCCGAGGCCCTTGACGCCCAGCGCGGAGAGCGCGTGCAGGGCGGTGAGGGCGGCCCCGACCAGGGTGAGCATCTGGAGCGGCGCGGGGTAGCCGTACAGCGTGAGGTTGCCCGGGAAGGCGGTGGTCCACGTCCAGGCGAGGAAGGCGCTGGCGACGGTGGCGAGGCTGCCGCCGACGACGGCCCAGAGCGGTCCGGCGGCCTTCGGGGCGGCCGGGGTCTTGGTGAGGTTCTCGGTCATGGTGCTCACGCCCTGTCCGCGACGCGCTCGCCCAGCAGGCCCTGGGGCCGCACGAGGAGCACGAGGATGAGGAGGACGAAGGCCCACACGTTGGACCAGGCACCGCCGCCGAGCTGCTGCATGCCGGGGATGTCCTCGATGTAGGCGATGGACAGGGACTCGGCGAGGCCGAGGACCACACCGCCGACCATGGCGCCGTAGATGTTCCCGATGCCGCCGAGGACGGCCGCGGTGAACGCCTTGAGGCCGAGGATGAAGCCCATCTCGAAGCCGATCTGACCGCGCTCCAGGCCGTACGCGACGGCGGCGACGGCGGCGAACGCGGCACCGATGGCGAAGGCCATCACGATGATGCGGTCGGTGTTGATGCCCATCAGCTTCGCGGTGTCCGGGTCCTGCGCGGTGGCCTGCATGGCGCGGCCGCTGCGGCTCTTGGAGACGAAGACGCCGAGGGCCAGCATGCAGAGCGGGGCGAGGACGAGGACGAAGAGGTCGGCGCGCTGGATCTGCAGGTTCTCGGTGATCTTGAAGGCCTCACCGGTGAACTCGGGGAAGCTGCGCTTGTCCTTCGCGTTCGGGTAGAAGCCCCAGACCAGCTGCTGGAGCGCGATCGAGAGGCCGATGGCCGTGATCAGCGGAGCGAGTTTGGGGGCAGTGCGCAGCGGTCGGTACGCGAACCGTTCGGCGGCGGTCGCGACGGCCACGGAGGCGATCGCGCCACCGATGATCATGAGCGGTATCGCCACCAGGAGAGGGGTTCCGCCGGGGAGCCACAGATAGGTGGTGAGGGCGCCGAAGCCGCCGATCATGAAGATCTCGCCGTGGGCGAAGTTGATGAGCTGGACGATGCCGTAGACCATGGTGTAGCCGATGGCGACGAGGCCATAGAGGGCTCCCATGGAAAGGCCGTTGACCAGCTGTTGCGGCAGTTCGTTCACCGCAGGCCTCCGATGAGCTTGTCGGATAAGACTCCGCGCGAGGGCGCTGTTTGCGCCCTCGCGCGGTGTGGTTCAGATGAAGCGGGCCCCGTCAGGGGTGCCGGGGATTACTGGTTGAACGTGTCGCTCTTGACGTCGACCCACTTGCCGCCCTCGACCTTGTAGACCGTGAGCTGCTTGTTGGTGGTGTCGCCGTACTCGTCGAAGGAGACCTTGCCGGTGACGCCGTCGAAGGAGACCTTGCCGAGGGCCTCGGTCACCTTGGCGCGGGCGTCGGTCGGGACCTTGCCGCCGTTGGCCTGGACGACGGCCTTGACGGCCTGGATGATCGCCCAGCCGGCGTCGTAGGAGTAGCCGCCGTAGGCCGCGTACGGGTCCTTGTAGCCGCCCGCGTTGTAGTCCGCGATGAACTTCTTGGCGGTGTCGAGCTTCTCGACCGGGTAACCGATCGAGGTGGCGAGGTCACCGTCGTTGGCCTCGGCCGAGGCCGTGATGAAGGCCGGGTCGTAGATGCCGTCGCCGCCCATGACCGGGACCTTGGCGCCGGTCTTCTTGATCTGGTCGGAGAGCAGGCCGCCCTCGGGGTACTGGCCGCCGAAGTAGACGGAGTCGGCGCCGGAGGACTTGACCTTGTCGGCGGTGGAGGAGAAGTCGGTCTCCTTCACGGTGACGTGGTCGGTCGCGACGACCTTGCCGCCGAGGCGCTCGAACTCCGCGGAGAAGATCGCGGCGAGGCCGGCGCCGTAGGTCTGCTTGTCGTCGACGACGAAGACCTTCTTCTTGCCGGCGTCCTTGAAGAGGTACTGGGCGGCGAACTTGCCCTGGACCACGTCGGTGGCGGCGGTGCGGAAGTAGGTCGCGAACGGACGCTTGTACTCGCCCTTGCCCCAGTTGTCGCCCTGGCTCAGCGCCGGGTTGGTGTTGGCCGGGGAGACCTGGGCCAGGTTGGCGGCCGCGAAGACGCCCTGCATCTGCTGGGAGACGCCGGAGTTCAGCGGGCCGACGACGCCGAGGACGTCCTTGTTGCCGACCAGCTTGGTGGCGTTGGCCTGGCCGGAGGCGGGGACGGCCTGGTCGTCCAGGGCCTCGATCTTGAACGTGACGCCGGGGACCTCGTTGTTCTTGTTGGCGGTCTTGACCGCCAGGTCCACCGAGTTCTTGATGCCCTGGCCGAGGGCGGAGAGGGAACCGGTCAGCGGCGCGTCGACGCCGATGACGACGGTCGTGGTGCCGCCACCGTTGCCGTTCCCGTCGCCGGAGCCCTTGTCGTCGCGCGAACCGCAGGCGGTGAGGGTGAGCGCACCCGTCGTGAGCACGCTGGTGAGGATGAGGAGTGAACGGTGTCGCACGAAGAATCCTTTCCCTGGCGCGGCCCCCTCGAGCTGAGGCGGTGCCGTGAAGCTGTGAAGCTAGAGGTGCCGTTTTCGATGCCGGGCCGTACGGGGTGAAGCGGGCCGTGCAGTGGAGGCGCCCGGCGGCGCGGTGACTGGCGGTGACTCTAAGCGCAGGTGGGGAGGGTCGGGGAGCGCCGGGGACATGATGTGACTGTCTTGTTATGCCGACGGGCGGAACCCGTGTGCGTCGGGTGGGCAAAACGGGGCGAAGCGGTCGGTACCGCGGTGTTCACATCGTGAGAACCCGCAGTTCCGCTAAGGGGCTTGAGCGGATCATGCTCCTGACGGGCCCCTCCGGGGACTCTCCGGATATCGGACACTGCGCTTTGTGTCAGCGGACGGACGACATGATCCGTGCCCCGGTGTCCCACATTGCAGGAGTGTTACGCAGCGTTACGAAGCAGGTGGCCGGGAACCGTCGCTCGCACCCGGCCGCGAGGGCTCCCCGGGGGAGCCCGGCGGGGTGGTCCAGGCGTCGGGCGGGCGCCAGTTCTCCGAGCTTCCCGTCGCCCCCTTCGCCGCCTCGCAGCGTCGCCGCGACTCCCGGTCGGCGAGCTCCGCCGCGGCCGTCCGCCCCGCGCGCCGCTCCTCCGCCCGCGCCGCGAGGAGGACCTCGTCGTGGATCGCGTACTGCTCGTTGGAGAGCCCCTTCTGTTCCCAGTCGAGCCCTGCCCAGGGGCTGCCCTCCAGGGCTTCCCGCACCCAGTACGACACCAGGCGCGCGCAGATGTCCGCGGGCGTGGCGACCCGGGGCGCGGGCTGCTCCGGCGGCGCGTCGCAGCCCGTCGCCACGGCCGGGGCCAGCCCGGCGAGGACCGCGACGAGCGCGGCCCCGGCCGGGCCAACTCCCCGACGGATCAAGGGAGTCGGACGAACGGCTTCAGGAAGGAGCGGGCACCGGCCGAGTCCAGCCGGTAGGTGACGTTGGTGGCGTAACAGGGCGTGTCGCCCGTGATCGTGGTGGCCACCAGGGTCAGCCGTCCGCCCAGCACGGCGAAGTTGGGGCCGCCCGAATCGCCGTAGCAGGCGCCGCCGTTGCCCTGCGGGGCCGTCATGCCCAGCCGGACCCAGGCCTCGTTGAGCGCCTCGAAGGTGACGGGCGCCTTCATGCGGACGCCGCCGCCGGGGTGCGTGTGCCCGCCCGGCCCGCGCCGCGCCTCCTGGGTGCCGTACCCCGCGACCAGGAAGGACGTGTCGTTCAGGCCCCGGGGGCCGAGCGCGTCGAGCGCCCCGGCCTTCGGCAGCGTCGCCGGGGTGAAGGACCAGCGGGCCGCGACGGCCTTCGCGGGCAGTTCGATCACCGAGATGTCGTGGGTGTCGGACGCCGGGCCCGGATAGGCGGGGTGGTTGTGGGCCGTGCCCTCGACGGCCACGCTCCGTGCGACCGCCGCCGGGTCCCCGGGGTGCTCGGCGGCCCCCCGGTCGAGGCCCGTCTGCACGTCCTGGTCGAGCGAGACGTAGAAGCGGACGTTCTCCGGCCAGTCCGTGGTGCAGTGGGCGGCCGTCAGGAAGGTGTCCGCGTCGATCATGGTGCCCGAGCAGACCCAGTCGACCCGGTCCGGCGTCGCGGGGTCGTCGTCGTTGTCCCAGGTCGCCACGAGTGCGCCGACCTCGGTGCGCTCCGGGGCGGGGCTGGCGTTGTACGAGTTGATCGCTGCGGACGGGACCGCGGTGGCGATCACGGCGGCGCAGGCGGCGGCGGTGACGGCGGTCAGCGCGGAGGTGGTGCGAACGGCGGTCACGAAGAACCCCTCGGTGTGTGAGTGGAACGGGTGTTCTCCTGTGGGGGAGGTTCGCCAGTGAAGCGGCTGAGCCGACGCGGGGCAAGAGGGCCGCACCACAAGGGAGTTGGCGGCGGGCGCACGGCGACGGGGGCGGTGCGTCAGCGCACCGCCCCCGTCGCCGTGTGCCCGCCGGGCAGAGACCGTCAGCCCTCCGCGCGGCCCGCCTCCGGCAGGACGCCCGCGTCCCGCGGGGTGACCTCGCGCAGCAGGCAGGTCAGCCGGGCCGAGCAGACCCGCTTGTCCTGCTCGTCCGTGATGACGATCTCGTACGTGGCGGTGGACCGGCCCCGGTGGACGGGCGTCGCCACGCCCGTGACCAGGCCGCTGCGTACGCCCCGGTGGTGGGTGCAGTTCAGGTCCACGCCGACGGCGATCTTCGACACCCCGCCGTGCAGCATGGAGCCGACCGACCCCAGCGTCTCGGCGAGCACCGCGGAGGCGCCGCCGTGCAGCAGACCGTACGGCTGGGTGTTGCCCTCCACCGGCATCGTGCCGACGACGCGGTCGGCCGAGGCCTCCAGGATCTGCACGCCCATCCGGTTCCCCAGGTGCCCGGCCGAGAAGAGGGCCGGCAGGTCGACGCCGAGCGAGGCGTACTCGTCGATGACCTCCTGCGGGAACGTCACGTGCTGCTGCTCACCCATGGCCGGGCTCCGTTCGTCTTCGTACGGCTGCTCCACCGCGTACTGATCCTGCCTGATCCTGCCTGAGCAAACGCTTAGGCGGAAGGGGATTCTTCCAGACGCACGATCACGGACTTGCTGGCGGGGGTGTTGCTGACGTCGGCCGTCGACTCCAGCGGCACCAGCACGTTCGTCTCCGGGTAGTAGGCCGCCGCGCAGCCCCGGGCCGTCGGATAGTGCACCACCCGGAAGCCGGGCGCCCGCCGCTCGACGCCGTCCGTCCACTCGCTCACCAGGTCCGCGTACGCCCCGTCGGCGAAGCCCAGCGCCGCCGCGTCCTCGGGGTGCACGAGCACCACCCGCCGCCCGCCCCGGATGCCCCGGTAGCGGTCGTCGAGGCCGTAGATCGTGGTGTTGTACTGGTCGTGAGACCGCAAGGTCTGGAGCAGCAGCCGGCCCTCCGGCACCCGCGGGTACTCCACGGGCGCGGCCGTGAAGTTCGCCCTGCCGGTCTTCGTCGGGAAGCGGCGCTCGTCCCGGGGGGCGTGCGGCAGCGCGAAACCGCCCGCGTCCGCCGCGAGCCGCGCGTTGAAGTCCTCGAAGCCGGGGATCACCCGCGCGATCCGGTCCCGGATCGACGCGTAGTCCGCCTCGAATTCCTCCCACGGCGTCGCCGACCCGGCCCCGAGCACCGCCCGCGCGAGCCGGGCGACGATCGCCGGCTCGGACAGCAGGTGCGGGCTCGCCGGCGGCAGGTTGCCGCGCGAGGCGTGCACCAGGCCCATCGAGTCCTCGACCGTCACGAACTGCCGGCCGCTCCGCTGCACGTCCTTGTCGGTGCGGCCGAGCGTCGGAAGGATCAGCGCCCGCCGGCCCGTGACCGCGTGCGAACGGTTCAGCTTCGTCGACACGTGGACCGTCAGCCGCGCGTTCCGCATCGCCGCCTCCGTCACCTCCGTGTCCGGGGTCGCGCCGACGAAGTTGCCGCCCATCGCGAAGAACACCTTCGCCTCGCCGTCGCGCAGCGCCTGGATGGAACGCACCACGTCGAACCCGTGGTGACGCGGCGAGACGATCCCGAACTCCTTGTCGAGGGCGTCGAGGAACGCGGGCGCGGGACGCTCGAAGATCCCCATCGTGCGGTCGCCCTGCACGTTCGAGTGGCCGCGCACCGGGCACACCCCGGCGCCGGGGCGCCCGATCGCCCCGCGGAGCAGCAGCAGGTTGACCACCTCCCGGATGGTCGCCACCGCGTGCTTGTGCTGGGTCAGTCCCATCGCCCAGCAGACGATCGTCCGCTCGGAGGCCAGCACCATCTCCAGGGCCCGCTCGATCTCGGCGCGCGAGAGCCCGGTCGCGGCGAGCGTCTCGTCCCAGTCCGCCTTCCCCGCGGCCGCCGCGAACTCCTCGTACCCGTGCGTGTGCTCCCGTACGAACTCCTCGTCGACCGCCCCTGGCGTCCCCAGGACCAGCCGATTGAGCAGCCGGAAGAGGGCCTGGTCGCCGCCGATGCGGATCTGCAGGAAGAGGTCGGTGAGCGCCGCGCCCCTGAGCATGCCCTGCGGTGTCTGCGGGTTCTTGAACCGCTCCAGGCCGGCCTCGGGCAGCGGGTTCACGGAGATGATCCGCGCACCGCCGGCCTTCGCCTTCTCCAGGGCGGAGAGCATCCGCGGGTGGTTCGTCCCCGGGTTCTGCCCGGCCACGATGATCAGGTCCGCCCGGTGCAGGTCCTCCAGGGAGACGCTGCCCTTGCCGATGCCGATCGTCTCGACGAGCGCCGAGCCGGACGACTCGTGGCACATGTTGGAGCAGTCGGGCAGGTTGTTGGTGCCGAACTCGCGGGCGAAGAGCTGGAGCAGGAACGCGGCCTCGTTGCTGGTGCGCCCCGAGGTGTAGAAGAGCGCCTCGTCCGGGGAGTCCAGGGCCCGCAGCTCCTCGGCGACGATCTCGAACGCCCGCTCCCAGGTCACCGGCTCGTAGCGGTCGCCGCCCTCGGGCAGCAGCATCGGCTCGGTGATCCGGCCCTGCTGCCCCAGCCAGTACCCGCTGCGGGTCGCCAGATCGGCCACCGGGTGCGCGGCGAAGAACGCGGGCGTCACCCGGCGCAGCGTCGCCTCCTCGGCGACCGCCTTCGCCCCGTTCTCGCAGAACTCCGCCACGTGCCGCTTGTCGGCCTCGGGCCAGGCGCAGCCCGGACAGTCGAAGCCGTCCTTCTGGTTGACCTTGAGGAGCGTCCGGGCCGTGCGCCGCACGCCCATCTGCTCCTGGGCGATCCGCAGGGTGTGCCCGATCGCGGGGAGGCCGGCGGCGGCGTGCTGCGGCGGCGTGACCGTCGGTGCGTCCTGGACCGGGTCGCCGGCGGGCGGCTTGCTGACCATCGCGCTCTCCCTTGAGCGGTGAACCTGTGGCGTACGTCTCCGATCCTGTCACGTGCCGCCGACAGCCCCCCACCCCGACCGGTGCGACCGGGAATGTCAGTGGGGCGTGGGAGGATCGTTCCGTGGCCGAGACAGCATCGAAGAAGACCGAGAAGACCGAAGCGAACCGCCCGCGCCTCATGCTCATGGACGGGCACTCCCTGGCGTACCGCGCGTTCTTCGCGCTGCCCGCGGAGAACTTCACCACCGCGACCGGGCAGCCGACGAACGCGATCTACGGATTCGCCTCGATGCTGGCGAACACGCTCCGCGACGAGGCGCCCACGCACTTCGCCGTGGCGTTCGACGTGTCGCGCAAGACCTGGCGGTCGGAGGAGTTCCCCGAGTACAAGGCGAACCGCTCGAAGACCCCCGACGAGTTCAAGGGGCAGGTCGAGCTGATCGGCGAGCTCCTCGACGCCATGCACGCGCCGCGCTTCGCCGTCGACGGGTACGAGGCGGACGACGTCATCGCCACGCTCGCCACCCAGGCCGAGGCCGAGGGCTTCGAGGTCCTGATCGTCACCGGTGACCGCGACTCCTTCCAGCTGGTCAGCGACCACACCACCGTGCTCTATCCCACCAAGGGCGTCTCCGAGCTGACCCGGTTCACCCCGGAGAAGGTCCAGGAGAAGTACGGCCTGAGCCCCTCGCAGTACCCCGACTTCGCCGCCCTGCGGGGCGACCCGTCCGACAACCTCCCGGGCATCCCCGGCGTCGGCGAGAAGACCGCCGCCAAGTGGATCAACCAGTTCGGCTCCTTCGCCGAGCTGGTCGAGCGCGCCGACGAGGTCAAGGGCAAGGCCGGCCAGAACTTCCGCGACCACCTGGAGTCGGTCCGGCTCAACCGCCGCCTCACCGAGATGGTCCGGGACGTCGAGCTGCCGAAGACCGTCGCCGACCTCGCCCGCGAGCCGTACGACCGCACGGCCGTCGCGCTCGTCCTCGACACCCTGGAGATCCGCAACCCCTCGCTGCGCGAGCGGCTCCTCGCTGTCGACCCCGGCACCGCCGAGGAGACCGCCCCCGCCCCGGCCGCGGGCCTCGCCCTCGACTTCACCGTCCTCGGCGCGGGCGAGCTCGCCCCCTGGCTCGCCGCCCACGGCGAGCAGCCCCTCGGCGTCGCCACCGTCGACACCTGGGCGCTCGGCACGGGGAACGTCTCCGAGATCGCCCTCGCCGCCGCCGGGGGAGCAGCCGCCTGGTTCGACCCCAGCGCGATCGACGAGGCCGACGAGCGGGCCTGGGCCGCGTGGATCGCCGACCCGGACCGCCCCAAGGTCATGCACAACGCCAAGGCCGCCATGCGGGTCTTCCCCGAGCACGGCTGGAGCGTCGCGGGCGTCACCATGGACACCGCCCTCGCCGCCTACCTCGTCAAGCCCGGCCGGCGCTCCTTCGCGCTCGACGCGCTCTCCGTCGAGTACCTCGGCCGCGAGCTCGCCCCGGCGGCCGCCGCCGACGGACAGCTCGCCTTCGGCGCCGACGACACCGCCGAGGCCGAGGCCCTCATGAGCCAGGCGCGGGCCGTCCTCGACCTGGGCGACGCGTTCCACGAGCGGCTCGGCGAGGTCGGCGCCCGCGACCTCCTCCACGACGTGGAGCTGCCCACCTCAGCCCTCCTCGCCCGACTGGAGCGGCACGGCATCGCCGCCGACCGCGACCACCTGGAGGCCATGGAGCAGCAGTTCGCGGGCGCCGTGCAGCAGGCGGTGAAGGAGGCGCACGCCTCCGTCGGCCACGAGTTCAACCTCGGCTCGCCCAAGCAGCTCCAGGAGGTCTTCTTCGGCGAGCTGAACCTGCCGAAGACCAAGAAGACCAAGACCGGCTACACGACGGACGCCGACGCGCTCGCCTGGCTCGCCCAGCAGACCGAGCACGAGCTGCCCGTGATCATGCTCCGCCACCGCGAGCAGGCCCGGCTCCGCTCCACCGTCGAGGGTCTGATCAAGACGATCGCCGCCGACGGCCGCATCCACACCACCTTCAGCCAGACCGTCGCCGCCACCGGCCGGCTCTCCTCCACCGACCCCAACCTGCAGAACGTGCCGGTGCGGACGGACGAGGGCCGCGCCATCCGGCACGGCTTCGTCGTGGGGGAGGGCTTCGAAGCCCTCATGACCGCCGACTACAGCCAGATCGAACTGCGCGTCATGGCCCACCTCTCCGAGGACGAGGGCCTCATCGAGGCCTTCACCTCCGGCGAGGACCTCCACACCACCGTCGCCTCCCAGGTCTTCGGGGTCGAGCGGTCCGCCGTCGACGCCGAGATGCGCCGCAAGATCAAGGCCATGTCGTACGGCCTGGCGTACGGCCTCTCCGCGTTCGGCCTCTCGCAGCAGCTGAACATCGAACCGGCCGAGGCCCGCGGCCTGATGGACACCTACTTCGAGCGCTTCGGCGGGGTGCGCGACTACCTCCGCCGGGTCGTCGACGAGGCCCGCGCCACCGGGTACACCGAGACGATGCTGGGCCGCCGCCGCTACCTGCCGGACCTCAACAGCGACAACCGCCAGCGCCGGGAGGCGGCCGAGCGGATGGCGCTCAACGCCCCGATCCAGGGCACCGCCGCCGACATCGTCAAGGTCGCCATGCTGGGCGTCGACCGGGCGCTGACCGAGGCGGGCCTCGCCTCCCGGATGCTCCTCCAGGTCCACGACGAAATCGTGCTCGAACTCGCCCCCGGCGAGCGCGAGCAGGTGGAGGCCCTGGTCCGCGAGCAGATGTCCGCCGCGGCCGACCTGCGTGCCCCGCTCGACGTCTCCGTGGGCGTCGGCCCCGACTGGGACTCGGCGGCGCACTGACCCACCACCGCCTGTTGCTCACACTCGGCCGGCCGCGCTCAGACCCTGCTGCCGGTACGGCGCCCTCCCGGACCCCTCCGGGAGGGCGCCGTCGTCTCCGCCGCCGGGCCCCGGCCCGCGCCGCCGGTCCGGTCGCCGGTCCGGTCGCCGGTCCGGTCCGTGCCGTCGGTCCCGTCATCGGTCCGGCTCGCGCCTCCGGTCCGGTCGCCGCCGCGGGCGCGCGCGGCCCACAGCCGCGCACCCGTCCCGTACAGCACGAGCCCGACGGCGAGCCCCGCGCCCGCCCCGAAGCAGGCCGTCGGAACGATGTCGAGCGGGTCCTCGATCCGGCCCCAGCCCCAGTACGCGGCCCAGCGCAGCACCCGGTGGGCGATCCCGGCCAGGACGCATCCGCCGAGCAGGCCGTACGCGACGAACCGGCCGCGCCGCTCCGGCACCGGCACCCGCTCCGGCAGCGCGAGCTCGGGAGCCGACCGCAGGGCCCGCACCGCGAACCAGCCCATCAGCCCGAGCGCCAGCGCCGAACCCCCGTACTGCGCGTACTGGTAGACCGGGAACCCCGCCACCACCTCGCCGAGGAACGGGATGGTCCGCGTCCCCCACCGGTCGATGTGCGTGAAGGTGTCCCAGACGACGTGCGTCGTCGCCCCGAGCGCCGCGCAGAGCGCGAACCACCCCACGAGCGCGGCCGGACGGCGCTCCCGCCAGGCCTCCCCGCGCACCAGCCCGTACACCCGCCCCCGCCACCGTGAGGGCAGCAGCGCCACGAGCGGCTCGCGCACCACCAGCCACAACCCCACCAGGGCCGCCGCGAGGAGCACGTCGACCGTGACGATCCCGACGGGGGAGTGCGTGACGTCACCGAAGGCCATCGCCCCCGGCACCGCGGTGGCCGCGAAGTAGGTCATGTCGGGAGCGAAGGAGCCCGTGACCAGCGCGCAGGCGAGCAGCGGCCCCCGCCCCGTCCCGTTCCGGCGCAGCGCGGGCAGCACGGCGGCGGCATGACTCAACGTGAACGGCAACGGGAGCTCTCCCTCGGTCCGGTGGCGACGACGATCAGTGTGCAAGAGGGCGCGGAGCGCGCCGCCGGTTCCGGCCGCCGCGGAACCCGCCGATCCGGAGGCGACCAAGAGGTGACGAAACCGTGAAACACGGTCAGGGCCCGGTACCCGCCGGTACGGAGTTGACATAAGGTCGCCGGAGGCCGCACGCGGGGAGCGTGCGGGGCAGTCGATGGGGAGGGGACCAGAGGTATGGCAGCGCAATTCGGCCGCCGACTGCGCAGGGGGGCCACCAGCGGAGCGGTGGTCGCCGCGGCCGTCGCGGCGCTCGCGGCCTCGCAGGCACCGGACACCGTCCCGGCCGGCACGGACAACGCCGGAGGCGACCGCGCCGTCGGCGCCGGAGAGACCACCTCGCCCTCGGGCGACGGCTCGGCCACCGGCGACTCGCCGTACTACACCGACCTGCCGCCGCTGAACACCCCGAACAAGCCCGGTGCCCCCACGCCCAACCTGCCGGTCGTCACCGGCCCCGCCGAGGCCGGCATACCCGCGACCGTCCTCGCCGCCTATCAGCGCGCCGAGCAGTCGATCCGCTCGACGAACCCCGGCTGCAACCTCCCCTGGCAGCTGCTCGCCGGCATCGGCAAGGTCGAGTCCGGGCAGGCCCGCGGCGGCCGCGTCGACGCCAACGGCACCACGTTCTCGCCGATCCTCGGCCCCGTTCTCAACGGCGTCGGCTTCGCCAACATCTCGGACACCGACGACGGCGCCTTCGACGGCGACCGCGTCCACGACCGGGCCGTCGGCCCGATGCAGTTCATCCCGTCCACCTGGGCCACCTGGGGCCAGGACGCCAACGGCGACGGGAAGAGGGACCCCAACAACATCTACGACGCGGCGCAGGCAGCGGGGCTCTACCTCTGCGCGAACGACCGCAACCTCGCGCTCAAGGCCGACCTCGACCGGGCGATCCTCAGCTACAACCGCTCGACGGAGTACCTGAACACCGTCCTCTCCTGGTTCGAGTACTACAACCGGGGCACCCACCAGGTCCCCGACGGCGCGGGCGTGCTGCCCATCGACCGCAGCGACCGTACCGGCCGCGGCAACCGGCCCCTTCCGACGCTGCCGTTCACCCCCTTCCCGAACCACCCGTCGCCCGGCACGACCACGCCCTCGTCGACCGGCCCGTCGCCGACCACGCCCCCGACGACGCCCCCGACCACGCCGACGAAGCCGACCACCCCGACCTCCCCCACGACGCCGAGCAAGCCGCCGGCGATCGACCCGGCCGTGCCGCCGACGCAGAAGGTCACCCGCCTGCGCAACGCCGCCGCCGCGCCGCTCACGGCACCCACCGAGGCCACGTTCGCCACGGCCGTCACCGCGGCGGCCGTCGACGCGGCGGGCAAGCCCGTCGCCGGACTCCGCGTCCGCTTCCAGATCGTCGGCACCACGGACAGCCGCTTCCCCGGCGGCGCCGCCGAGGCCACGGTCACCACCGGCACGAACGGCCTCGCGGTCGCCCCCGCCCTGCGCGCCGGGACGAAGACCGGCACCTTCACCGTCCGCGCCACCGTCGTCGGCCGGACCGCCCTGGCCGCCGACTTCACCGCGACGGTCACCGTCCGCAAGGCCGACGCCCTCGCCCGCGTCGCAGGCGACCCGCTGTCGGCCACCACCGGCACCGCCTACACCCAGCGGGTGAAGGTCAGGGCGACCGAAGGCGGCGCGGTCGCCCCCGGCGTGTCCGTCACCGCCGTGATCACCGACTCCACCACCACCACGGCGGAGAGCGTCGACGGCCCGTACTTCTCCAAGGACGCGGCGGGCAACCCGGTGCGGACGGTCGTCCTCAAGACCGACGAGAACGGGCTCGTCTCCGTCGCGTCGCTGTTCGCGGGCGAGAAGGCCGGCGAGTACGTGCTGCTGCTCACCGCCCCCGGCGGCGGCACCGAGCGGATCACCCTCACGGTCAAGGCCCCCGAGCCGACGACTCCGCCGACGACGCCCCCGACCACGCCGACGACCCCGCCGCCCACCACGGAGCCGTCGACGGACCCGTCCACGGGACCGACGCCCTCGACGAGCGGCACGCCCGAGGCCACGGCCTCGCCCACGGCCTGACCCCCTCGCGCCCGCGCCGGGCGCCGCGCACCACCCGCGCCGCCCCTCCGCCACCTCGGAGGGGCGGCGCTCCGCTTTCCCCGGGTTGTCCCGGGTGCGCGGCCGTCACCCCTCCCGTCTGAGCCGCGCGCTCGTGTACCGGGTCGGTTCCGCCGCCGACGGGTCCTCCGGCCACGGGTGCTTCGGATAGCGCCCGCGCAGCTCCGACCGCACCGCGCGGTAGCCGTCCCGCCAGAACGACGCCAGGTCGGCGGTCACCGCCGCAGGCCGCCCGGCCGGTGACAGCAGATGGACCAGGACGGGAACCCCCGCCACCCGAGGCGTCTCCGTGAGACCGAACAGTTCCTGGAGCTTCACCGCGAGCACCGGCCGATCCCCGCCGTAGTCGACCCGTATCCGCGACCCGCTCGGCACCTCGATCCGCTCCGGCGCCAGCTCGTCGAGCCGCCCCGCCTCGCCCGTCGCCCACGGAAGCAGTCTCCGCAGCGCGTCCCCCGCCCCGATCCTCCCCAGGTCGGCCCGGCGCGAGGCCCGCGACAGCTCGGGCTCAAGCCACTCCTCGGCCCGCTCCACCAGCGCCCCGTCGGAGACGTCCGGCCACGGCTCGCCCACCACCGCGTGCAGGAACGCCAGCCGTTCCCTCAGCTCCGTCGCCTCCCGGCCCCACCGCAGCAGCCCCGGCCCCTCCCGCCGCAACCCGTCGAGCAGCGCCCCCCGCACGAGCACGGGGTCGGCGTCCGGGCCCAGCGGCCGGACGGTCAGCTCGACCGCGCCGAGCCGCTCCACCGACCGGGCCACCACGTCCCCGTCCTCCCAGCGAACCTCCTCGCCGGCCGTCAGCAGGTGGCCGGCGGCCCGGCGCGCCGTCTCCTCGTCCACCACCGCCGCCAGCCGCACCCGGGCCGTGGCGTCCCTGGCCGTCCGGTCCGCCACCGCCACGGCCAGCCACGGAGCCGAGCGCAGCCCCGACCCCTCGGCGACCCGGGCACCGCTCCCCGACACCATCAGGAAGCCGCCCTGCTCCCGCCGCCGCGCCACCCGCTCGGGAAAGGCCAGCGCCGCCACCAGACCCGCCACGGCGTCCTCGCCACCCGCCCCGACTCCACCCGGAGCGCCCCGCACCGCGTCACCGGCGCCCCGCACCGCGTCACCAGCGGCCCGCACCCCCTCACCAGCGGCCCGCTCCAGCCGTCGGACCTCCGCCTTCCACCGCGCCCCGTACCCGTCACCGCCCCGTCGCGCCTCCCGCCAGGCCACCGCCAGATCGTCCCCGTACTCCCGCGGGGGTTCCTCCCCGAGCAGCGCCACCACCTCGGCCGCCCGCCGGACGCCGACCGCCTCCGCCCCGTCCAGCAGGGCGCGCCCCAGGCGCGGGTGCAGCCCCAGCCGGGACATCCGCACTCCCCGCTCCGTGGCCCGGCCGTTCCCGTCCACGGCCCCGATCGCGGTGAGGACCCCGCGGGCCGCCTCCATCGCCCCCGGCGGCGGCGCGTCGAGCAGGGCGAGCCCCGCCGCCGAGGGGTCGCCCCAGCACGCCGCCCGCAGCGCGAAGTCGGCCAGGTCGGCGATCCGGATCTCGGGGGAGGGGAAGCGGGCCCTGCTCCCGTCCTCGGTCTCGGCCCAGCAGCGGTAGACCACACCGGGGCCCTCGCGCATCGACCGCCCGGCGCGCTGGGTCGCCGCCGCGGTCGACACCGGCACCGTGGCCAGCGAGCCGAGCCCCCGCGCGTGGTCCGTGCGCGGCTCCCGGGCGAGCCCCGCGTCCACCACGATCCTGACCCCCGGCACGGTCAGGCTCGACTCGGCCACCGACGTCGAGAGGACCACCCGGCGCCGCCCGCCCGGCTCCGCTCCCCGCAGCACCGCGTCCTGCACCGCCGCCGGGGCCCGCCCGTGCAGCTGGAGCACCTCGGCGTCGACGTCCGCGAGCAGCCCCGCCGTCCGGGAGATCTCCCCCGTGCCGGGCAGGAAGCAGAGGACGTCGCCCTCGTGCCGTCCGAGCGCGAGCCGGACCGTCGCCGCCACGTGCCGCAGCAGCGCGGGATCCACCCACGTGCCGTGCGCGGGCCGCACCCCGGCCGGCGGGGCGGCGAACCGGACCGTGTAACCGTGTCCCTCTCCCTCGCTCCACACGATCGGCGCGGGCCCCGACCCGTCCAGGACCGTGAGCAGCTCCGCCCAGGACTCCGCGTCGCTCGTCGCCGAGGCCGCGATCAGCTTCAGCTCCGGCCGCAAGGTCGCCCGCACGTCGACGAGGAAGGCCATCGCCGTGTCGGCGTCCAGATGGCGCTCGTGACATTCGTCCAGCAGCACCACGTCCACCCCGGCCAGCTCGGGATCGCGCTGCAGCCGCTGGAGGAGAATGCCCGTGGTCACCACCTCGACCCGGGTCGCCGGCCCGGCCCTCCGCTCGCCGCGCACGGCGAAGCCGACGGCCCCGCCGACCTCCTCGCCGAGCAGCCAGGCCATCCGGCGGGCCGCCGCCCGCACCGCCATGCGGCGCGGCTCCGCCACCAGCACCCGGCGCACCGGTCCGTCCCCTATGAGCCCCGCGAGTGCCAGCGGCACCAGGGTCGTCTTGCCGGTGCCGGGAGGCGCGTGCAGGACGGCCGTGCCGCGCTCCTCGAGTGCGGCGAGCAGCTCGGGGACGGCATGGCGGACGGGAAGCAGGTCGAGTGCGTCGTTTCGGATCACGCACTCAGTCTCGTACGCGCCCAAAGAAAAGGAGGGCCCGCTGTCCACAGGCCCCCCTATTAATAGGACTGAATGCTCGGAGCTAGTCGGCCCTCTCACAGACGAAGATCGCCGTGCCCGGGATCAGATGGCCCCGCAGCGGGGACCAGCCGCCCCACTCCTGGCTGTTCCAGGCCGGCCACTCCGGCTCGACCAGGTCGACGAGCCGGAACCCGCCGGCCACCACGTCCCGCACCCGGTCCCCGAGCGTCCTGTGGTGCTCCACGTACACGGCCCGGCCCTGCTCGTCCTGCTCGACGTACGGCGTCCGGTCGAAGTAGGAGGCCGCCACCGACAGGCCCTCGGGCCCCGGCTCGTCCGGGAACGCCCAGCGGATCGGATGCGTCACCGAGAAAACCCAGCGGCCCCCGGGCCGCAGCACCCGGCGCACCTCGCGGAAGACTCGTACGGGATCGGCGACGAACGGCACCGCGCCGTACGCCGAGCACGCCAGGTCGAAGGAGCCGTCCCGGAACGGCAGCGCCCCCGCGTCCGCCTCGACGAGCGGCACGTCCCCGCCGATCCGCAGCGCGTGCTGGAGCTGCCGGTGCGAGAGGTCCAGTGCCACCGGCCGCGCGCCCCGGGCCGCCAGCCAGCGCGAGCACTGCGCCGCGCCCGCCCCGATCTCCAGCACGTCGAGGCCCTTGAGCGAGGCGGCCGGCCCGAGCAGCCCCGCCTCGGCCTCGTCGAGCCCCTCGGGACCCCATACGAACCGGTCGTCGCCGAGGAAGGCGCCGTGCTCGGTCTGGTACTCGTCGGCGTTCCGGTCCCACCAGCCCCGGCTGGCCCGGCTGCTTTCCGCGTCCCCCGCGTCACGCCGGGTCGCCTCGGCCCCCTCCTCGTCCGGGTCGAGGGGATCGTCGTGCTCGTACTCTTGGTTCATCTCGCCCGCCGATGTAGTTTGCGCTCAGTGCCGCCGTACGGCGGACCCGCCCATGCGGTGCCGTTGGACACGAGTCGTGCCAGGTTTGCTCAGTTCTGTCCCGGGTGCGCGCTTCGCGCATTGACCCTGTCCGGCCGTCCCCGTATGCTAAAGGTTGCGCTGCGGGCCTGCGCGCCTCAGACGGAGCAGGCCGCGCTCGCACCTGTTGCGGTCCCCTCGGTTTACGAGGCGCCCCCGGTCTTCGGGAGGCGCTTCATCAGCTGTCTGGCTTCTTCAGTGCGATACGGGCTCTCGGCGTAGCAGTACCTACGACTTTCTGTCCGTAACCGGAGCCCTTTCCCACATGACGAGCAGCACCGAGACCACCGCCACCACCCCGCAGGTTGCGGTCAACGACATCGGTAACGAGGAAGCCTTCCTCGCCGCGATCGACGAGACGATCAAGTACTTCAACGACGGCGACATCGTCGACGGCGTCATCGTGAAGGTCGACCGGGACGAGGTCCTGCTCGACATCGGTTACAAGACCGAAGGTGTCATCCCGAGCCGCGAGCTCTCGATCAAGCACGACGTCGACCCGAACGAGGTCGTCAAGGTCGGCGACGAGATCGAGGCCCTCGTCCTTCAGAAGGAGGACAAGGAAGGCCGCCTGATCCTCTCGAAGAAGCGCGCCCAGTACGAGCGTGCCTGGGGCACCATCGAGAAGATCAAGGAAGAGGACGGCATCGTCACCGGTACCGTCATCGAGGTCGTCAAGGGTGGTCTCATCCTCGACATCGGCCTCCGCGGCTTCCTCCCGGCCTCCCTGGTCGAGATGCGCCGCGTCCGCGACCTCCAGCCCTACGTGGGCAAGGAGCTCGAGGCGAAGATCATCGAGCTGGACAAGAACCGCAACAACGTGGTCCTGTCCCGCCGCGCCTGGCTGGAGCAGACCCAGTCCGAGGTTCGCCAGACCTTCCTCACGACCCTCCAGAAGGGTCAGGTCCGCTCCGGCGTCGTGTCCTCGATCGTCAACTTCGGTGCCTTCGTGGACCTGGGTGGCGTCGACGGTCTCGTCCACGTCTCCGAGCTGTCCTGGAAGCACATCGACCACCCGTCCGAGGTTGTCGAGGTCGGCCAGGAGGTCACCGTCGAGGTTCTCGACGTGGACATGGACCGCGAGCGCGTCTCCCTGTCGCTGAAGGCGACGCAGGAGGACCCGTGGCAGCAGTTCGCCCGTACCCACCAGATCGGCCAGGTCGTTCCGGGTAAGGTCACCAAGCTGGTTCCGTTCGGTGCGTTCGTCCGCGTGGACGAGGGCATCGAGGGTCTGGTCCACATCTCCGAGCTGGCCGAGCGCCACGTGGAGATCCCGGAGCAGGTCGTCCAGGTCAACGACGAGATCTTCGTCAAGGTCATCGACATCGACCTCGAGCGCCGTCGCATCAGCCTCTCGCTGAAGCAGGCCAACGAGTCCTTCGGTGCCGACCCGGCCTCGGTCGAGTTCGACCCGACCCTGTACGGCATGGCCGCGTCCTACGACGACCAGGGCAACTACATCTACCCCGAGGGCTTCGACCCCGAGACCAACGACTGGCTCGAGGGCTACGAGGCTCAGCGCGAGGCCTGGGAGACCCAGTACGCCGAGGCGCAGTCCCGCTTCGAGCAGCACCAGGCTCAGGTCATCAAGTCCCGCGAGGCCGACGAGGCCGCCGCTGCCGAGGGTGGCGCCGCCGCTCCGGCCGCCGCGCCGACCGGTGGCTCCTACTCCTCGGAGTCGGACGACACCTCCGGCGCCCTGGCGTCGGACGAGGCCCTCGCCGCCCTGCGCGAGAAGCTGGCCGGCGGCCAGAGCTGAACAGGCTCTCCGCTGAGCGCTAGCCGCTAGCGAATCGAGGCCCGCTTCCCTCCGGGGGAGCGGGCCTCGGTCGTTTCTCCGAAGATCACCCCGCCCCGGGAATGACCCTGCCGCGCCGCGCGTTCACTGAGAGAACACGAGGAGGAGCGGTAATCGTGCTTGATCCCCAGGATTTGTACGAATGGGACCCGAAGGGCCTCGCCGTCGTGGACATGGCCCTGGCGCAGGAGTCGGCCGGGCTGGTCATGCTGTACCACTTCGACGGCTACATCGACGCCGGTGAGACCGGCGAGCAGATCATCGAGAGACTGCTCGACACCCTCCCGCACCAGCGGGTGGCCCGCTTCGACCACGACCGGCTCGTGGACTACCGCGCCCGGCGGCCCCTGCTCACCTTCCGACGCGACCGCTGGACGGCCTACGAGACGCCGACCATCGAGGTCCACCTCGTCCAGGACGCCACCGGCGCGCCCTTCCTCGTCCTCACCGGCCCCGAGCCGGACGTGGAGTGGGAGCGCTTCGCCGCCGCGGTCCGCCAGATCGTCGAGCGACTCGGCGTGCGCCTCTCCGTCAACTTCCACGGCATCCCCATGGGCGTGCCGCACACCCGGCCCGTGGGGCTCACCCCGCACGGGAACCGCACCGACCTCATGCCCGGCCACCGCAGCCCCTTCGACGAGGCCCAGGTTCCCGGCAGCGCCGAGGCCCTCGTCGAGTACCGGCTGATGGAGTCCGGCCACGACACCCTCGGCGTCGCTGCCCACGTCCCGCACTACGTGGCCCGCTCGCCCTACCCGGACGCGGCCCTCACCGCCCTGGAGGCCATCACGGCCGCCACCGGCCTCGTCCTCCCGGGCGTCGCCCACGCCCTGCGGAACGAGGCGCGGCGCACCCAGACCGAGATCGACCGCCAGATCGGCGAGGGCGACGAGGAGCTGGTCTCGCTCGTCCAGGGCCTCGAGCACCAGTACGACGCGATGGCCGGCGCCGAGACCCGCGGCAGCCTCGTCGCGGAGCCCGTCGACCTGCCGTCCGCCGACGAACTGGGCCGCGAGTTTGAGCGCTTCCTCGCCGAGCGGGAGGGCGACGCGTAGCGCCGGGACGCCACCCCCTAAGCTGCCGCTCATGCTGAAGGTGGGCCTGACCGGCGGGATCGGCGCCGGCAAGAGCGAAGTGTCGCGGCTGCTCGTCTCGTACGGAGCCGTCCTGATCGACGCGGACCGGATCGCCCGCGAGGTCGTCGAGCCCGGGACACCGGGACTCGCGGCCGTCGTGGCGGCCTTCGGCGAGGGCATCCTCACCGAGGACGGGGCGCTCGACCGGCCCGCACTGGGCGCCATCGTGTTCGCCGACCCCGACCGGCTCGCCACCCTGAACTCGATCGTCCACCCCCTCGTCAGGGACCGGTCGGCCGAGCTGGAGAGCGCCGCGATCGCGGGAGACGTCGTCGTCCACGACGTACCCCTCCTCACCGAGAACGGGCTCGCGCCGCTGTACGACCTCGTCGTCGTCGTGGACGCCTCCCCGGAAACCCAGCTGGACCGGCTCGTACGGTTCCGGGGTATGGCCGAGGCCGAGGCCGAGGCCCGGATGGCGGCCCAGGCCACCCGCGCCCAGCGGCTGGCCGTCGCCGACCTCGTCATCGACAACGACGGGCCCCTCGACGCGCTGGAACCGCAGGTGCGGAAGGTGTGGGAGGAGCTGGAGCGACGGGCCGCCGAGGCCAACGGCTGAGGAACCGCGGAGCCCGGGGCCGGTGCCCGGCGGAATGCCGCCACGGAGGCCGGTGTTCAACCACCGGATCGAAGGGGAAGGATGCCACCGTGGCCGACAGGAATCCGGAAACCCATGTCATCGACTTCCGCGCCGCCGAGCAGCTGCTCGCGGCCCGGGACCCGCGTGGCGCCGTGAAGCTCCTCGACTCCGTGATAGCCGCCCACCCCGAGAACACGGCCGCTCGGCTCCTGCGCGCCCGGGCCTTCTTCGCCGCCGCCCAGCTCCGCCCCGCCCAGCTCGAGTTCGAACTGGTCCTGGAGCGCGAGCCGGACAACGCGTTCGCGCACTTCGCGCTGGCCCGCACCTACGAACGCTCCGGGCAGACCGCGCAGGCCACCCGGCACTTCCGCCTCGCCGCGGCGCTCGACCCGAGACCCGAGTACCTCAGGGCCGCCGACTTCGGCCCGACGGAGGAGTGACCGGGGGCGGCCGGCTCCCTCAGCGCCGTCGTCCGCCCCCGTGATCCGGTTCGTACGGCGGGACGTCCCGGCCCGGTTGCCAGTGCGGCCCCTGGCGGAGGTGGCGCAGCACCATCGTCATGTCGGCCGCGACCACGACGAGCAGCACTCCGCAGGCGGCGGCCCAGCCGGGGCGGCCGAGCAGGGAGAACGCGACCGTCCCGAAGACGGCCCAGAGCAGCCCCCAGGCGCTCAGCCAGAACCGCAGCCGCAGCGCACTGCGCGCGGTCGTCGGCTCACTGCCCGTACGCATGACGGTCGCTCCCCTCGCCCCCTGCCTCCTTCCAGCATCCACCCGCGGAGCGCGTCGGGGAACGGCCCGGGGCCGCCGTCGTCAGTGGACGACGCTGTAGCTGCGCCAGGGGAGCGTGCCCGGCACGATGGAGTCGCCGCTGTTGCTCGGCAGGTAGGTGTTCTCCTTGCCCTTGCAGTCGCGCGTCCGGTACAGCCGGATGTCGACCAGCGTCTCGTTGTCGACCCTCGTCGCACCGGACGGGGCGAGGCGGTGGCAGCCCTTCACCGACGGACTCGTCACCCTCACCCCGACCTCGCGCTCCGTCTCGTACGAGAGGGTGCCCACGGCGCTGCGGCCGAGGCCCGAGCAGCCCGCGACCGCGAGGGTGAGCAGCACGGCCCCGGTGGCGGTCGTGAGACGCCGGCGAACGGACATGGCGGAACCTCTTCTGTCGGGCGACGATCTGTCGTGCGGAGCGGGCAGGCGGCGACGGCCCCTGGTCCAGGCCACCCTGCCGCCCGCCGGACCCCCTGTCACGCCCGGTTGGGCCGCATGGGCGAACCCGCCCCGAGGGCCGTTGTCAGACCCCACCCGTAAGGTCGAAGTCCGACACGAACCCGGGACGGAAGGAGGCGGTCCGTGACCCACAGCCTGACCACGAGCGCGGCCGTGTTCCTGCCCGCCGCGCTGCCCCGGGCCGGCCGGATCGCCTACTGGGCGCCCGACGGCGGCGCCCTGCCCGACCCCGCCTCCTTCCAGGGCGCCGAGCGGGCCGAGCTCACCGTCGCCCGGCGGCACGGCACCGGCGTCCGCGGCCGGGCCGTCCCCGCCCTGACGCTGCCCGTCGCCACCGCCCTGCCCCACCTGGTCGCCGCCCGCCACCACCCGGCCGCCCACCCCGCCACCGCCTGCTGGGGCGCCGCCGCCCTGCACGCCCTGCACCTGGCCGCCCGGGGCCGGATGCTGCCGGGGCTCACCGCCGACGACCTCGACGCCTGGCGGGCCGGACCGCTCGACGCCGACGACATCGCCCACCTCCGGGCCGTCGCCGCCGCCATGCCGTACGAGGCACACCCCGTGCCCGTCCCCGGGACCGGACGGGGGCCGCTCAGGCTGCCCGAGCCCGAGGCGCTCGTGCGCGCCTTCCTCGACGCGGTCGCCGACACCCTGCCCCGCACCCCGGCCGCCGCGCACGCGGTGGGCGCCCCGTTCGCGGCGCGCGAGCCCCAGCACCTCCCGCGGGCGCGGGCCTGGGCCGCCGAGGCCGCGGCCGGCATGGACGCCGGCGTGCGCGTCTCGCTCCGCCTCGACCTGTCGGGATACGAGCTGTTCGACGTCTCCGACGGCGAGGACGCACGGGGGGACGGCGCGGAGCGCCAGGCGGCCGCCGCGCTGCTCCAGATCCACAGCCTCGCCGACCCGACCCTCGTCATCGACGCCGCGGACCTGTGGGCGGGGGAGGGCGAGCACTTCGGGCCGCGCGCCCGGATCGACGCCCTCCTCGCGCTGCGCCGCGCCGCCCGGGTCTGGCCACCGCTCGGGCGCCTCCTCGAACGGGACGTGCCCGACGTCCTCGCCGTCACCGAGAACGAGCTGTACGAGCTGCTCGGCCCCGCCGCCGCCCGGCTCGCCGACGCCGGGGTCGCCGTCCACTGGCCCCGCGAGCTCGCCCGCTCCCTGAGCGCCTCCGCCGTCGTCCGCCCCGCCCACGCGGCCCCCGGCTCCGCCACCGACGGCACCTCGTTCTTCGACAGCGAGGAGCTGCTCCGCTTCAACTGGCAGCTGGCCCTCGACGGCGATCCGCTCACCGAGCGCGAGATGGACCTCCTCGCCGAGGCCCACCGGCCCGTCGTACGGCTCCGCGACCAGTGGGTCGTCGTCGACCCCGCGCTCGTCCGCAAGGCGCGCAAGCGCGAGCTGGGCCTCCTGGAGCCGGTCGACGCCCTCGCCGTCGCCCTCACCGGCAGCGCCGAGGTGGACGGCGAGACCGTCCCCGCCGTCCCCGTCGGGGCGCTCGCCACCCTCCGGGACCGGCTCCTGGCCGGACCCGGGGCCGTCCAGGCCCCGCCCGGTCTGACCGCCACCCTCCGCGACTACCAGCTGCGCGGCCTCGCCTGGCTGGAGCTGATGACCTCGCTCGGCCTCGGCGGCTGCCTCGCCGACGACATGGGCCTCGGCAAGACCGTCACCCTCATCGCCCTGCACCTGCGCCGCGCCCACCGCGCCCCCACCCTCGTCGTCTGCCCGGCGTCCCTGCTCGGCAACTGGCAGCGGGAGATCCGGAAGTTCGCCCCCGACGTGCCGGTCCGGCGCTTCCACGGCGCGGACCGCAGCCTCGACGACCTCGACGGCGGGTTCGTCCTCACCACCTACGGCACCATGCGCACCAGCGCCGACCGGCTCGCCGAGCGGCAGTGGGGCATGGTCGTCGCCGACGAGGCACAGCACATCAAGAACCCCTTCTCCGCGACCGCCAAGGCGCTCCGCACGATTCCCGCACCCGCGCGGGTCGCCCTCACCGGCACACCCGTGGAGAACAACCTCTCCGAGCTCTGGGCGCTCCTCGACTGGACCACCCCCGGCCTCCTCGGCCCGCTCAAGGCCTTCCGCTCCCGGCACGCCCGCGCCGTGGAGAACAGCGAGGAGATCGAGAACGACGAGGCGGTGGAGCGCCTCGCCCGGCTCGTCCGGCCGTTCCTGCTGCGCCGCCGCAAGTCGGACCCCGGCATCGTCCCCGAGCTGCCCCCGAAGACCGAGTCCGATCACCCGGTGCCGCTCACCCGCGAACAGGCCTCGCTCTACGAGGCGGTGGTCCGCGAGACCATGGCGCAGATCGAGGACGCCGAGGGCATGGCCCGGCGCGGCCTCGTCATGAAACTGCTGACCTCCCTCAAGCAGATCTGCAACCACCCCGCCCAGTACCTCAAGGAGCAGGCCCCGCGCGGCAGCGGCACCGCCCGGCTCGCCGGCCGCTCCGGCAAGCTCGCCCTCCTCGACGAACTCCTCGACACGATCCTCGCCGAGGACGGGGCCGTGCTCGTCTTCACCCAGTACGTGTCCATGGCGAGGCTCCTCGCCGACCACCTGGCCGCCCGCGGCATCCCCTGCCAACTGCTGCACGGCGGCACGCCCGTGGCCGAGCGCGAGCGGATGGTCGACCGCTTCCAGTCCGGCGAGGTGCCCGTCTTCCTGCTCTCGCTCAAGGCCGCGGGCACCGGCCTCAACCTCACCCGCGCCGGACACGTGGTCCACTTCGACCGCTGGTGGAACCCGGCCGTCGAGGAGCAGGCCACCGACCGCGCCTACCGGATCGGCCAGACCCAGCCGGTCCAGGTCCACCGGCTGGTCGCCGAGGGCACGGTCGAGGACCGCATCGCCGAGATGCTCCGCGCCAAACGGGCCCTCGCCGACGCGGTCCTCGGCTCCGGCGAGGCGGCCCTCACCGAACTCACCGACCGGGAGCTGGCCGACCTGGTGTCCCTGAGGAGGCCCTCGTGAACCGGCCGGGAGCCCGCGGCGGCCGGGCCGCCCGCGGCGCCGTCCCCCGCCACGACGACCGGCGCCGCAGCTTCCCGCAGCTCGCGCCCCGCGCCGCCGACGACGGCCGGTTCGCCGGGACCTGGTGGGGCAACGCCTGGGTCGACGCCCTGGAGAACACGGCGCTCGACCCCGCCCGTCTCGCACGGGGCAAGGCCTACGCCGGGCGCGGTCACGTCGACGCGATCACCGTCACCCCGGGCCGGGTCGTCGCCTACGTCCACGGCAGCAGGCCCCGTCCGTACCGCACCGAGATCCGCATGCGGACGCTCGGCGACGACGGCTGGGAGCGGTTCCTCGACGAGGTCGCCGCCCGCCCCGAGCACATCGCGGCCCTCCTCGACAAGGACGTGCCGCACGCGCTCGAAGCCGTCTCCGGACTGCTGCCCGCGCCCGGGGACCTCGTCCCCGACTGTTCCTGCCCCGACGACGGCTATCCCTGCAAGCACGCCGCCGCGCTCTGCTACCAGGCCGCGCGGCTGCTCGACGAGGACCCCTTCGTCCTCTTCCTGATGCGCGGCCGCGGCGAACAGGAACTCCTCGCCGAGTTCACCCGGCGCAACGCCGCCCTGTCCGCCGTCGAGACCACCGCGGCCGCCCCGGCGATGCCCACGATCGCCGCACGCGACGCGCTCGACGCGACGGCCGCGGGCGCGCGGGGGCTCCTGCCACTGCCCGCACCGCTGCCCCCGCCGGACCGGCCGGGCCGCCCGGCCGTCTTCCCGCCCGACCCGGAGGCCCCCGACCCCCTCGCCCTCGACCTCCTGGCCACGGAGGCCGCGGCCCGCGCCCACGCCCTCCTCACCACCGGACTCGACCCCGTCGCCACGCTCACCCCCTGGCAGGACGCGGTCCGGCTGGCCGCCGCCCACCCCGGCTCCGGACTCACCGCCTCGACCCGCGCCCTCTACCGCGACCTCGCGTACGCGCTCGACCGCACCCCCACGGACCTCGCGCGCGCCGTCGCGGCCTGGCGGCAGGGCGGCGCCGCGGGGCTCGCGGTCCTCGAAGAGCCGTGGGACCCGCCGGCCGGCCCGTTCGACCGCGCCCGACCCGCGCTGCTCGCCGCAGACTTCCCGTCCTTCCGCCCCTGGCGCAACCGCCTCGCCACCGACTCCCTCCAGCTGCGGCTGGGCCGGGACGGCCTCTGGTACGGCTACGAGTCGGACGCGGGCCGCGAGGACTGGTGGCCGCGCGGGACGCCCGACGCGGACCCGGTGGGCGCCCTCACGGACCTCCTCGGAAGGTGACCGACACCCGAACGGCACTCCACCCGATGGGGTGAATCCCGGCAACGGGCGGATCCGGCACGCGTGTTTGGCGCGTTGATTCCGGTACGGGCACTTGCCCGTGCACACCTCCGGAAGGCAGGAAGCCATGAGGCAGATTCGCCGAAGTGGTCTGGCCACACTGATGGTCACGGGTGGAGCGCTCGCGCTCTCGGCGGGCGCCGCGCACGCCGACTCCGGCGCCCAGGGTGCCGCGGTCGGTTCGCCGGGCGTGGTCTCCGGCAACGCGGTGCAGCTCCCGGTGCACGTCCCGGTGAACGCCTGCGGCAACACCGTCAACGTCGTCGGACTCCTCAACCCGTCGTTCGGCAACGGCTGCGCGAACCAGTCGAGCCCGTCCGAGGACGGCGGCTACGGCGACGAGGGCGGCGGCTCGCACAAGGACCTCCCCGGCACGCCGCGCGGCGGCGACCAGAGCGGTGCCGAGGGCGGTCACGGCGGCGGTTCGAGCAACGGCGGCGGCTCCACGGCCGAGACCCACGTCTCCGGCTCCCCGGGCGTCATCTCCGGCAACGGCCTCCAGCTGCCCGTCGACCTCCCCGTGAACGTCAGCGGCAACTCGGTGAACGTCGTCGGCGTCCTCAACCCCGTCTTCGGCAACACCTCGGTCAACGGCCCCGGCACGCCGCCGAAGCCCGAGCGGCCCGAGGAGCCGGTCGAGAACCCGACGCCGCGCCCGCAGACCCCCGTGCGCAACGTGCCGGTGCCGCGCAGCGAGACGGTGCCGCCGGCCCCCGCGCCGCAGGGTGAGACGACGCGCCCGGTCGCCCTCGCCGAGACCGGCTCCGACACCATCGGCTACGCCGCCCCGGCGAGCGCCGCGCTGCTCCTCGGCGGCGCCCTGCTCTACCGTCGTGCCCGCCGCGCCGGAGCGGACCGGGGCTGACGGCCCCGGCCGCGCGCACCGGAACCGCCGCGCTGACCCCCGAGCAGTCAGCCGTGGCCCCGGTCGCGCGGTTCCTCCCCCGCGTGATGCCAGGCCCGGAGCACCGCCTCGATGGCGGGTGCGACCCTCGTCCGGGCCTGGTGCCGTGGAACCCCCTGCATCAGCAGGGTGTCGTACGGGGTGTCGACGTGCCGGATCGAGGCGCGCACGGCGGCGGTGACGGCGCCCCGGTCGAGCGCCCGGCCCGCCGCCGTGCGCCCCACCCGTCCGCTGCCCTTCGCCGACGCGTGGACGGCGACCTCCGTTGCCCGGTCCGGCGGGATGGCGGGAAAGAGCCGCAGGATCTCCGCCTCCAGGGCCGCGGTGATCTCCGCGTCCCGCGCCGCACGCCGGACCGCGTCCCGGGCCCGCCGCCTGGCCCGCGCCTCCGCGTCCGCCAGGCAGGCCGCCTCCGCCCGTACGAGCGCGGCCTCCTCGACGAGCAGTCCCTGACGCTCGTACCGCGTACGCCGACGGTTGTGCCGGACGACCACCGCCCACAGGGTGCTGCCCTCGCGGGCGCGTCGGGTCAGCGCCGTGGAGCCGCGGGGCAGGAAGACCAGGTGCCCGAGGTCGGCGCAGTCCAGGCAGACCGGGGCGTTGTACTCGACGATCATCCGCTCCAGCGGCCCCTGCCGGCACTCCGAGCAGCGGCGCCGCCGCAGCGGCTCGACGACGACCGGCGCGACGAGCTCCATCGGCGCCCGCCCCTCAGCGGACGCCGGGAGCGGCGGCAGAGATGAACCGGGCGAGTGTCGCCTTCGCCTGCTCGGAACGCTCGGCGCGCTCCTTCAGGCCCGGCGCCTCGTGCAGGCAGTGCGTCTCCGCGAAGGCGGCCTCGGCCAGGCGCCGGACCTCCTGGTCGTCGCAGATCAACTGCACGCGGAAGAGGGCCTGGCGGGCGATGGTCCGCTGCCGGTAGGAGGCGTGGCGCGACTCCTCCGCCTCCTCCGAGCCCGGGTTCTGCGCCGCCCGGAACCAGCGGTCGTTCTGGCTGTTCCGGTAGTCGACGACCGCGCTTCCGAATGCGCTGTACGTCTCGATGCGCTCCTGGCGGAGCTGCTCGGTCCGGGCGAGCGCTGCCGAGCGCTCGGTGGCCCGCCCCTGGAACCAGTGGGTGGCGACGACACCCAGCAGCGTTCCCAGCACGGCTATCAGCGCCGCATCCATGACAGGTCGTCCCTCCCGTGTGCCGACCGACCCGGTCCGCCCGAAGATCCTTCGGACCGTCAGATCATGACAGCAGGAGGGGTGGCACGTCACGGGCGGTAGCCGGTGCCCGTCGCCGTTCCCCCTTCCCGTGGCCGCTGCCGGTCCTACTGCCGGTAGCTGCTGAGGAAGCGGCCGATGCGGCTGATGGCGGCGTCGAGGTCGTCGGCGTACGGCAGGGTGAGGATGCGGAAGTGGTCGGGGCGCGGCCAGTTGAAGCCCGTGCCCTGGACGACCTGGATCTTCTCGCGGAGCAGCAGGTCGAGGACGAACCGCTCGTCGTCGTGGATCTGGTGCACGGCCGGGTCGAGGCGCGGGAAGGCGTACAGCGCGCCCTTCGGCTTCACGCAGGAGACGCCCGGGATCTCGTTGAGCTTCTCCCAGGCCCGGTCGCGTTGCTCGCGCAGCCTGCCGCCCGGGGCGGTCAGTTCGTCGATCGACTGGCGGCCGCCGAGCGCGGCCTGGATGGCGTACTGCGCGGGGGCGTTGGGACAGAGCCGCATGGAGGCCAGCATGGTGAGGCCCTCCAGGTAGTTCCTGGCGTGCTGCTTCGGGCCGGTGACGACGAGCCAGCCGGAGCGGAAGCCCGCGACCCGGTAGGTCTTGGAGAGGCCGCCGAAGGTGAGGACGACCAGGTCGGGAGCGAGGGCGGCGGCCGGGTGGTGGACGGCGTCGTCATAGACGATCTGGTCGTAGATCTCGTCGGCGAGCACCATCAGGTCGTGGCGCCGGGCGAGTTCGAAGATCCCGTCCAGGATCTCCTTCGGGTAGACCGCTCCCGTGGGGTTGTTGGGGTTGATGACGACGACGGCCTTGGTGCGGTCGGTGATCTTCGAGGCCATGTCGTCGAGGTCCGGGTACCAGTCGGCGGACTCGTCGCACAGGTAGTGCACGGGCTTGCCGCCGGCGAGCGTGACCACGGCCGTCCACAGCGGGTAGTCGGGGGCCGGTACGAGGACCTCGTCACCGTCCTCCAGGAGGGCCTGGACGGCCATCGAGATCAGCTCGGAGACGCCGTTGCCGAGGTAGATGTCGTCGACGTCCACGTCCGGCAGGCCCATGGACTGGTAGCGCTGGGCCACGGCGCGGCGGGCGGAGAGGATGCCGCGCGAGTCCGTGTAGCCGTGGGCCTTGGGGAGCATCCGGATCATGTCCTGGACGATCTCCTCGGGGGCCTCGAAGCCGAAGAGGGCCGGGTTGCCGGTGTTGAGGCGCAGGACGCTGTGGCCCGCCTCCTCCAGCGCGTTGGCCTGTTCGATGACCGGGCCGCGGATCTCGTAGCAGACCTCGCTCAGCTTGCTCGACTGCCGGAACTCCATGTCCGACCTCCCCAGATCCCCGGAATCAGTGTTGCTTGGTTTTACCAAGTTCGAGCTTGGAAAGTCCAACAAC
The DNA here is from genome assembly GCF_053589515.1 of Streptomyces sp. NPDC003327. Classification (NCBI taxonomy): domain Bacteria; kingdom Bacillati; phylum Actinomycetota; class Actinomycetes; order Kitasatosporales; family Streptomycetaceae; genus Streptomyces; species Streptomyces sp. NPDC003327. The sequence goes on along the minus strand of NZ_JBSFSA010000002.1, from coordinate 122,868 downwards.
TTGTCTAGACTGCGTCGCATGCCACGTCAGCCACGCCGCCGCAGCTACGACCAGCACTGCGCCGCCGCGCACGCCCTCGACCTCGTCGGCGACCGCTGGACGCTGCTCGTCGTCCGCGAACTCCTCGCCGGACCGCGCCGCTACACCGACCTCCACGCCGATCTCCCCGGCGTCAGCACCGACATGCTGGCCGGCCGCCTCAAGGACATGGAGGGCGCCGCGCTCGTCACCCGGCGCCGTCTGCCGCCCCCCGCCTCGGCCTCCGTGTACGAACTCACCGAGCGCGGACGCGCCTTGCTGCCCGTGCTGCGCGCCCTCGCCGAGTGGGGCGCGCCCGGCCTTGACGAGCCCCGCCCGACCGACGCCGTCCGTGCCCACTGGTTCGCGATCCCGCTGCTCGGAGCGCTGGCGGAGCTCGGCCCCGGAGTCGTCCAGGTGGCCCTGGACGAGGGGGAGTTCCACGTACGGATCGGGGCGGACGGCGAGCCGTCGGCGTACGGCGACGGGCGGGCCGACGCGCCCGACGTCCGGCTGCGGACCGACGCGGCGACCTGCCGGGCGCTGGCGGGCGGCGCGTCGACGCTCGCCGAGGCGGTCGCGGCGGGCCGGGCCGTCGTGGAGCGACCGGTGCCGACGGCGGTCCCCGGCTGAGACGCGGGCCCCCACCGGACCCGCGTGATCCGGTGCGCACCGCTTGATCGAATATCCGTCCGGCATGTTCGGCGCGCGGGTAGCGTGGCGCCGAGCGGGCGGTCGTGGACCGAGCGGCGGCCGTTCCGTGGAGTTGGAGGGGGTTGCCATGGGGCCGGGGACACGCGAGGACGCCCGAGGGGCCGAGCGCGGCACGGGCCGCGGGACGTGGTGCACGCGCAGGACACCTCCGGCCACCGGGGGCGGCACCGGGGCCTCAGGCGTCCCGGCTCCGACGACGGGCCGGGGCGCGGGCGGGGCGCCGACGGTCGGACCGCGTGCGGGGCGCGCCGCGGTCGCGTCCGAGGACGGGATCGGTGGCGCGGTGCTCGCCGAGGGGACCTCGGTCGGTGGTCTGCGGATCGAGCCTCCGGCGGGCGACACCGACGTCGTCGTCCGGACCATCACCATCCCGCCCGGCGCGGCGACTCCCTGGCACCACCACCCCGGCCCGCTCATCGCGGTCATCCAGTCCGGCAGGCTCACCCGCCTCTTCGGCGACGGCTCCGTCCACGTGGTCTCCGCGGGCGAGGCGTTCGTCGAGCAACCGGGCCGGGACCACGTCCACCTCGGCCACAACCTCGGCACCGAACCCGTCGTCCTGTACGTGACGGCCCTGCTGCCGGCCGGCGCGCCGCTGACGCTCGACGGGCCCGCCCCGGACGACCGCGCGGCGATCGGCGCCCCGACCCGGTAGCCCCCGATCCGCGACACCGGGGACGACCCTGCGGCCCGGGCGGGCCGGCGAGCGGGCAGGATGGGACGGATGCGATACGAGGCGATCACCTGGGACCGGCTGGCCGGCGCGCTCGCCGCGCACCTCGACACCGTGACCCCCGGCGACGGGAGCGACTGGCCGAAGGTCGGCGTCGACGGGCCGCCCGCCGCGCCCGGCGCGGAGTTCGCCGCCCGGCTGACCGAGGCGCTGCGGGCCCGCGGGCGTGCCGTCCACCTCGTCGGTACGGACGGGTTCCTGCGGCCCGCCTCGCTGCGGTACGAGTACGGGAAGCAGGACCCCGACGCGTACTACGGCGGGTGGACCGACACCGGGGCCCTGTGGCGCGAGGTCTTCGGGCCGCTGGAGCCCGGCGGCAGCGGCCGGGTGCTGCCGGACCTGTGGGACCCGGCCAGGGACCGTGCGACCCGCAGCCCGTACGTCACGCTGCCGCCCGGTGCGGTCCTCGTGGTCCACGGGCCGTTCCTGCTCGGCCACTGGTTCCCCTTCGACCTGACCGTCCACCTGCGCATGTCGCCTGCCGCGCTCGCCCGGCGCACGGAGGAGTCGTGGACGCTGCCCGCCTTCGCCCGGTACGCGGACGAGGTCGACCCCGCCGGTACGGCCGACGTGGTCGTGCGCGCGGACGACCCCCGGCACCCCGCGTGGACGGGCCTCGGGGACCGGGGCCCGTCCGGGGGCTGACGCACGGGTCCAGCCGCGCGGGGTTCAGGCGGTGGGACGCGGGTCCCGGCGCATGGCCCAGAGGGTCGGGCCGCCGCCCGGCAGCCGGAACTCCCCGCGCACCGTGAAGCCGAAGTGCTCGTAGACGGGGAGGTTGTCGGGCTTGGAGGACTCCAGGCAGACCGGCATGCCCGCCGCGTCGGCCCGGGCCAGGCCCGAGCGGAGCAGGGCGGCCCCGTGCCCCTGGCCCCGGGCCGCGGGGTCGGCGCCGATGACCGCGAGGTACCAGTGGGGTTCCGTGGTGGCGTGTTCGGCGGCCGCCTGGACGGCGTCGCGGAACACGGGGGCGCGGTCGCCGAGGATCTCCTGGAGCTCCTGGATGGTCTCCGCGTCGGGGACGGCCTTCTCCTGGCCCTCCGGGGCCACCCAGAAGGCGGCCGCCGCGCCGGTGCGCTCGCAGACCCCGTGGCGGAGGTACTGGCGGGTGAAGAGCGTCGTGAAGTAGCGGCCGAGGCCCGCCCCGCGCGAGGTGTCGTCGGGGAAGAACCAGCGCATCATCGGGTCGTTGTCGAACGCGCTCGCCAGGATGCGGCTGATGGCCGGGGCGTCGTCGATCGTTGCCGTTTTCGGTGTGTTCGATTGAGGCATAACGGTGATTCTGCACCCGGGATGATCTTGGTCGCGCGGCGGGGTCCGTTCCCCGAACGTCCGGACCACCGGGGTGAGCCAGGGGTGCGTCAGGGGTGAGTGAGGGGTGAGCCAGGGGTACGGGGCGGGGGGCGGCGCGCGTCACTTCGCGCACCTCACGGCGGCGTCGGCGGTCGGCCGCCCAGCCGCGTGACCGCCTCGGCGCCCGCCCGGCAGCCCGCCTCCGCCGCCTGCACGGGATCCGCGCCCGCCAGCCGGGCCGCGAGGAACGCGCCCGTGAACGCGTCGCCCGCGCCCGTCGAGTCCACCGCCCGCGCCGGGCCCGACGGCGACGCGGCCACCCGCGCCGTGACCGCCCCGCCCTCGGCCACCAGCGCCCCGGCCGCTCCGAGCGTCACCACGGCCAGCGGGACGCGGCGGCTCAACTCCGCGGCCGCCGCCTCCGCCCCGGCGCGTCCGGTGAGCAGCCGGGCCTCGTCGGCGTTGGGCAGCAGCACCTCGGCGCCCGCCGCTTCCGCGAGGAACCGCTCCGCGCCCAGGGCGGCGAGGAAGCCCGCCGACGCCGGGTCCACGCTCACCGGCACCCCCGCCGCGCGGGCGTCCCGCAGCGCCCGGCGGGCCGCGGCGCGGCTCGGTGCGGAGAAGAACAGGTAGCCGGAGAGGTGCAGCCGGGTCACGCCGTCCAGCAGCCCGGGCGACCAGTCGTCGGGGGAGAGGCGCAGCGCGGCGCCGCTGTCGGTGAGGAACGTGCGCTCGGCGGTGGCGTCCACGAGCGCGATGACGGTCGCTGTCGCCGCCTCCGCGTCCCTGACGAGCAGCGGACGCACGCCCGCGCGGAGCAGGGCCCGCTCGTGCCAGTCGGCCGCGTCGGTGCCGACCCGGCCGAGCAGCCGCACCTCGACGTCCCCGGCACGGGCCGCCCAGCAGGCGGCGTTGGCCCCGGCGCCGCCGGGCAGGGTCCGGATCTCCGCCGCCGTGTCCGTCGCCGGGGCGAGCGGGGTCCGGTGCCGGGCGACGACGTCCGTGACGACGTCCCCGACGACCAGCAGCGCCCCGTCCGGGGATCGATCCGCGTCCCCCGCCCGGTCGTCCGCGCCCGCGCCCCGACTCACGTCCCCCGCCCGGTTGCCCCCGCCCCGGCTCCGGTCCTCCCCGCCCCGGCCCCCGTCGCCCCCGCTCCTCACCGCGGGCCCGTGGCGTACGCCCCCGCGACGGTCGCCGCGAGCCGCACGTTGCCCCGTACCGCAGCCAGGTTGGCCTCGAGCGAGGCGCCCTCCGTGTGCACCGTCAGGTACTCCAGGAGGAACGGTGTCACGGCCTGTCCCGTGACCCCCTTCTCCTTTGCCGCCGCGAGGCCGGCGGCGAGCACCCGGTCGTGCAGGGCCGGGTCCAACTGCTCCGCCACCGGGACCGGGTTGGCCACCACGAGCGCCGCTTTCGGTCCGCCCAGTTCGTCCTGGGCCCGCATCACCGCCGCCACCTCCTCCGGTCCGCGCAGCGTCCAGTCGACGGGCTCCCCGGAGGAGGCCAGATAGAACCCGGGGAAGGTCTCCGTGCCGTACCCGACGACCGTCACGCCCAGCGTCTCCAGGCGCTGGAGCGTCGCCGGCACGTCCAGGATCGACTTGACCCCGGCGCACACCACCGTGATCCCCACGCGGGACAGCAGCCGCAGGTCCGCCGACTCGTCCTGCGTCTCGTGCCACTCCCGGTGCACCCCGCCGAGCCCGCCGGTGGCGAAGACGCGTATCCCGGCCGCGTCCGCGAGCCAGGCCGTCGCCGAAACCGTCGTCGCCCCGGTCGCGCCCGTCGCCGCGGCGGGCGCGAGGTCCCGGTGTCCCAGCTTCCGCACCGCCGGGTCCTCGGCGATCCGGGTCAGCTCGGCCCGCTCAAGGCCGACCCTGGCCGTGCCGTCGATCACGGCCACGGTGGCGGGGACGGCGCCCCCTTCCCGTACCGCCTGCTCCAGTTCGAGCGCCACGGCGAGGTTGCGGGGGCGGGGCAGGCCGTGGGCGATGATCGTCGATTCGAGCGCGACGACGGGACGGCCCGCGTGGAGCGCTTCCCGTACCTCTTCGGACACCTGTGTGGACATGGTTCATCACTGGCGCGTCCCCGTGCCCCGCAAACCTCGACGGCGTGCATCTGCCACGCCCACCCCACCCGCCACGTCCACCCGTCCCACCCCGGTCCCGTCGTCGGGCCGCCCGGCCGCCGCGCCGCCGGAGCGCCCCGCTACAGTCACCGCCCATGACGACTCAAGACCTGCCCTCCTTCAGCGTGCACATCCCCGACGCGGAGCTCGAAGCCGAGCCGCTCGACCCCGGCCAGATCGTCTCGGGCACTCCCGAGGTGACGGGCAAGGTCCTGTGGGAGTCGGCCGACGGGAAGCAGCTGCGCGGCATCTGGCAGATCACGCCCGGCGTCGTCACCGACACCGAGGCCAACGAGCTCTTCGTGGTGGTCAGCGGGCGGGCGACCGTCGCCGTCGAGGGCGGGGACACGCTGGAGATCGGGCCCGGCGACGCCTGCGTGCTGCGCGAGGGCGACCGGACCACCTGGACCGTCCACGAGACCCTGCGCAAGGCCTACCACATCAGCCTCTGAGGTCTCGCGGACGTCTCTGCGATCACGGTCAACTCCGCTCCCTGGGGAGCCGGTTGAACATCTGGTAGGAAACCTTCCTGTCAACCGCCCCGTCCGCTAGCATCACGCCCAGCGGCTTGGCGCGGCGTCCCGTCCCCCCCCGGACCGGACGTGACGCGCTCAGCGAGAGCTCTGACCCGGCCGCCGAGCACCACCCGGCTCCGTCCGGCCCCGTGGCGTCCCCCGTGCCGCGCGGGCCGGGCGGTCACGGCCGCGCACGCGGCCGCCACCGGCCGTGCTCCGCACCGGTGTCCAGCTCTCGCCGACCCCTCAGGCCAGGGAGCCCGGGTATGCGTCCGTACGCCTCCGCCCCACCCCGCCGCACCACCGTCCGCCTGTCCCTCCTCCTCGCCGCCCTCCTCGCGCTCGTCGGCGGCCTCCTCCTCGCCCGGCCGGACCGGGCCGGGGCCGCCGTCGACCCGCTGATCTCCGGCGGCAGGCCCGTCACCTCCTCCTCGATCGAGGACGCGACCTTCGTCCCCGAGAAGGCCGTCGACGGCGATCCCGCCACCCGGTGGGCCAGCGCCGAGGGCATCGACCCCCAGTGGATCCGCGTCGACCTCGGCCCGTCGGCGAGCGTCTCCCGCGTCCGCCTCGTCTGGGAGGTCGCCTACGCCAAGGCCTACCGCGTCGAGATCTCCGCCGACGGCGTCGCCTGGACCCGCCTCGTGACCGAGACCGCGGGCAACGGCGGCACCGACGACTGGACCGGCCTCACCGGCCAGGGCCGTTACCTGCGCGTGTACGGGACCACGCGCGGCACGCCGTACGGCTACTCCCTCTGGGAACTGGAGGTCTACGGCACCCCGGGCACCACCACCCCGCCCACCGGCGCCTTCAGCGTCGTCGCCGCCGGTGACATCGCCGCGCAGTGCACCGCCTCCAGCAGTTCCTGCGCCCACCCGAAGACAGCCGCCCTCGCCCAGCGGCTCGCCCCCGCCTTCTACCTGACGATGGGCGACAACCAGTACGACGACGCCCTGCTCTCCGACTTCCGCGCCTACTACGACAAGACCTGGGGCGCCTTCAAGGCGAAGACCCGGCCCGTCCCCGGCAACCACGAGACGTACGACCCGGCCGGACCGCTCGCCGGGTACAAGGCGTACTTCGGCGCCCTCGCCTACCCGCAGGGCAAGCCGTACTACAGCTACGACCACGGCAACTGGCACTTCGTCGCCCTCGACTCCAACTCCTTCGACGACCCCGCCCAGATCCAGTGGCTCAAGGACGACCTCGCCCGGAACACCAAGGGCTGCATCGCCGCCTACTTCCACCACCCGCTGTACTCCTCCGGCGGCCACGGCAACGACCCCGTCTCCCGGCCCGTCTGGCGCATCCTCTACGGCGCCAAGGCCGACCTCGTCCTGAACGGCCACGACCACCACTACGAGCGGTTCGCCCCGCAGGACCCGGACGGGCGCGCCACCTCCGACGGCATCGTCGAGATCGTCGGCGGCATGGGCGGCGCCGAACCGTACGCCATCGAGACGGTCCAGCCCAACAGCCAGAAGCGGATCAGCGGACCGTACGGCGTGCTCAAGCTGAACCTCACCGACACCACCTTCAACTGGCAGTACGTCGGCACCGACGACCAGGTGAAGGACACCGGCCCGACCTACACCTGCCACTGATGTACCTCGCGACCACCGGTCGCCGCGACGCGCCGCCCACCCCCTCCGGGGTGCGGCGGCGCGTCCCCGGCACCGTCCTCGTGCTGGGCACGGTCAGCCTCGTCACCGACGTCTCCTCCGAGATGGTCACCGCCGTGCTGCCCCTCTACCTCGTCCTCGGACTCGGCCTGTCCCCGCTCCAGTTCGGGCTCCTCGACGGCCTGTCCACCGGCGCCACCGCGCTCGTCCGGCTCCTCGGCGGCCACACCGCCGACCGCGGCGGCCGCCACAAGGCGGTGGCCGGCCTCGGTTACGCCCTCTCCGCCTGCTCCCGCCTCGGCCTCCTGCTCGCGGGCGGCGCCGCCGGCTGGATCGCGGCCGCGCTCGCCGCCGACCGGCTCGGCAAGGGCGTCCGCACCGCCCCGCGCGACGCCCTGATCACCCTGCACAGCCCTCCGGACCAACTGGGCAGGGCCTTCGGCACGCACCGCGCCATGGACACCACCGGCGCCCTCCTCGGCCCCCTCGCCGCCTTCGCCCTCCTGTGGGCGACGGCCGAGGCGTACGAGGCGGTCTTCGCGGTCAGCCTCTGCGTCGGCGCCTTCGGCGTCCTGCTGTGGGTGCTCCTCGTCCCCGGGCGCCGTGACACGCGGGTCCCTGAACCGCAGCCACGCGCGCGTGGCGGGTTCTTCGCGGTGCTCCGCTCACCCGCGTACCGCAGGACCGTCCTCGGCGCCGCCCTCCTCGGCGCCGCGACCGTCGGCGACTCCTTCCTCTACCTGCTGCTCCAGCAGCGGCTCGACTTCGCCGCCACCTGGTTCCCCTTCCTGCCGCTCGGCGCCGCCTGCGTCTACCTGCTGCTCGCCGTGCCGGCCGGGCGCCTCGCCGACCGCTTCGGGCGGCGGGTGCCCTTCCTGTACGGGCACGGGGCCCTGGTCCTCGCCTACGCGCTGCTCCTCGTGCCCGCCCCCGGAGTGCCCGTGCTCCTCGGCGTCCTCGCCCTGCTCGGGGTCTTCTACGCCGCCACCGACGGCGTCCTGATGGCCCTGGCCGCGCCCCTGCTGCCCGAGGGGCGGCGAGCGGGCGGGCTCGCGCTCGTCCAGACCGCGCAGGCCCTCGCGCGGGTCGGCGCGGCCGTCGCGTTCGGCGCGGCGTGGAGCGCGTACGGGCCCGGGACCGCGCTCGTCGCCGCGCTCCTCACCCTCACCGCCGCCCTGTGCGCCGCCGCCCGCCTGCTGCCCGCCGACCCGAACGAACCCAAGGCCCCGGGCGACCCGCACGAGCCGGGGCTTCCGGTCGGCCCGCAAGCCCCGACAGACCCGCATGCCCCGACAGGCCCGCATGCCCCGACAGACCCGCATGCCCCGACAGGCCCGCATGCCCCGACCGCCCCGCATGCCCCGACCGCCCCGCAAGCTCCGCACCGAGAGGACCGAACCGTGCAGAGGACCGAGTCGTGACCCCGTCCACCGACGCATCCGGCGGGCCGCGCCCGCTCTCCGCGCGCACGCGCGCGTGGATCATCGTCCTCGCCCTGCTCCTCCTCGGCGGCGGGGCCACCGCCTACACCCTGCGCGCGGCCGCCGGCCGGGAGTCCGCCGTCACCGGGACCGCCGACGCCGCCTTCACCCTCGACGCCGGAGCCGGTGCCCTCCACGTCCGTGACTCCGCGACCGGGCGCGTCGCGCGCGTGGACGCGGACGTACCGGGCGGCAGGACCGTCGGCGGCCCCTCCTGCGACCGGTTCCACGCCGCCGGGGGCACCGCTCTCTGCCTGCTGCGCAGGCCGGGGCTGCCGGCCCGGTCGTACGCGATCGTCCTCGACCGGAACCTGCGGGAGGTCCGCAGGATCGCCCTGCCCGGCATCCCCAGCCGCGCCCGGGTCTCCGCGTCCGGCCGGATGCTGGCGTGGACGATGTTCGCCACCGGGGACTCCTACGCCCGCTCGTCCTTCTCCACCCGCACGGGCCTCCTCGACCTGCGGACCGGCTACCTGGTGAAGAACATCGAGCTGATCCCGCTCACCCTCGGCGGCCGGCGCCACCACGCCCCCGACGTCAACTACTGGGGCCTCGGCTTCGCGGCCGACGACAACCGCTTCCACGCCACGGTCTCCACCGAGGGCCGCACCCACCTCGTCGAGGGCGACCTGCGGAACTGGTCGGCGCGGGCCCTCCGGGAGAACGTCGAATGCCCCTCGCTCTCCCCGGACGGCACCCGGATCGCCTTCAAGAAGCGCGTGACCGACGGACCGCGCGACCCCTGGCGGCTGTACGTGTACGACCTGCGGACCGGCCGCGAGCACCCCGTCGCGGAGCGGCGCGGCTTCGACGACCAGGCGCTCTGGACGGACCGGGACACGCTCGCCTACGGGCTCGGGGGCGGGGTGTGGTCGGTCCCCGCCGACGGCAGCGGAACCCCGCGGCTCCTGGCCGCCGGCGCGAGCTCCCCGGCACTGCCGGACCCGTCCTGACCGCCTTCCGGACCCGTCCTGACCGCCCTCCCGGGCCCGTTCTGACCGGCCGAGCGCGCCGGCCCGTGTGTCAGGCCGTGTCCTTCGGGGCGGACCCGCGGAAGGTGTGCCGGAGCACGAGGGCCGCCATCGGCAGGAGCAGGCACGCGGCGATCGCGTTGAGCGGCCCGTACCCGGCCTCGGAGACGATCAGACCGGCCGCCAGGCCGCCGAGTCCCGCCGCGGTGTTCATGATGAAGTCGGAGAGGCCCTGGACCGCGGCCCGCGCGGCCTGCGGCACCGAGTCCGTGAGCAGCGCGGAGCCGGAGACGAGCCCCGCCGACCAGCCGAGGCCGAGGACGAAGAGGCCGAGCGCCGTCCGGCTGTGGCTGGCCCCGGCCGTGCCCGCGAGCAGCGCCGCGACGGCGATGAGCCCGACCGCCAGACCGATCACCGCCGGCCGGCCGAGCCGGTCGGTGAGCCAGCCCATCACCGGCGAGAAGGCGTACATGCCGGCGATGTGGCCGCTGATCACGAGCCCGATCAGCTGGATGTCCGCGCCGTGATGGGTGAGCGACACGGGGGTCATCGACATGATCGACACCATGGCCGTGTGCGAGCCCGCGATCGTGACGAGCGCGAGCCGGGCCTGCGACGACTCCCGCACGGCCCGCAGGCCCGCCCGAAGCGAGCGGCTCTCCGGCTCCGCGCCGGGCGTCTCCGCGTCCGCGAGGGCGCGGGCGGTGAGCAGCGGGTCCGGCCGCAGCAGCACCGCCACCACGGCGGCGGAGAGCAGGAAGACTCCGGCGGCCCAGACGAAGGGGCCGGCCGTGACGGGGATGCCGAGACCCGCGACGGACCGCCCCGCGGGCGCGGCGATGTTCGGCCCCAGGACGGCCCCGATGGTGGTCGCCCACACCACGGTGGAGATGGCCCGCGCCCTGCGGTCCGGTTCGGCCAGGTCGGCGGCGGCGAAGCGGGCCGCGAGATTGGCCGAGGACCCGGCGCCGAAGCCGACGAGTCCGACGAGCAGCAGGGGGAAGCTCCCGAGGACCGCGCCGAGCACCGCCACCCCGGCGCCGAGCGCGCCGATGAGATAGGCCAGGACCAGTCCCGCCCGGCGCCCCCGGCGGGCCATCAGGGCGGCCAGCGGCATCGCGAGCAGCGCGGGCCCCGCGACCGTCGCCGTGGACGCGAGCCCGGAGAGGGCCTCCGTGCCGCTGACGTCCGTGGCGAGGACGGCGGCGAGCGCCACGCCGGTGGCGATGCCGAGGCCCCCGAGGATCTGGGTGGCGATCAGCACGGCCTGCACGCGCCGCCGCAGTCCGGGCAGTTCGGCGGGCCCGACCGGGGCGGGCATCGCGACGGAGAGAGTGGCGTCAGGGGCATCGGGCGTCTTGGTCACTTACGTGAGTGTGCCAGCCGCCCCCAGATCTGGGAACGGCTTCTCGACGCCGCGAACGCACCTTCGACGGACCGGCTCACCGTCCCCCGGAACCCGCGCCCACCGACCCCCCCCGGAGCCCGGGCCGTCATGGACCGCTCAGAACAGCGGCTCGGGCAGCACGCCCTCCAGGGCGAGCAGCTTGCGCTTCGTCTCCAGACCGCCCCCGAACCCCCCGAGCCCGCCGTCGCTCTCCACCACCCGGTGGCAGGGCACGACCACGGGCAGCGGATTGGCGCCCATCGCCGCGCCGACCGCCTGGGAGGCCCCCGGCTGTCCCACGCGCCGCGCCAGGTCCCCGTACCCCACCACCGTGCCGTACGGGACACCCGTCGCCAGCTCGCGCAGCACCTGCCGGTTGAAGCCGGTCGTGAGGGACCAGTCCAGCGGCACGTCGACGTCGCGCGGCTCGCCCGCGAAGTAGCGGGCGAGCCGGCGTATCGGCTCGGCGAGGCGGCCGGTGGCGCTCTCCACCGGCTCCGCGCCGAGCCGCTCCGCCAGCCGGCCGGGCAGCCGGACCCGCCGCGCCGCGTCGGCGTGGAACTCGACCCGCACCAGCCCGCGCGCGGTCGCGGCGAGGAACAGCGGCCCGATGCCGCTCTCCACGACGGTCCACTCCACCGTTTCGATGTCCATGCGCTCACCGTACGACCCGCCACCGACAGTTCCGCCCCGGCGGATCGCCCTCGGCCGATCGCCCCCGCCCGCCGCCACCCGGGTCGCCCGCCGCCACCCGGGTCACGGACCGGTCTCGCTCCGGTCTCACCCCCGGAAATTCCCCGGTCACGTGCTCGCCGGGGGGTGCGCGCGCCATAATCTCGCCCGGTAGTACTACCCAGCGGTACCGACTGTTTTCGGACGACGTTGCACCAGGGGTGGGAGGGCACGCGCTCATGCAGGGCACGGTCGACGGATTCAGCTACGGGCTCGTCACGCCGGTGGCCGCCTTTCTCATGGCCTGCCTCGGCGGAGCTCTCGGCCTGCGGTGCACCACCCGGTCGCTGCGCCACGACGAGACCTTCAAGGCCGGCTGGCTCGCCCTCGGGGCCACCTCCATCGGCACCGGCATCTGGACCATGCACTTCATCGCCATGATGGGCTTCTCGGTCCAGCAGGCGCCCATCAGCTACGACCGCCCCCTCACCTTCGCCAGCCTCGGCGTCGCCGTCGTCATGGTCGGCATCGGCATCTTCATCGTGGGATACCGGGGAGCGACCGCCCTCACCCTCGTCACCGGCGGCACCATCACCGGGCTCGGCATCGCCACCATGCACTACCTCGGCATGGCCGGGATGCGCCTCCCCGGCCGGATCGAGTACGACACCCTCACCGTCGCCCTCTCCGTGGTCATCGCCGTCGTCTCGGCCACCGCGGCCCTGTGGGCCGCCGTCTCCGTCCATGGATTTCTGGCCAGCCTCGGCGCCAGCCTCGTCATGGGCGTCGCCGTCAGTGGTATGCACTACACGGCCATGGCCGCCGTCCACGTCCGGATCCACCATGCCGAGGCCCCCGGCACCGGGGACACCGCCACCTCGCTGCTCCTGCCGATGCTGATCGGCCCCGCCGTCTTCCTCATCCTCGCCGCCGTCGTCGTCATGTTCGACCCGCTGCTCGTCATGGGCGACCCCGACTGGCAGCGCCCCTCCCCGCGGCCCGTGCACCGCCCCGGCGTCCCCGCCCCGCGCCACGTCCCCAGCTACGGCGAGCCCGCGAACTGGACCGCCCGGCCCGCAGGGCGCGCCGCGCGGCGGAGCGTTCCCCGGGGCGGCCACCGCTCCCAGGACTGGTAGCTGGCCCTCCGGAGCCCGCCCCGCGACGGCCGCCGCTCCGGGCTCCGGACCGATCGGCGCCCGACTGTCGGTGCGGGGTCGTACGGTGGTTGCATGCGGCCCGTTTCCAAGATCGAACGTTCGGTGGCGCCCTTCGAGGTCGTCAGCCCCTTCCAGCCCAGCGGCGACCAGCCCGCGGCCATCGCCGACCTCGAGCGGCGCATCCGCGCGGGCGAGAAGGACGTCGTCCTCCTCGGCGCCACGGGCACCGGCAAGTCGGCCACCACCGCGTGGATGATCGAGAAGCTCCAGCGCCCCACCCTGGTGATGGCGCCGAACAAGACGCTGGCCGCCCAGCTGGCGAACGAGTTCCGCGAGCTCCTGCCGAACAACGCGGTCGAGTACTTCGTCTCGTACTACGACTACTACCAGCCCGAGGCGTACGTCCCCCAGTCGGACACCTACATCGAGAAGGACTCCTCGATCAACGAGGAGGTCGAGCGGCTGCGCCACTCCGCCACGAACTCGCTGCTCACCCGCAGGGACGTCGTCGTGGTCGCCTCCGTCTCCTGCATCTACGGCCTCGGCACGCCCCAGGAGTACGTGGACCGGATGGTCCCGCTCAAGGTCGGCGAGGAGATCGACCGCGACCAGCTGCTCCGCCGCTTCGTCGACATCCAGTACACCCGCAACGACCTGGCCTTCACCCGGGGCACCTTCCGGGTCCGCGGCGACACCATCGAGATCTTCCCGGTCTACGAGGAGCTCGCCGTCCGCATCGAGATGTTCGGCGACGAGATCGAGGCCCTCTCCACGCTGCACCCGCTCACCGGCGAGGTCATCAGCGACGACACCGAGCTGTACGTCTTCCCCGCCAGCCACTACGTCGCCGGCCCCGAGCGCATGGAGCGGGCCGTCAACGACATCGAGCGGGAGCTGGAGAGCCGCCTCGCCGAGCTGGACAAGCAGGGCAAGCACCTGGAGTCCCAGCGGCTGCGCATGCGGACGACGTACGACATCGAGATGATGCGCCAGATCGGCTCCTGCTCCGGCATCGAGAACTACTCGATGCACTTCGACGGCCGCGAGCCCGGCTCCGCGCCCAACACCCTCCTCGACTACTTCCCCGAGGACTTCCTGCTCGTCATCGACGAGTCGCACGTCACCGTGCCGCAGATCGGCGCCATGTACGAGGGCGACGCCTCCCGCAAGCGCACCCTCGTCGACCACGGCTTCCGGCTCCCCTCCGCCCTCGACAACCGTCCGCTGAAGTGGGAGGAGTTCCAGGAGCGCATCGGCCAGACCGTCTACCTCTCCGCCACCCCCGGCACCTACGAGCTCTCCCGCGGCGACGGCTTCGTCGAGCAGATCATCCGCCCGACCGGCCTCGTCGACCCCGAGGTCGTCGTCAAGCCGACCGAGGGCCAGATCGACGACCTCGTCCACGAGATCCGGCTGCGCACCGAGCGGGACGAGCGCGTCCTCGTCACCACCCTCACCAAGAAGATGGCCGAGGACCTCACCGACTACTTCCTGGAGCTCGGCATCCAGGTCCGCTACCTGCACAGCGACGTCGACACCCTGCGCCGCATCGAGCTGCTGCGCGAGCTGCGCTCCGGCGAGTACGACGTCCTCGTCGGCATCAACCTCCTCCGGGAGGGCCTCGACCTGCCCGAGGTGTCGCTCGTCGCCATCCTCGACGCCGACAAGCAGGGCTTCCTGCGCTCCGGGACCTCGCTCATCCAGACGATCGGCCGCGCCGCCCGAAACGTCTCCGGCCAGGTCCACATGTACGCGGACACCATCACGCCGGCGATGGCGCAGGCCATCGACGAGACCAACCGGCGCCGAGAGAAGCAGGTCGCGTACAACACGGCGAACGGCATCGACCCGCAGCCGCTCCGCAAGAAGATCAACGACATCGTCGCCACCATCGCCCGTGAGGAGATCGACACCGAGGAGCTGCTCGGCACCGGCTACCGCCAGGCGAAGGACGGCAAGGGCGCGAAGGCACCCGTCCCCTCGCTCGCCGCGCACGCCCCGGCCGGCAAGGCGGGCAAGCGGACCGGGTCCGGCTCCACGGTCGAGCTCGGCGACCGTCCCGCCACCCAACTGGCCGCCCTGATCGAGGAGATGACCGACCGGATGCGCGCGGCCGCCGCGGAGCTGCAGTTCGAGGTGGCGGCCCGGCTCCGCGACGAAGTGGGAGAGCTGAAGAAGGAGTTGCGCCAGATGAAGGAGGCGGGCCTCGCCTGACGCCGGGCGGTCCGGTGTGTTGCAAGACCGACACAAATCCGGACCGCGCCACCGCGTTGTCAGTGCCTCTGCGTAGGGTGCTGCACAGCCGCACGCACACGACAGCGGGCGCGGGGAACGCAACGAGAGGGGCAAGCGCGTGACGGTCAACATGACCAAGGGTCAGGCCATCAGCCTGGAGAAGCAGGGCGGGGGCAGCCTCAGCCAGGTGCGGATGGGGCTCGGCTGGCAGGCGGCACCGCGCCGCGGCCTCTTCGGGTCGCGCACGCGCGAGATCGACCTGGACGCCTCGGCCGTCCTCTTCGCCGACAAGCAGCCGGTGGACGTGGTCTTCTTCCGTCACCTGGTCAGCGACGACGGCTCCGTGCGGCACACCGGCGACAACCTCGTCGGCGGTGTCGGCCAGGGCGGCGACGACGAGGCGATCCTCGTCGACCTCCAGCGGGTCCCGGTCCACATCGACACGATCGTCTTCACGGTGAACTCCTTCACCGGCCAGACGTTCCAGGAGGTGCAGAACGCGTTCTGCCGTCTCGTCGACGAGACGAACGGCCAGGAGCTCGCGCGCTACACCCTCGACGGCGGCGGCCAGTACACCGCGCAGATCATGGCGAAGGTGCACCGGGCCGGTTCCGGCTGGCAGATGACCGCCCTGGGCAACCCGGCCAACGGCCGCACGTTCCAGGACCTGATGCCCGCGATCCTGCCGCACCTGTAGACCGGCGGCACGGACGCACCCACAGCTCCCGGCGGCGAGAGGCCACCGGGAGCTGTCCCACATGATCAACCCCGATCCACGCGGGGACACGCCGAGGGGAACGAGTCGATGACGGCCGAGCTGGTCCGGGGGCAGAACCACCCCCTGCCCGACACCCGACTGGAGATCCGGGTGTCGGCCGGACATCCGGTGGTCGCCGGAGCCACCCTCGGCGACGAGCGGGGCAGGGTCACGGACGCCGCCCGCGTCGCCCACCCCGGCGCGCCCGTCCTGCCGGGCGTCGAGGTCCCGTCCCGGGCCGCCGCCGAGCACCGCGTCGCCGTCGACCTGGACGCCCTCCCCGACACCGTCCACCGGCTCTCGCTCCTCCTGGTGCTGCCGGCCGGCACGGGCGGCCCGACCCGGTTCGGCGCCGCCGCCGCGCCGCACGTCTCCGTCGTCGGCCCGCAGGGCACGCCGGTCGCCGAGTACACCGTCACGGACCTGGACCGCGAGTCCGCGGTCGTCGCCCTGGAGCTGTACCGGCGCCAGGGCGCCTGGAAGGTCCGCGCGATAGGCCAGGGGTACGAGGGCGGGCTCGCCGCCCTCCTCGCCGACCAGGGCCTGGAGCGGTCCGCCGAGCTCGCGGGCGAGGCCCTCGACGCCGCCGCCCGCGCCACGGCGCCCGCCGTCTCCACCGTGCCCCCGATCCCCGCGGTCACCGCGCCGCCGTCGCGGCTCCCCGAGCCGGAGCACGCCCTGCGGACGACGCCGGAGACCGCGGGTCCGGAGCCCGTCGCCCCGGACCTCCCCGCCCCGCAGGACGCCACCGCGAACACGGTCGCCGCCCCCGGCACGGGCACGGCGGCCCCGAGCCCGAGCGGAACCGGCAGCGGCTCCGGCACCGGCAGCGGCGCCGACAGCGGGACGACGGGCGGCCCCATCAGCTACACACATCCGCGCCGCCGCCCGAAGGCCCCCGAGCCCGAGCCCGCGGCCACCACCACCGCCGCCGCCGCCGCGCCCGGCCCGTCGTCCTTCCCGACCCCCGTCGCAGGGGACGCGGCGGGCTGGTCCATGGACGAGCGGCTCTACAACCAGGTGTGGGGGATGTTCGAGGACCTCTCCCGCGCGGCCGCCGCCTACCGCAGCGCCTGCGACTTCGCGGAGAACCGGCTCGACCGCGAACTCGACGAGACGCTCTCCGACTACCGGGGCCGGGTCGACGGCGCGAACGACGCCGCGCGGGCCGCCGCCCGCGCCCGGCACGACGAGCTGGTGGCCCGCGCCCAGGAAGTCCTGGACCGGGACCTCGGCCAGCTCGCCGCCGAGTCCGAGGTCGTCGAACCGGCCCTGCCGGCCGCGTACGCCCGCTGGGACAACCCCGTCTGGCACGCCTACCGCGCACCGACCGAGCAGCCGATGGCCGTCCGCCTCGGCGACCTGCACCTCCCCGAGCGCACCGAGCTGCGGATCCCGCTGCTGGTCAGGCTCCCGCTGGAGCGCGGCATCTGGGTGGACAGCGGCCGCGGACACTCCGCGGCGGCCGCTCTCCTCGACGAGGCCGAGCTGCGGCGGCTCGCCCTGGACGCGGCCGTGTCGCACACGGCCCGGCTCCTCGCCGCCCACCCGGCGGGTGACTTCGCCGTCCATGTGATCGACGCGGCGGGCTCCGGCGCCGCCGCCCTGGCGCCGCTCGTGGAGACCGGGGTGCTCGCCGCGCCCCCGGCCCGGGGTGCCGCCGGGGTGTCGGCGGTCCTGGCCCAGCTGACGGAGCGGGTCGACCTCCTCCAGATGGCGGTGCGGGGCGGGGCGTCCGACGCCCTGCCGCCCGGCCTGGACACCGCCCGCCAGTTGCTGATCGTGCACGACTTCCCGCACGGCTTCGACGACCGGGCGGTCACCCGGCTCCGCTACCTCGCCGACGAGGGCCCCTCCGTCGGCGTCCACCTGCTGATGGTGGCGGACCGGGAGGACGCGGCCGCGTACGGTCCGGTGCTCGACCCGCTGTGGCGGTCGCTGCTGCGGCTCACCCCGGTCGCCGACGACCACCTCGCCGATCCCTGGGTGGGCCACGCGTGGACGTACGAGCCGCCGGTGCTTCCGCCGGGCAGCGCGGTCCTCCGCCGGGTCCTCGCACAGGTGGCCGACGCCCGTCGCCAGAACGGGGTCTGACCTGGGCTTTTGGGGGCCCTTTACCCTGCTCTTTACCTTCTCTTGGTTCTTCGGGTAGTCTTCTGAGTGCGGAGGGGAGTACTCCCCATTGCGCGGCGTTCCCGTCAATACGGACGGATCAGGTGATCCGATCCCGGGGCGTCGGCCCGGCGGCGGCTCGTCCCCGACCGGGTGGAAGAGACCTCCGGCAGCGACGACGCTGATCAGTAGCCGTACGACGCCGGAGGCGCAGTGGACGTTTCAATGACCATGTGGGTGCTGACCATTCTCGGTCTGTGTGCCCTGATCGGTGCCGACTTCTTCATCGGGCGCAAACCCCATGACGTGTCGGTCAAGGAAGCCGGAATCTGGACCGTCGTCTGGATCGTCCTCGCCGTGCTCTTCGGCGTCGGGCTGATGTTCTTCGGCACCAGCCAGGCCGCGGGCGAGTTCTTCGCCGGATACATCACGGAGAAGTCGCTCAGCGTCGACAACCTCTTCGTCTTCGTCCTGATCATGGCGAAGTTCGCGGTGCCGACCCACCTCCAGCAGCGCGTCCTGCTCATCGGCGTCCTGATCGCCCTGGTGCTCCGCGCGATCTTCATCGCCGCCGGCGCCGCGATCATCGCCAGCTTCTCCTGGGTCTTCTACATCTTCGGCGCGTTCCTGATCTACACCGCCTGGAAGCTCATCCAGGAGGCGCGCTCCGACGAGGAGGAGGACGACTTCGAGGAGAACCGTCTCCTCAAGTCCGTCGAGAAGAAGTTCGGCGTCGCCGACCGCTACCACGGCACCAAGCTGTTCATCCGGGTCAACGGCAAGCGGGTGCTGACGCCGCTGATGGTCGTCATGCTCGCCATCGGCACCACCGACGTCCTCTTCGCCCTCGACTCCATCCCGGCGATCTTCGGCCTGACCCAGGACCCGTACATCGTCTTCACCGCCAACGCCTTCGCCCTCATGGGTCTGCGCCAGCTGTACTTCCTGATCGGCGGCCTGCTCAAGAAGCTGGTCCACCTCAGCTACGGCCTGTCGGTGATCCTCGGCTTCATCGGCGTCAAGCTGGTGCTGCACGCCCTCCACGAGTCCGGGGTGCACGTCCCCGAGATCTCCATCCCGTTCTCGCTCACCGTCATCTGCGGCGTCCTGATCGTCACCACGATCACCAGCCTCATCGCCTCCAAGCGGCAGGCGCAGCGGGACGCGGCCACGCCGGCCGCCGGAACCGCCGAGAAGGACAGCGTCGACGCCTGACGCGTCCGCTCGCACGGCGACGGCCGGCCGGGGAACCCCCTCGGCCGGCCGTCGCCGTGTGCGTGCCCGCCGCCGGTCAGGCGGCCGCGCCCTCCACCGCCTCCGTGCGGTGCGGTGCCGTCTCCGGCAGCAGCGCGAAGCAGCCCAGGCTCACCAGGGCCACCACCGTCAGATAGGCCGCCACGCCCCAGGGCGGCCCCGACCCGCCGTCCGACAGGGCGGTGGCGACGATCGGCGTCAGCGCGCCGCCCAGGACCCCCGCGAGGTTGTAGCCGACCGCCGCGCCCGTACAGCGCACCCGGGGCTCGTACAGCTCCGGAAGGTACGCGGCCACCACGGCGAACATCGTGCTGAAGGCCAGCAGCGACCCCAGGAACCCGAGGAACATCAGCAGCGGCTGCCCGGTGTGCAACAGCGCCACCAGCGGGAACATCCACAGCGCCGAGGCCGCGCACCCCGCCAGGCAGAGAGGGCGGCGGCCCCACCGGTCGGCCAGCATCGCGAAGAACGGCGTGGCCGCGCCCTTGATCGCCACCGCCGCCATCACGCAGGTCAGCATCACCGTGCTGCTCACCCCGAGCCGCTCGGTGCCGTAGGCCAGGGCCCAGGTGGAGACCGTGTAGAAGACCGCGTAGCCGACCGCGAGGGCTCCGGCGGTGAGCAGCACCAGCCGCCAGTGGCCGCGCGCCACCTCGGCGAGGGGCGCGCTCGCCCGCCGCCCGGACGCGGACAGCTCCTCGAACTGCGGGGTCTCCGCGAGCGAGGACCGCAGCAGCAGCCCGCCCGCCGCGAGGACCCCGGCGCACCAGAACGGCACCCGCCAGCCCCACGAGCGGAACTCCGCGTCGCTCAGCCCGGCCGAGAGCGCCAGCATCACCCCGTTGGCGAGGAGGAAGCCGACGGCGGGGCCGACCTGCGGGAAGCTCGACCACAGGGCCCGCCGGTGCGCGGGTGCGTGCTCGGCGGTGAGCAGCACCGCGCCGCCCCACTCGCCGCCCAGGCCGAGCCCCTGGAGGAAGCGCAGCGCGAGCAGCAGGAACGGCGCGGCGATGCCGAGCGTGTCGTACGTGGGGACGCAGCCGACCGCGACCGTGGCGCAGCCCGTCAGCAGCAGCGAGGCGAACAGCACGGGCCGCCGCCCGTACCGGTCGCCGACGTGGCCGAAGAGGACGGAGCCCATGGGGCGGGCGAGGAAGCCGACGGCGAAGGTGCCGAAGGCGGCGAGGGTCCCTGCGAGGGGCGAGAACGTCGGGAAGAAGAGCGGTCCGAGGACGAGGGCGGCGGCCGTCCCGTAGACGAAGAAGTCGTAGAACTCGATGGCCGTGCCGACGAGCGAGGCGGTGGCGAGCCGGGTCATGGAGGGGGCCCGGGGCGGCGACGGAGGGTGACTGTGGCGCATGTCGCGCCAACTACCCGGCCGCCGTCCCGGTTACGGGGGCGTGCGGAAGCACGGGCTCGGATGCCGTGCGCCCGGTCCCGTACGCCTCACCAGCCCCGCTCGCGCCACTCCGGGAGGTGCGGACGCTCGTCACCGAGCGTGGTGTCCTTGCCGTGCCCGGGGTAGACCCAGGACTCGTCGGGCAGCGCGTCGAAGAGCTTGGTCTCCACGTCGTGGAGCAGGCTCGCGAAGGCCTCCGGGTCCTTCCAGGTGTTGCCCACGCCGCCGGGGAAGAGGCAGTCCCCGGTGAAGACGTGCGGGTGGCCGTGCGGGTCGTCGTAGATCAGCGCGATCGAGCCCGGGGTGTGCCCGACGAGCCGGCGGGCGGTGAGCTCGACCCGGCCCACCCGGAGGGTGTCGCCGTCCTCGACGAGCACGTCCGTCCCCACGGGGATGCCCTCCGCGTCGTACGCCCCCGCGTACGTCCGCGCGCCGGTGGCGGCGACCACCCGGTCCAGCGCCTGCCAGTGGTCGCCGTGCCGGTGGGTGGTGACGACGGCCGTGATGCCGTCGTCACCGATCAGCGTGAGGAGCGTCTCCGCGTCGTTGGCCGCGTCGATCAGGAGCTGTTCGCCGGTCGCCCGGCAGCGCAGCAGGTACGCGTTGTTGTCCATCGGGCCGACCGCGACCTTCGAGATCATCAGCTCCGACAGCTCGTGCACGTCCGCAGGCCCGCCGACCCTCACCGCTCCGCTGTACGTCATGGCCTCAGACTAGCTCCGCCCACCGACAACCGGCGCTACAGCGCCGGGAGCTGGGGGAGCGGGCCGCCCTTGGTGGTCAGGGCCGAGCCGTCGCGGCGGCCGGCGAGCCAGCCGAGCATCTCGACGGCGGGTCCCGTGACGGCGACGCCGCCCTCCCCGTCCGGGTCGCCGGTCGTCCAGGCGCGGCCGTCGTCCGCCCACAGCGCGATCGGCGGCAGGCCCGTCAGGCCGGTGAAGCGCTCGGTGAGGAAGTCGATCTCCCGCTGCACGAACTCCCCGGGAAGGTCCTCCAGCTCGTAACCGACGCCCAGGTCGACGTGGTGCAGGGCGACCTCGACCCAGCGGCGGAAGGGGATCCGGGAGGCGCTGTCTGTGACGCCGTTGCGCAGCTCGACGGTCCGGCTCCAGTCGGCGGGCGCCGCGCCCACGGCCTGGAAGCGGTCGGCCGTGGCGCGCAGGTCGGCGAGGTGCGCGTCGAGCGGCCGTCCGGCGTCGCGCTCGATGTCGGCGTCACGGGCCTCCGCGCTCGGGTACATGGGCCGGCCCTCCAGGACGTTCACCAGGGCGTCGGCGTTGCGCGCGAGGTGGGCGAGGACGTGGCCCCTGGACCAGCCGGGAAGCCGTGACGGCTCGGCGACGGCCGCGTTGTCCCAGGAGGCGGCGTCGCCCAGCAGCCGCTCGGTCGCCTCGCGTACGGAAGACAGGTCGCTCTCGTGGTCGATCATGGCGCCGACCCTAGCGCCGACCACTCGTTCGGGTGAAGCAGTCGGCGGAGTGCCGGAAATCGAATGTACGTGCTATAGGCTCGGCGGAAGCATCCGGCATCCTTGGTTGTTGGGTGTGTCAGGCACATCCGCTCTCTCAAGAAAGGTGCGGACCGGCGTGGCCGACCGTCTCATCGTTCGTGGCGCTCGCGAGCACAACCTCAAGAACGTCTCGCTCGACCTCCCGCGTGACTCCCTCATCGTCTTCACCGGGCTCTCGGGGTCGGGCAAGTCCTCCCTCGCGTTCGACACGATCTTCGCCGAGGGGCAGCGCCGGTACGTCGAGTCGCTCTCCTCGTACGCACGGCAGTTCCTCGGTCAGATGGACAAGCCGGACGTGGACTTCATCGAGGGTCTCTCGCCCGCCGTCTCCATCGACCAGAAGTCGACCTCGCGCAACCCGCGCTCGACGGTCGGCACCATCACGGAGGTCTACGACTACCTCCGGCTCCTCTTCGCCCGCATCGGCAAGCCGCACTGTCCCGAGTGCCACCGCCCCATCTCGCGCCAGTCGCCGCAGGCGATCGTCGACAAGGTCCTGGAGCTCCCCGAGGGCAGCCGCTTCCAGGTCCTCTCGCCGCTCGTGCGCGAGCGCAAGGGCGAGTTCGTGGACCTCTTCGCCGACCTCCAGACCAAGGGCTACAGCCGCGCCCGGGTCGACGGCGTCACCGTCCAGCTCAGCGAGCCGCCGACGCTGAAGAAGCAGGAGAAGCACACGATCGAGGTGGTCGTCGACCGCCTCACCGTCAAGGACAGCGCCAAGCGCCGCCTCACCGACTCCGTCGAGACCGCCCTCGGGCTCTCCGGCGGCATGGTCGTGCTCGACTTCGTCGACCTCCCCGAGGACGACCCCGAGCGCGAGCGGATGTACTCGGAGCACCTGTACTGCCCGTACGACGACCTCTCCTTCGAGGAGCTGGAGCCGCGCTCCTTCTCCTTCAACTCGCCCTTCGGCGCCTGCCCCGACTGCACCGGCATCGGCACCCGCATGGAGGTCGACCCCGAGCTGATCGTCCCCGACGAGGAGAAGTCGCTCGACGAGGGCGCGATCCACCCCTGGTCGCACGGGCACACCAAGGAGTACTTCGGCCGGATGATCGACGGCCTCGCCCAGGCCCTCGGCTTCCGCACCGACATCCCGTACGCCGGGCTGCCGCAGCGCGCCAAGAAGGCCCTGATGTACGGCCACAAGACCCAGATCGAGGTCCGCTACCGGAACCGGTACGGCCGCGAGCGGGCCTGGACGAGCCCCGCCTTCGAGGGCGCCGTCTCCTTCGTGAAGCGCCGCCACGGCGAGGCCGAGAGCGACTCCAGCCGCGAGCGCTTCGAGGGCTACATGCGCGAGGTGCCCTGCCCCACCTGTGAGGGCAGCCGCCTGAAGCCGATCGTCCTCGCCGTCACGGTCATGGAGAAGTCCATCGCCGAGGTCTCGGCCATGTCGATCAGCGACTGCGCCGAGTTCCTCTCCCGGCTGACCCTCAACGACCGGGACAAGAAGATCGCCGAGCGGGTCCTGAAGGAGGTCAACGAGCGGCTCCGCTTCCTCGTCGACGTCGGCCTCGACTACCTCTCGCTCAACCGCGCCGCGGGCACCCTCTCCGGCGGCGAGGCCCAGCGCATCCGGCTCGCCACCCAGATCGGCTCCGGCCTGGTCGGCGTGCTGTACGTGCTCGACGAGCCGTCCATCGGCCTCCACCAGCGCGACAACCACCGGCTCATCGAGACCCTGGTCCGCCTCCGGGACATGGGCAACACGCTCATCGTCGTCGAGCACGACGAGGACACCATCAAGGTCGCCGACTGGGTCGTCGACATCGGCCCCGGTGCCGGTGAGCACGGCGGCAAGGTCGTCCACTCCGGTTCCCTGAAGGAGCTCCTCGCCAACGAGGAGTCCATGACCGGCCAGTACCTCTCGGGCCGGAAGGCGATCGTCACCCCCGGGACCCGGCGCCCCGTGGACCCCGGCCGCCGGCTCACCGTGCACGGCGCCCGCGAGAACAACCTGCGGGACATCGACGTCTCCTTCCCGCTGGGCGTCCTCACCGCCGTCACCGGCGTCTCCGGCTCCGGCAAGTCGACCCTGGTCAACGACATCCTCTACACGCACCTGGCGCGCGAGCTGAACGGCGCCAAGTCCGTGCCCGGCCGCCACACGCGCGTGGACGGCGACGACCTCGTCGACAAGGTCGTGCACGTCGACCAGTCCCCGATCGGCCGCACCCCCCGGTCGAACCCGGCGACGTACACCGGCGTCTTCGACCACGTCAGGAGGCTCTTCGCCGAGACGATGGAGGCCAAGGTCCGCGGCTACCTGCCCGGCCGGTTCTCCTTCAACGTCAAGGGCGGCCGCTGCGAGAACTGTTCCGGCGACGGCACGATCAAGATCGAGATGAACTTCCTCCCGGACGTCTACGTCCCGTGCGAGGTCTGCCACGGCGCCCGCTACAACCGGGAGACCCTGGAGGTCCACTACAAGGGCAAGTCCATCGCCGAGGTCCTGGACATGCCGATCGAGGAGGCCCTCGACTTCTTCGAGGCCGTCCCCACCATCGCCCGCCACCTGCGCACGCTCACCGAGGTCGGCCTCGGGTACGTCCGGCTCGGCCAGTCGGCGCCGACGCTCTCCGGCGGCGAGGCGCAGCGCGTGAAGCTCGCCTCCGAGCTGCAGAAGCGCTCCACCGGCCGCACGGTCTACGTGCTCGACGAGCCGACGACCGGTCTGCACTTCGAGGACATCTCGAAGCTGATCAAGGTCCTGTCCGGGCTCGTCGACAAGGGGAACTCGGTGATCGTCATCGAGCACAACCTCGACGTCATCAAGACCGCCGACTGGGTCATCGACATGGGCCCCGAGGGCGGCAGCGGCGGCGGCCTGGTCGTCGCCGAGGGCACCCCCGAGGAGGTCGCCTCGGTGTCGCAGAGCCACACGGGCAAGTTCCTCCGCGAGATCCTCGGGGCCGACCGGATCAGCGACGCGGCGGCGACCGTCCCGGCGGCGCGCGGCGCCAGGAAGACGGCGACGACGGCGAAGTCGGTCGCGAAGAAGGCTCCGGCCAAGAAGGCCGCGGCGAGCAAGACCGCCGGGAGCAAGGCCGTCGCGGCGAGCAGGACGGCGGCCTCCAAGACCGCCGCCTCCAAGACGGCGTCCAAGACGGCTGCCAAGAAGGCCACCGGCCGGACCCGCAAGGCCTGACCGGCTCCCGTCGGCGGCGACTCCGGACCGGTCCGTCGGCACGGGTCCGAAGCCGGTCCGCCGGCATCGGCCCGAAGCCGCCCGGGCCCCGGCCCGTACCGGCTCCCACCGGTCCGGACGGGCCGCGCGGCGCGGCACGAGGGGCGTCCCCACCAGAGGCGCCCCTCGCGTCCCTCCGGCGGCGGGCGGCGACAGGCCCGCCCGAATGCACACGAAACCCCGCCGGTATCGTCGACGCGGAGACCCCGTACCCCCAGCCCACCGTGGAGCGCTCAATGTCCGGCCAGTCCACCCGTCGCACCGTCCTGAAAGGCGCCGCCCTCGCCGGTGCCGCCGGGCTGGGAGTCGCCGCCTGCTCCACCGAGTCGAACCTCGGCCACGCCCAGGTCCCGACCCCGACCGCGCCCGTCACCCTCGGCTCCCCGGACGAGGTCCCCGTCGGCGGCTCCAAGCTCTACCGCGAGCAGCGGCTCCTGGTGAGCTGCCCGGCCAAGGGCCAGTACAAGGCGTTCAGCGCCCAGTGCACCCACGCGGGCTGCGTCCTCGACAAGATCGAGGACAACGAGGGCAACTGCCCCTGCCACGGCAGCCGCTTCGACACCACCACCGGAAAGGCGCTCAAGGGCCCCGCCACGGTCCCGCTCCCCGAGGTCGCCGTCCGCGTCGAGAACGGCCGACTGGTCGCGGGCCCCGAGGCCTGAGCCCCCCGTCGTCCGCTCCGCGGCGTCAGGACCAGTCCCAGTCGATCCCCAGGATCCCCGGACGAACCCCCTGCTCCACGAGGTGGACCGTACGGTGCCGGCCGCTCAGCGTCAGGTCCGTACGGCCCCCGCGCGGCGCACCCGCCGACGCCTGCGCGAACCTCCGGCACCGCACCGGAAGGGCCGCCTCGTCGAACCGGACCTGGAGCACGTACTGCCCGCCCGCGAAGCTGAAGCCGCGCACGTACTCCCTGCTCGCCCCGGCCGTGCCGTCGTCGAACCCGTACGAGAACAGATGCGTGTCCCCGGCCCGCAGCCGCGCGTCGAACAGCAGCTCCACCACCAGCACCCCCGTCCCGGCGTGCCACCGCACCCGCCCGGTCCGGCAGTTCTCCTCCGCCCGCACCACCACCCGTGACGGATCACAGCCCGGATCCCCGTGATGGACGGCCACATAGCGGTCCACGCCGTCCCGGTGCGCCCGCACCAGCTGCTGCGAGTCCCGCGCCGCCAGCTCCCGGCCCGCCCCGATCCGTACCCGCTCGTGGTGTCCCACCGTGTGCAGCCCGCCGTCGGCCGGGCTCTCCAGGCCGGCGAGCAGTTCCTCGACCGCCCCCGACGCCTCCACCAGCGAGCGGTACGAGCGGCCCGCCGGGCGCTCCACCTCGGCCCGCGCGGCCGTGTCCTCCGTGAGCAGCCGCAGCAGCGAGTTCCCCGGCAGCTGGAGCACCTCCTCGAGGGCCCGCACGGCCTTCAACGACTCCGGACGCTGCGGCCGCCGCGCCCCCTGCTGCCAGTAGCTGAGTGACGTCACCCCGACCTTGACGCCCCGGTGCGCGAGATGGTGCTGGACCCGCTGGAGCGGCAGCCCGCGCACCGCCAGCGCGGTGCGCAGCGCCAGATGGAAGGGGCCGGTGTGCAGCAGCTGTGCCAGATCGGCCTCGGTGTGGCTCACGAGGACTCCTCGGTGAACATTCACGACGGGGCGGCGGGCGCGGGCGCCGCCGGGGACGGGCGGGCAGGTGGGGCAGGGGCGCCCGTTCACACCCGGGTCGCACCGTTCACAGCCCGATGTCACCCCGCATTGAAGCGTGTTGACCCGCCGCCGACAACGCCCGATGCTCCGACCAGCGTCCGGACGCGCTCCTCCACCCCCCACACCCCATCCCCACCCCCCACTTCGGGAGGAACGCGATGCGCAGAAGAAAGCTGTCCCTCGCGGCGACGCTCGCCGCGGCCGCCCTCTTCCTCGTCCCCGCGGCCGCCCCGGCCTCCGCCGAGCCGGGTGCCGCCGTCCCGGGCGTGGACGAGACCACGTCCGCCCTGGCGTACAAGCGGCTGAACATCACCATGCAGGCCCAGCAGAAGACCAACTGGTGCTGGGCCGCTTCCGGCAACACCATCGCCACCTGGTACGGCCGCAGCCACAGCCAGAACCAGTTCTGCAACGCCGCCTTCAACCGGCAGCAGGGCTACGACTGCCCCAACTGGCAGGCCACCCTCGGCAACGTCCAGACCGGGTTGCGGTGGGCGGGCATCAGCCCCGGCTCGTACGTCGACGGCTGGCTGCGCTACTCCACCGTGCAGGCCGAGATCAACGCCGACCGGCCGATCGAGACCCGCATCCAGTGGGCGAGCGGCGGCGGCCACATGCACGTCCTCTACGGCTACGACGACGCCGAGGGCTGGGTGTACTGGGGCGACCCGTGGCCCTCCAGCAACCGCTACAACTGGGCCTCCCACGCCTGGTACGTGAACAACGGCTCCTTCTCCTGGACCCACTCGCTCTACCGGATAGGGGCGTGACCGCCATGAACGCACGCGCCGTCGCCGCCGGGCTCCTCGCCGCCGCCGCGCTGGTCGCCCTGCCCGGTTCGGCCGAGGCGGCCGGCGGCCCGCCGCCCGCGCCGACCCCCGAGCAGGCCGCCTCCGCGCCGGAGACCCTGCACACGCTGACCCGTTTCTTCGCCCGCGACGACGGCCGCCGCGACGGGGCCCGCGTCACCGCTGCGGCGCCGCGGGTGGACGGGGCGTCCGTGCCCGTACGGATCCTCTCCCCGGACTTCGTCGCCGGAAGGCCGGGGGCGCCGGTCGCCCGCGTCGAGTTCCGGGCCACCCGGGCCGTCGCCGCCGACGGCCGCACCGCCTCCCTCTGGACGGTGCGGCAGCCGGGCGGCTGGCAGGTCGTGAACATCGCCGCCGGTGACGACGAGATCCGGTACGAGGAGGCGGGCGGCGGCGGACTCGTCTTCCGGGAACCGCAGATCGACGCGTGGTACGTCGTGAAGGGAGGCCGGGTGCTGCCCCTCGACGAGGACGCGACGCGTGCCGTGGGGCGGAGCGGCACGAGCCTGGACGGGTACCGGGAGCGGGTCGCGCGGGCGTACGGGGACAAGCTGCCCGGGTCGCGCTATGCGGAGCGGGGGGCGGCGGGGGGTTACGGCGCGCCCGCGGCGCGCGAGGGCTCCTCGCCGGCGCCCGCCCTGGCGGCCCTGTCCGCCGCCGCCCTGCTCCTCCCCGCCCTCCGCCTGCTCTCCCGCCGCCGCACCTAGCCACCCGGGCGGGTCCCGCACGGGGCGGGCGCAGGCCGCATGGGGTGTCGGGGGGCGACAGTAGGGTGGGGGCATGGCCGACCCCTCCAGTTACCGTCCCAAGCCGGGGCAGATCCCCGACTCCCCGGGCGTCTACAAGTTCCGCGACGACCACCGCCGGGTGATCTACGTCGGCAAGGCGAAGTCCCTCCGCCAGCGGCTGGCGAACTACTTCCAGCCGCTGGCGAGCCTGCACCCCCGCACGGCCACCATGGTGACCACGGCCGCCTCCGTGGAGTGGACGGTCGTCTCGACCGAGGTCGAGGCGCTGCAGCTGGAGTACTCCTGGATCAAGGAGTTCGACCCCCGGTTCAACGTCAAGTACCGGGACGACAAGAGCTATCCGTACCTCGCGGTGACGCTGAACGAGGAGTTCCCCCGCGTCCAGGTGATGCGCGGGCACAAGAAGAAGGGCGTGCGTTACTTCGGGCCGTACGCGCACGCGTGGGCGATCCGCGAGACCGTCGACCTGATGCTGCGGGTCTTCCCGGTGCGGACGTGCTCCGTCGGGGTGTTCCGGAACGCCGCCTCGGCCGGGCGCCCGTGCCTCCTCGGCTACATCGGCAAGTGCTCGGCGCCCTGCGTGGGCCGGGTGACCCCCGAGGAGCACCGCGAACTGGCGGACGAGTTCTGCGACTTCATGGCCGGCCGCACCGGCACGTACATCCGCCGGCTGGAGAAGCAGATGATGCTGGCGGCCGAGGACATGGAGTACGAGCGGGCCGCCCGGCTGCGGGACGACATAGAGGCCCTGCGCAAGGCCATGGAGAAGAACGCGGTGGTCCTCGCCGACGCCACCGACGCCGACCTGATCGCCCTCGCCGAGGACGAGCTGGAGGCCGCCGTCCAGATCTTCCACGTGCGCGGCGGCCGGGTGCGCGGCCAGCGCGGCTGGGTCACCGACAAGGTGGAGGCCGTCGACACGGCGGGGCTCGTCGAGCACGCGCTCCAGCAGCTGTACGGCGAGGAGACGGGCGACGCGGTCCCCAAGGAGGTCCTGGTCCCGGCGGTCCCGGAGGACGCGGAGGCCGTCACGGCCTGGCTGTCGGGCCGCCGGGGCTCCGCCGTCTCCCTGCGGGTGCCGCAGCGCGGCGACAAGAAGGCCCTGATGGAGACGGTCGCGCGCAACGCCCAGCAGGCCCTCGTGCTGCACAAGACGAAGCGGGCCAGCGACCTGACGACCCGCTCCCGGGCGCTGGAGGAGATCGCCGAGGCCCTGGACCTGGACTCGGCGCCGCTGCGGATCGAGTGCTTCGACATCTCGCACCTCCAGGGCGAGGACGTCGTCGCGTCCATGGTCGTCTTCGAGGACGGGCTGCCCCGCAAGGGCGAGTACCGCCGCTTCCAGATCAAGGGCTTCGAGGGCCAGGACGACGTCCGGTCCATGCACGAGGTGATCACCCGGCGGTTCAGGCGCTACCTCGCCGAGAAGGAGAAGACCGGCGAGTGGGGCGACGGCGAGGTCCCGGCGGAGGACCCGCAGGACGACGGACGCCCGAAGCGCTTCGCGTACCCGCCGCAGCTGGTCGTGGTCGACGGCGGGCAGCCGCAGGTGGCGGCCGCCCGGCGGGCGCTCGACGAGCTGGGCATCGACGACGTCGCGGTCTGCGGCCTGGCCAAGCGCCTGGAGGAGGTGTGGCTGCCCGGTGACGACGACCCCGTGGTGCTGCCCCGCTCCAGCGAGGGGCTCTACCTCCTGCAGCGGGTCCGTGACACCGCTCACGACTTCGCGATCCGCTACCAGCGCTCCAAGCGGACGAAACGCCTCCGGACCAGCCCCCTCGACGACGTCCCGGGTCTCGGCCAGACCCGGAAACAAGCGTTGATCAAGCATTTCGGCTCGGTGAAGCGGCTCCGGCAGGCGACAATCGACCAGATCTGCGAGGTCCCCGGCATGGGCCGGAAGACCGCGGAGGCGGTCGTCGTGGCCCTCGCTCAGGCAGCCCCGGCGGCACCCGCCGTGAACACGGCGACAGGAGAGATCATGGAAGACGACGGGGGCACCACCGCATGACCCAGCCCGACGAGCACCACCCGACCGACCCGACCGACCCGACCGACCCGACCGACCAGAACGACCGGCACGACGAGCGCGACCGAGAAGACGGAGCAGGACACGTGAGTACGGGCACGAAGGAGACCCCCGCCGACAACGGCGCCGAGGCGGCCATCCCCGAGCTGGTGATCATCTCCGGCATGTCCGGAGCCGGCCGGTCCACGGCCGCGAAGTGCCTGGAGGACCTCGGCTGGTTCGTCGTCGACAACCTGCCGCCCGCCCTCATCCCCACCATGGTGGAGCTGGGCGCCCGCTCTCAGGGCAACGTCGCCCGCATCGCCGTCGTCGTCGACGTCCGCGGCCGGCAGTTCTTCGACAACCTCCGGGAGTCCCTGGCCGACCTCGACGCCAAGCAGGTCACGCGTCGGATCGTCTTCCTGGAGTCCTCCGACGAGGCCCTCGTCCGGCGCTTCGAGTCGGTCCGCCGCCCCCACCCCCTCCAGGGCGACGGCCGCATCACCGACGGCATCGCCGCCGAGCGCGACCTCCTGCGCGAGCTGCGCGGCGACGCCGACCTCGTCATCGACACCTCCAGCCTCAACGTCCACGAGCTGCGCGCCAAGATGGACGCCCAGTTCGCCGGCGACGAGGAGCCCGAGCTGCGGGCCACCGTGATGTCCTTCGGCTTCAAGTACGGCCTGCCGGTCGACGCCGACCTCGTCGTGGACATGCGCTTCCTGCCGAACCCGCACTGGGTCCCCGAGCTGCGCCCCTTCACCGGCCTCAACGAGGAGGTGTCGAACTACGTCTACAACCAGCCCGGCGCCAAGGAGTTCCTGGACCGCTACACCGAGCTGCTCCAGCTGATCGCCGCCGGCTACCGCCGCGAGGGCAAGCGGTACGTGACCGTCGCCGTGGGCTGCACGGGCGGCAAGCACCGCTCGGTGGCCACCGCCGAGCGCCTCGCCGCCCGCCTCGCCGCCGAAGGGGTCGAGACCGTCGTCGTGCACCGGGACATGGGGCGCGAGTGAAGCCGTACCGCAGGCGTGCCTCCACCCTCACGGTGCGGCGCACGCTCCGCAGGCGCGGCGCCCAGCCCAAGGTCGTCGCACTGGGCGGCGGCATGGGCCTCTCGGCATCCCTGGCCGCCCTGCGCCGTATCACCGGCGACCTCACCGCCGTCGTCACCGTCGCCGACGACGGGGGCTCCAGCGGCCGGCTCCGCGAGGAGCTGGGCGTGCTGCCCCCGGGCGACCTGCGCAAGGCGCTCGCCGCGCTCTGCGGCGACGACGACTGGGGCCAGACCTGGGCGCGGGTCATCCAGCACCGCTTCCAGTCCAAGGGCGAGATGGGCGGCCACGCCGTCGGCAACCTGCTGATCGTCGCCCTCTGGGAGCAGCTCGGCGGCGACCCCGTGCAGGCCCTCGACCTGGTGGGCCGGCTGCTCGGCGCCCAGGGCCGCGTCCTGCCCATGTCGGCCGTGCCCCTGGAGCTCCAGGCCCTGGTCAAGGGCCACGACCCGGCCCGCCCGGACGACGTGGACACCGTACGCGGCCAGGCGACGGTGGCGCTGACCCCCGGCGAGGTGCAGTCCGTGCACCTGGTGCCGCACGACCCGCCCGCCGTGCCCGAGGCGGTCGCCGCCGTCCTCGACGCGGACTGGGTGGTGCTCGGTCCCGGCTCCTGGTTCTCCTCGGTGATCCCGCACCTCCTGGTGCCCGAGCTCCTCGACGCCCTGGTCGAGACGAAGGCCCGGAAGGTGCTCTCGCTGAACCTCGCGCCGCAGTCGGGAGAAACCGAGGGCTTCTCCCCGCAGCGTCATTTGGAGGTTTTGGGACGACACGCCCCTAAACTCGCCCTGGACGTGGTGCTGGCCGACGAGGCCGCCGTGCCCGACGTGTCAGCGAGGGAGCCCCTCGTCGATGCCGCCAAGCGGCTCGGCGCCGCGGTCGAGCTGGCGCCGGTGGCCGGGCCCGACGGTGCTCCGAAGCACGACCCGGAGCTGTTGGCCGCCGCGTACGACCGTATTTTTCGGATGCATGGAAGGATCGGCCCATGGCGATGACGGCAGCGGTGAAGGACGAGATCTCCCGGCTCCCCGTCACCCGGACCTGCTGCAGGAAGGCAGAGGTCTCGTCGATCCTGCGGTTCGCGGGCGGGCTGCACCTGGTGAGCGGCCGCATCGTGATCGAGGCGGAGCTGGACACGGCCATGGCGGCCCGCCGGCTGAAGCGGGACATCCTGGAGATCTTCGGGCACAGCTCGGAGCTGATCGTGATGGCGCCCGGCGGGCTGCGGCGCGGCTCGCGGTTCGTGGTGCGCGTGGTGGCCGGCGGCGACCAGCTGGCGCGGCAGACCGGCCTCGTCGACGGCCGCGGCCGCCCCATCCGGGGCCTGCCCCCGCAGGTGGTCTCCGGCGCGACCTGTGACGCCGAGGCGGCCTGGCGCGGGGCGTTCCTGGCGCACGGCTCGCTGACGGAGCCCGGCCGCTCGTCCTCCCTCGAGGTCACCTGCCCGGGACCGGAGGCGGCCCTGGCGCTGGTCGGCGCGGCCCGCAGGCTCTCCATCGCCGCCAAGGCGCGCGAGGTACGGGGCGTGGACCGCGTCGTCGTCCGCGACGGCGACGCCATCGGCGCCCTGCTGACCCGGCTCGGCGCGCACGAGTCGGTGCTGGCCTGGGAGGAGCGGCGGATGCGGCGCGAGGTCCGCGCCACGGCCAACCGGCTGGCCAACTTCGACGACGCCAACCTGCGCCGTTCGGCGCGGGCCGCGGTCGCCGCGGGCGCCCGGGTGCAGCGCGCCCTGGAGATCCTCGGCGAGGAGGTGCCCGAGCACCTCGCCGCCGCGGGCCGCCTGCGCATGGAGCACAAGCAGGCCTCCCTGGAGGAGCTGGGCGCGCTCGCCGACCCGCCGCTGACCAAGGACGCGGTGGCCGGCCGGATCCGTCGGCTGCTCGCCATGGCCGACAAGCGGGCGCAGGACCTGGGCATCCCCGGGACCGAGTCCAACCTCACCGAGGAGCTCGACGACAGCCTCGTCGGCTGACCGGAACCGTGCGGCGCGGGCGTCGCACGGAACCCAGAACTCCGGGCCGCACGGCCCCGAACTCCGCGCTGTCGGTGCCTTTCTGAGGCACCGGCAGCTTTTTCGCGGGGGCGGCGAGGCACCCTTGACAGGTCCATGGGCGCCCAAGAGCCTGGCGTCTGTTCACCTTCGTGACGGACCACAGCAAGGGGGGCTCATGGGACGCAGAGCGAGATCGATCCTCGCCGCGACTTCACTGCTGATCGCGGGACTGGCGACGACACCCGTCGCCGGAGCGCAACCACGGCCCACGGAAGGGGAGTACGCCCACCTCTCCGTGTGGCGCGCCGAGGTCACCAAGGAGCAGGTGCCCCTGCTCCTCGACGCCGGAGCCGACGGCCACGAACTCACCGAGCAGGTGCCCGAGAAGGGCACCGCCACGATCGAGCTGTACCTCACCGACGCCCAGGCCGGACAGCTCCGCGGCAAGGGCGTCCCGCTCGCCGAGCACACCCTGTCCGCCTCCGCCGAGCGGCGGGTCGACACGGCCGGTGACGGCGTCTTCCGCCCGTACGGCGGCGCCGGCGGCCTCAAGCAGGAGATCCTGGACACCGCCCGCGCCCACCCCGGGCTCACCAAGGTCGTCTCCATCGGCAAGACCGTGCGCGGCCAGGACATCCTGGCCGTCAAGGTCACGAAGGACGCCCGGCGCGTCAGGGACGGCTCCCGGCCCGCCACCCTCTACCTGTCGAACCAGCACGCCCGCGAGTGGATCACGCCCGAGATGACCCGGCGGCTGCTCCACCACTACCTCGACAACTACGGCAAGGACCGTCGGATCACCGACCTCGTCGACTCCGGCGAGCTGTGGTTCGTGCTCTCCGCCAACCCGGACGGCTACGACTTCACCCACGCCGACCCCGCCAACCGGCAGTGGCGCAAGAACCTCCGCGACAACGACGGCGACGGCCGCATCGCACCCGGCGACGGCGTCGACCTCAACCGCAACTTCGCCTACAAGTGGGGCTACGACAACGAGGGTTCGTCCCCCGACCCGGCCGACGAGACCTACCGCGGCAGCGGCCCCATGTCGGAGCCCGAGACCCGGGCCCTGGACGCCTTCCAGAAGCGCATCGGCTTCTCGTACGGCATCAACTACCACTCCGCCGCCCAGCTGATCCTGTACGGCGTGGGCTGGCAGGTCGCCACCGACACCCCCGACGACATCGCCCTCAAGGCCCTGGCCGGAACCCCGCAGAACCCGGCCGTCCCGGGCTACCGGCCGCAGGTCTCCTCCGAGCTGTACATCACCAACGGCGAGGCGGACGGACACGCCGCCAACGTCAACGGCATGCAGATGTTCACCCCGGAGATGTCGACCTGTGCCACCGCCTCCCGGGCCGACCCGAACGACGCGTGGAACCCGGCCGACTGCGCCTCCGTCTTCACCTTCCCCGACGACGAGAAGCTGATCCAGGCGGAGTTCGCCAAGAACGTCCCCTTCGCGCTCGCCGTCGCCGAGTCGGCCGCCCACCCCGACCGGCCGGTCTCCCCGGTCGGCGTCGAGGCCCCCGACTTCACCCCCGACGCCTTCACCACCTCCTACGCCCGCGGCGAGGAACAGGAGGTCGCCGTCACCGCGCGGAAGTCCCTGCGCGGCAAGACCCTCCAGTACCGGATCAACGGCGGCCGTACGCACCGGGTCCCGCTGCAGGCGTGGAAGGGCGGCGAGACCTACGGCGGCGAGGACAACCTGTACTTCGACCAGTACCGGGGCGAGGTCGAGGGCGCCCGGCCCGGCGACTCGGTCGAGGTCCGGTTCACCGCCCGCACCGCCGACGGCAGGGCCACCGCCTCCGCCCCGTTCACGTACACCGTGGCCGACCGGGCCCGCGGTGACGTCCTCGTCCTCGCCGAGGAGGGCGGCACCGCCGCCGCCCGGCACACCGCCGCGTACGTGAAGGCGCTCGCCGACAACGGCCGGAAGGCGGCCGTCTGGGACGTCGCCACCCAGGGGACCCCGCACGCCCTCGGCGTCCTCTCCCACTTCCGCACCGTCGTCTGGTACACCGGCGCGGAACGCCCCTCCGGTGCCGTCCAGCTCGCCGTCCGCTCCTACCTCAACGAGGGCGGCACGCTCGTCAACGCCGGCGAGAAGACCGGTGGGCTCACCCGGATCGGCCGTGCCGAGTCCAACGACTTCGCCCAGTACTACCTCGGCGCCCACCACCGCGCCGGCCTGAACAACCCGCTGCGGTACAGCGGCGCGGGTGGCCTCCGCGGCCTCGGCGTCACCCTCGGCGCGGCGGAGGGCAACCCCCTCGACAACGCGGGGGCGTACACGGTCACCTCCGACACGCTCGACCCCGAGGAGTTCCCGCAGTTCGCGAGCAGCGCCTCGGGCGGCGACTACCCGGGCGTCCGCACCCCCTTCGAGCCCGCGGAGGGCAGCTCCTTCGCCGCGGTCCGCCACACCGACGGCACCTGGGCCCGGCTGACCAGGACCGTCGACCTCACCGGGGTCGCCGCCGCCGAGCGGCCGCGCCTCGACTTCCAGGTCAGCTACGACACCGAGCCCGGCTACGACAACCTCGTCGTCGAGGCCCACACCGTCGGCCAGGAGGACTGGACGACCCTGCCGGACGCCAACGGCGGCACCTCGGCCGAGCCCCCCGCCGACTGCGGCGAGGGCTACTACGTCCGGGACCACCCCTTCCTCGCCCACTACCTCACGGTCGGCGAGAACGGCTGCGCGTCCACCGGCACCACCGGGTCCTGGAACGCGTTCACCGGCCCGTCCAACGGCTGGCGCCAGGCCTCCGTCGACCTGAGCGCCTGGGCCGGCAGGAAGGTCGAGCTGTCGATCGCGTACGTCTCCGACCCGGGTACGGGCGAGACGGGCGCCTTCGTCGACGACACCCGTCTGGTCACCGGCTCCGGCACCGAGGCCGAGGGCTTCGAGACCTCCCTCGGCGCCTGGTCCGTCCCCGGCGCCCCGGTCGGCAGCCCCGGCAACGGCTCGGACTGGACGCGGTCCGCGGCGCTCTTCCACTCCCAGGCCGCCGTCACCACCCGCGACACCGTCCTGCTGGGCTTCGGCCTGGAGCACGTGACGGACGCGGGGGAGCGGGCGAGGCTCCTCGGCCGCGCCCTGGGGGTCCTCCGGCGCTGACGGAGAGTAATCGGGACAAAGGTCCCACGACGGCCCGTACCCGTTGGTAGGTGCGGGCCGTCGGCCGTTTTCGCTCACGTTCCGGTCCCAAGCGGCTGAGGCCGATGTCACTCCGGCGGGCGGGGAGAGGTAGGGTCGTAAGCGGTCGGGGACATCCCAAAAAAATCAAGATCTCGCCGGTGTGACATATACCGGCGTTCCTAACGAGGAGATCGGTTCGTGACGATCCGCGTAGGCATCAACGGCTTTGGCCGTATCGGTCGCAACTATTTCCGCGCGCTCCTTGAGCAGGGTGCCGACATCGAAGTCGTGGCGGTGAACGACCTGGGAGACACCGCGACCACGGCGCACCTGCTGAAGTACGACACCATCCTGGGTCGCCTCAAGGCCGAGGTCACCCACACCGCCGACACCATCACCGTGGACGGCCACACCATCAAGGTGCTCTCCGAGCGCAACCCGGCCGACATCCCGTGGGGCGAGCTGGGCGTCGACATCGTCATCGAGTCGACCGGCATCTTCACGAAGAAGGCCGACGCCGAGAAGCACATCGCCGGTGGCGCGAAGAAGGTCCTGATCTCGGCCCCGGCCAGCGACGAGGACATCACCATCGTCATGGGCGTCAACCAGGACAAGTACGACCCCGCGCAGCACCACGTCATCT
The DNA here is from genome assembly GCF_053589515.1 of Streptomyces sp. NPDC003327. Classification (NCBI taxonomy): domain Bacteria; kingdom Bacillati; phylum Actinomycetota; class Actinomycetes; order Kitasatosporales; family Streptomycetaceae; genus Streptomyces; species Streptomyces sp. NPDC003327. The sequence goes on along the minus strand of NZ_JBSFSA010000002.1, from coordinate 85,602 downwards.
CGAACGCGTCCTGCACCACCAACTGCGTCGCCCCCATGGCGAAGGTCCTCGACGAGAACTTCGGCATCGTCAAGGGCCTGATGACCACGGTCCACGCGTACACGAACGACCAGCGCATCCTGGACTTCCCGCACAAGGACCTGCGTCGCGCCCGCGCCGCCGCGGAGAACATCATCCCGACCACGACCGGTGCCGCCAAGGCCACCGCCCTGGTCCTCCCGCAGCTCAAGGGCAAGCTCGACGGCATCGCCATGCGTGTCCCGGTCCCGACCGGCTCCGCCACCGACCTGGTCGTCACCCTCGACCGCGAGGTCACCAAGGACGAGGTGAACGCCGCGTTCAAGAAGGCCGCCGACGACGGCGACCTGAAGGGCATCCTCTTCTACACCGAGGACCCGATCGTCTCCTCCGACATCGTCAGCGACCCGGCGTCCTGCACCTTCGACGCCTCCCTGACGATGGTCCAGGAAGGCAGCACGGTCAAGATCCTCGGCTGGTACGACAACGAGTGGGGCTACTCCAACCGTCTCGTCGACCTCACCGTCTTCGTCGGCGGCCGGCTCTAAGCTCTAGGGTTCAGGGCAGGCTTTCGATGTGAGCAGGGCTCGGGCAGCGCAACGCCGCGCTGTGCGAGCCCTGTCTCGTGTGCTCCACCGCGTACCAAGGAGTCTGTGACAGATGAAGACGATCGACGAGCTTCTCGCCGAAGGCGTCTCCGGCAAGCGGGTGTTCGTCCGCGCCGATCTCAACGTGCCGCTCGACGGCACCACCATCACCGACGACGGCCGCATCCGTGCCGTCGTCCCCACGGTCAAGGCGCTGGCCGACGCCGGCGCCCGCGTCGTGGTCGCCTCGCACCTGGGCCGCCCCAAGGGCGCCCCGGACCCGCAGTTCTCGCTCGCCCCGGCCGCCGCGCGGCTCGGCGAGCTGCTCGGCGCCGACGTGGCCTTCGCGACCGACACGGTCGGCGAGTCCGCGCGGGCGACCGTCGCGGGCCTGACCGACGGTCGGGTGGCCGTCATCGAGAACCTCCGCTTCAACGCCGGCGAGACCTCGAAGGACGACGCCGAGCGCGCCGCCTTCGCGGAGCAGCTGGCCGCCCTCGCCGACGTCTACGTCGGCGACGGCTTCGGCGCCGTGCACCGCAAGCACGCCTCGGTGTACGACCTGCCGGGCAAGCTGCCGCACGCGGCCGGCTACCTCATCGCCAACGAGGTCGGCGTCCTCAAGAAGCTCACCGAGGACGTCCGGCGGCCCTACGTGGTCGTCCTCGGCGGCGCCAAGGTCTCCGACAAGCTCGGCGTCATCGACCACCTCCTGGAGAAGGCCGACCGCATCCTCATCGGTGGCGGCATGGCCTACACCTTCCTCAAGGCCCAGGGCCACGAGGTCGGCATCTCCCTCCTCCAGGAGGACCAGATCCCAGCCGTCCGGGAGTACCTGGACCGCGCCGAGCAGCGCGGCGTGGAGTTCGTCCTCCCCGTCGACGTCCTGGTCTCGCCCGAGTTCCCGGACCTGAAGACCAAGGCCCCGGCCAACCCGACCGTCGTCGCCGCGGACGCCATCCCCGCGACGGAGGAGGGCCTGGACATCGGTCCGGAGACCCGCAAGCTGTACGCCTCGAAGCTCGCCGACGCGGCCACCGTCTTCTGGAACGGCCCCATGGGCGTCTTCGAGCACCCCGACTACGCCGAGGGCACCAAGGCCGTCGCCCAGGCGCTCGTCGACTCCCCGGCCTTCACCGTGGTCGGCGGCGGCGACTCCGCCGCGGCCGTCCGCACCCTGGGCTTCGACGAGAACGCATTCGGCCACATCTCGACCGGCGGCGGCGCCTCCCTCGAATACCTCGAGGGCAAGACGCTTCCCGGCCTCGCCGCACTGGAGGACTGACCCGCATGACCACCCGCACCCCGCTGATGGCGGGCAACTGGAAGATGAACCTCAACCACCTGGAGGCCATCGCCCACGTCCAGAAGCTCGCCTTCGCCCTGACCGACAAGGACTACGACGCCTGTGAGGTCGCGGTCCTGGTTCCCTTCACCGACCTGCGCTCGGTGCAGACCCTGGTCGACGGCGACAAGCTCAAGATCAAGTACGGCGCCCAGGACCTGTCGGCGCACGACTCCGGCGCGTACACCGGCGAGATCTCCGGCGCCATGCTGGCCAAGCTGAAGTGCGCCTACGTGGCCGTCGGCCACTCCGAGCGCCGCCAGTACCACGCCGAGACCGACGAGGTCTGCAACGCCAAGGTGAAGGCCGCCCACCAGCACGGCCTGACCCCGATCCTCTGCGTCGGCGAGGGCCTCGACGTCCGCAAGGCCGGCCGGCAGGTCGAGTACACCCTCGCCCAGCTCGACGGCGGCCTCAAGGACGTCCCGGCCGAGCAGGCCGAGTCCATCGTGATCGCGTACGAGCCGGTGTGGGCCATCGGCACCGGCGAGGTCGCCACCCCCGAGGACGCGCAGGAGGTCTGCGGGGCGATCCGCGGCCGCCTCGCGGAGCTGTACTCCCAGGAGCTCGCCGACAAGGTGCGCATCCAGTACGGCGGCTCGGTGAAGGCCGGCAACGTCGCCGCGATCATGGCGCAGCCGGACGTCGACGGCGCCCTGGTGGGCGGCGCGGCGCTCGACGCCGACGAGTTCGTCAAGATCGTGCGCTTCCGCGACCAGTGACGCGAACGGTGAGTATGCCGTAGCGGCGATCCGTCGTACCCTTGCGGGGGCCGGGCAGGTGCCCGGCCCCCGTCCGTATAAGTCCGAGGAAGTTGGTCCAGCCGTGGTTATGGGGTTCTCGATCGCCCTGATCGTCTTCAGCGCGCTGCTGATGCTGCTCGTGCTGATGCACAAGGGGAAGGGCGGCGGCCTCTCCGACATGTTCGGTGGCGGCATGCAGTCGTCCGTCGGCGGCTCCTCGGTCGCCGAGCGCAACCTCGACCGCATCACGATCGTGGTCGGCCTGCTGTGGTTCGCCTGCATTGTCGTACTTGGTCTGCTGATGAAGTTGGACGGGTAACTCCGAACACTGGACGCGCGTTGGGCCTTACGTAGACTGGGGCATCTTCGAGCACCATCACGCAGGGAGTTACGACCGTGGCAAGTGGCAACGCGATCCGGGGAAGCCGGGTCGGAGCGGGGCCGATGGGGGAGGCCGAGCGGGGCGAGTCGGCACCGCGCCTCCGCATCTCCTTCTGGTGCTCGAACGGGCACGAGACGCAGCCGAGCTTCGCCAGCGACGCGGCGGTCCCGGAGACGTGGGACTGCCCGCGGTGCGGCTTCCCGGCAGGCCAGGACCGGGACAACCCGCCGGACCCGCCGCGCACGGAGCCGTACAAGACGCACCTCGCCTACGTGCGGGAGCGCCGCAGCGACGCCGACGGCGAGGCGATCCTCGCCGAGGCGCTCGCCAAGCTCCGCGGAGAGATCTGAGCGTGGTGTGACGACACGACGAAGGGCCTTGCCCGTGAACACGGTTCGCGGACAAGGCCCTTCGTCATGTCGTCGTTCAGGTCCCCAGATCAATTAGGTTGGAGGGCAGCGGGGCAGAAAAGTACGAGAAGAAGTGGGCGATGTCCGAGATGACTAGCGAAGGCCGTACGAGGCTCAACCGGCTGCCCGAGTGGGCGGCACTCGTGAAGCACCGTGAGCAGCTGGGCGACACCGGGCTGCGGGAGCTGTTCGCCGCCGAACCGACGCGCGGCACCGACCACACCCTGCGGGTCGGCGACCTCTACCTGGACCACTCCAAGCACCTCGTCACGGGCGAGACGCTGACCCTGCTGCGCGAACTGGCCGCCGCCACCGGCGTCGCCGAACTCCGTGACGCCATGTTCCGCGGCGAGAAGATCAACACCACCGAGGACCGGGCCGTCCTCCACATCGCGCTGCGCGCCCCGCGCGACGCCGTGATCGAGGTCGACGGCGAGAACGTCGTCCCCGCCGTCCACGCCGTCCTCGACAAGATGGCCGCCTTCGCGGACAAGGTCCGCGCCGGCGAATGGACCGGCCACACCGGCAAGCCGATCAGGAACGTCGTGAACATCGGCATCGGCGGCTCCGACCTCGGACCCGCCATGGCCTACGAGGTCCTGCGCTCCTACACCCAGCGGGACCTGACGTTCCGTTTCGTCTCCAACGTCGACGGCGCCGACCTCCACGAGGCCGTCCGCGACCTCGACCCGGCCGAGACGCTGTTCATCGTCGCCTCGAAGACCTTCACCACCATCGAGACGATCACCAACGCCACCTCCGCGCGCGACTGGCTCCTCACCGGGCTGCGCGCCGACCAGGACGCCGTCGCCAAGCACTTCGTCGCCCTCTCGACCAACGCCGAGAAGGTCGAGGAGTTCGGCATCGACACCACGAACATGTTCGAGTTCTGGGACTGGGTGGGCGGCCGCTACTCCTACGACTCCGCCATCGGCCTCTCCCTCATGATCGCCATCGGCCCCGAGCGCTTCCGCGAGATGCTCGACGGCTTCCACCTCGTCGACGAGCACTTCCGCACCGCCCCGCCCGAGGAGAACGCGCCGCTGCTCCTCGGCCTCCTCGGCGTCTGGTACGGCGCGTTCTTCGACGCCCAGTCGCACGCCGTCCTGCCCTACTCCCACTACCTCTCCAAGTTCACCGCCTACCTCCAGCAGCTCGACATGGAGTCCAACGGCAAGTCGGTGGACCGCGACGGCAACCCCGTCGACTGGCAGACCGGCCCGGTCGTCTGGGGCACCCCCGGCACCAACGGCCAGCACGCTTATTACCAGTTGATCCACCAGGGCACCAAGCTCATCCCGGCCGACTTCATCGGCTTCGCCCGCCCCGTCGACGACCTGCTGCCCGGCCTGGTCGCCCAGCACGACCTGCTGATGGCGAACTTCTTCGCCCAGACCCAGGCCCTCGCCTTCGGCAAGACCCCCGACGAGGTCCGCGCCGAGGGCGTCCCGGAGGAGCTCGTCCCGCACAAGACGTTCAAGGGCGACCACCCCACCACCACGATCCTCGCCGACGCGCTCACCCCGTCCGTGCTCGGCCAGCTCGTGGCGCTCTACGAGCACAAGGTCTTCGTGCAGGGCGCGATCTGGAACATCGACTCCTTCGACCAGTGGGGCGTCGAACTGGGCAAGGTCCTCGCCAAGCGCATCGAACCCGTCCTGACCGAGGGCCAGGGCGGCGAGCAGCTCGACAGCTCGACCGCCGGGCTCGTCGCCGCCTACCGCTCGCTGCGCGGACGGTAGACCCATGAGGGGGGAGAACGCGGTACGGCTGCGCCCGCCGCGACACGCCGTGGACCGGCGCGCCGTCGGCTGGTGGCGGACCCAGTGCCTGGTGGCCACCGCCGTCCCGGTCGCCGTCCTGGGCGTCCTCGGCGCGCTCGTCGGGCCGGCCAGGACCTGGCTGCTCCTCGCCGCCGGAGCCGTGGCCCTGACCGGGCTCGGCTGCTCCGCGTTCTTCCCCGCCTGGTGGTTCCGCGTGCACCGCTGGGAGGTCACCGACGAGGCCGTGTACGTCCGCACCGGGGCGCTGTGGCAGGAGTGGCGGATCGCGCCGATGTCCCGGATCCAGACCGTGGACACCGTACGCGGCCCGCTGGAGCAGCTCTTCCGGCTCGGCACGGTCACCGTCACCACCGCCTCCTCCAAGGGGGCGGTACGGATCGAGGGCCTCGACCACGAGCTCGCCGCCGAACTGGGCGAGCGGCTGACGGCCCTCACCCAGGCCACGCCCGGGGACGCCACATGAGCGACCCGGGCGCGGAGGCCTCCGGGCAGCGGCCCGCCCCCGGGCCCGTCGGGCACGACGGGCTCGACGGGCCCGGCTGGCGGCGGCTCGACCGGCGGACCGTGCTCGCCCGCGCCGCCGTCCTCTGCGGCTTCGCCGCGGGCGCCGGAGTCCCCGCCGCGGTCGCCCTCACCGGCCCCCTCCCGGCCCCGCGGGCCGTCGCCTGGGTCCTCGCCGCCGCCGTCCTCGTCGTCCTGGGCGGCACCGCCGCCGACCACGTCCGGCTGCGCCGCACCCGCTACCGCGTCGGCCCCGAACGGACCGAACTCCACACCGGACTGCTGCTCCTGAAACGGCGTTCCCTCGCCCGCGACCGCATCCGCAGCGTCGACCTCACCGCCAACCCCCTCCAGCGCGTCCTCGGCCTCGTCAAGGTCCGCATCGGCACCGGCGAGAGCACCGGCGGCAGCGAGTCCACCCTCGAACTCGACCTCGTCGCCCGCTCCGAGGGCGAACGGCTCCGCGCCGAACTCCTCGCCCGCCCCGCCGACACCGTCGCGGACCCCCGGCACGACGGCACCCTCGCCGCCCTCGACCCGCGCTGGATCCGCTACGCCCCGCTCTCCTTCCTCGCCCCCGCCCTCGGCGGCGCGGCGGCCGGCGCGGTCATGCAGGTCAGCGAGTGGTTCGGCGCCCAGGCCGAGGTCATCGACTGGATAGGGGAGCGGTTCCGGGACGTCTCCCTCGCCTGGGTGATCGTCGACCTCGTCCTCCTCGCCACGGCCGTCGGGGCCGTCGGCGCCCTCGGCCTCTGGGTCGAGATGTGGTGGAACTACCGCCTGGAACGCGAGCCGGGCGGCACCCTCCGGGTCCGCCGGGGCCTGTTCACCGCCCGCTCCGTCTCCCTGGAGGAGGCCCGGCTGCGCGGCGTCGAACTCGTCGAACCGCTCGGGATCCGTCTCTGCGGCGCCGCCCGCGTCGACGCCGTCGCCACCGGCCTCGTCAAGGACGACGACGACCGGCACGCCGACCTCAAGAACCTGCTGCCGCCCGTGGAGCGGTCCGTCGCCGACCGGGTCGTCGCCGAGGTCCTGCGCGAGACCGCCCCGCCCACCGGGGCGCCGCTCGCCGCCCACCCCCGGGCCGCCCGCACCCGCAGGCTGCGGTGGGCGCTGACCGCCGCCCTCCTCCCGGCCGCCGTCCTCGCCCTCCTCGGCGTGCTGGTCACCCCGGTCCTGCTGTACGTGGCGGCCGGCTGCGCGGTCGTCTTCGCCCCGCTCGCGGTACTGCTCGCCCTCGACGCCCACCGGACCCTCGGACACGCCGTCAGCGGCCCGTACCTGGTGACCCGTTCGGGCACGGTACGACGGGCGACGGTCGCCCTCCAGCGGTCCGGGGTCATCGGCTGGACCGTGAAGCAGTCGTTCTTCCAGCGCCGCGCCGGACTGCTGACCGTCACCGCGACGACGGCCGCGGGAGCGGGGGCGTACGACGTCCTCGACGCCGGCGAGAGCCAGGGGCTCACCTTCGCCGCCGAGGCCGTCCCCGGGCTCCTCGCGGCCTTCCTGGAGCCCGCGCCCGGACCCGTACGCACGACGGAGGCCCGGCCCACCCCCGGGTGAACCGGGCCTCCGTACGGTCGGATCAGGCCGACGCCGGCGGATACAGGCTCCGCGGCAGCTCCGAGGCCGCCGCGGCGTCGAGCAGCCACAGCGTGCGGGAACGGCCGCGGGCACCGGCCGCCGGGGCCTGCACCTCGCCCGCGCCCGACAGGGCGATCGCCGCCGCCTTCGCCTTGTCCTCGCCGGCCGCGAGCAGCCAGACCTCCTTCGCCGCCCGGATCGCCGGGAGGGTCAGGGAGATCCGGGTCGGCGGCGGCTTCGGGGCACCGTGCACCCCGACGACCGTCCGCTCGGTCTCACGGACCGCCGGGAGCTCCGGGAAGAGCGAGGCCACGTGCGTGTCCGGGCCGACGCCCAGCATCAGCACGTCGAACGTCGGCACGCCGCCGTGGTCGCCGGGGCCCGCGGCCGCCGCAAGCTCCTCCGCGTAGGCCGCGGCCGCCGCGTCGGCGTCGTTCCCGTACGGGCCGTCCGACGCGGGCATCGCGTGCACCCGCGCCGGGTCGAGCGGCACCCGGTCGAACAGCGCCGCGCGGGCCTGGGTGACGTTCCGCTCGGGGTCGCCCTCGGGCAGGAACCGCTCGTCACCCCACCAGAGGTCGAGCCGCGACCAGTCGATCGCGTCCCGGGCCGGCGCCGTGCCGAGGGCGGCGAGGAGGCCGTTGCCGTTGCGGCCGCCGGTCAGCACGACCGAGGCCGCGCCGCGGGACGCCTGGGCGTCCACGATGCGCGTGATCAGCCGGGCCGCGGCCGCCTCGGCCATCAGCTCCTTGTCGCGGTGGACCACCAGCTGAGGGGCGCTCACTTGGCCGCCGCCTTCTTGGCCGAGGCCCGCTTCGGGGCCGGCTTGGCCTCCGGGGCCGGGCCGGTCGCCGTCTGCTCCTCGCCGACGGAGTCCGTCGGCTCGGTCGGCTCGGTCGGCTCCTCCGGAGCGGGAGCGGGAACGACGGCCGGAGCGGCGGGCTCGGGCGCGACGACCGCGGCCCGCTCGTCGAGCCGCTCGAGGCCGTACCGGAGCGCCGAGGCGTAGGTGTCGTCCGGGTCGAGCCGGCGCAGTTCCTCCGCGATCAGCTCGGCGGTGTCGCGGCGCTTGAGCGCCACACCACGGTCCGGCTGTCCCTGTATGGAGAGCGTGGCGAGCGAGCCGTCCGGCCGGTCGAGCACGATCGGTCCGGCGTCGGACTCCATCCGTACGGAGGTGAGCCCCGGCCCGTCCGACTTCGAGCGCCGCACCGGCACCTTCAGCCGGTCCGCCAGCCACATGGCGAGCAGCTCGACGCTCGGGTTGAACTCCTCGCCCTCGACCTCGGCCGAGGTGACCTCGCAGGCGACCTGGTCGAGCGCGGCGGCCAGCATCGACCGCCACGGGGTGATCCGGGTCCACGACAGGTCCGTGTCACCGGGGGTGTACGTCTCCGCCCGCCCGGTCAGCTCCTGGATGGGCTGCTCGGCGGCGTACGTGTCGGTCACCCGGCGCTGGGCGAGAGCGCCCAGCGGGTCGTTCGCCGGGTCGGCCGGGGCGTTGACCGGCCACCAGACGACGACCGGCGCGTCCGGCAGGAGCAGCGGCAGGACCACCGACTGGGCGTGGTCGACGACCTCGCCGTACAGCCGGAGGACGACCGTCTCGCCGGTGCTGGCGTCGGCGCCGAGGCGGACCTCGGCGTCGAGCCGCGTCTTGGCGCGGTCCCGCGGGGAGCGCGAGACCCGCTTGATGACGACGAGGGTCCGCGAGGGGTGCTCGCGGGACGCCTCGTTCGCCGCCTTCAGCGCGTCGTAGGCGTTCTCCTCGTCGGTGACGATGACGAGGGTGAGCACCATGCCGACGGCCGGGGTGCCGATCGCCCGCCGCCCGAGCACCAGCGCCTTGTTGATCTTGGAGGACGTGGTGTCCGTCAGGTCGGTCTTCATGGCCGGCGCCAGCTCCGTCCGTCTCGTGCGAGCATCTCGTCCGCCTCGACCGGACCCCAGGTCCCGGACTGGTACTGCGCGGGCTTGCCGTGCGTGTCCCAGAACTGCTCGATCGGGTCGAGGATCTTCCAGGACAGCTCGACCTCCTCGACCCGCGGGAAGAGGTTGGAGTCGCCGAGCAGGACGTCGAGGATGAGCCGCTCGTACGCCTCCGGGCTCGACTCGGTGAAGGACTCGCCGTAGGCGAAGTCCATCGAGACGTCCCGGATCTCCATCTGCGTGCCCGGCACCTTCGAGCCGAACCGCACCGTGACGCCCTCGTCGGGCTGGACCCGGATGACGATGGCGTTGCGGCCGAGCTCCTCGGTCGCGGTGTGGTCGAAGGGGGAGTGCGGGGCGCGCTGGAAGACGACCGCGATCTCCGTGACCCGGCGGCCCAGGCGCTTGCCCGTCCGCAGGTAGAAGGGGACGCCCGCCCAGCGGCGGTTGTCGATCTCCAGCTTGACGGCCGCGTAGGTGTCGGTCTTCGACTGCGGGTCGATGCCGTCTTCCTGAAGGTAGCCGACGGCCTTCTCGCCGCCCTGCCACCCGGCCGCGTACTGGCCGCGGACCGTGGACGCGCCCAGGTCCTTCGGCAGCTTCACCGCGCCGAGGACCTTGGTCTTCTCGGCGGCGAGCGCGTCGGCGTCGAAGGAGCCGGGCTCCTCCATCGCGGTCAGCGCGAGCAGCTGGAGCAGGTGGTTCTGGATGACGTCACGGGCGGCGCCGATGCCGTCGTAGTAGCCGGCCCGGCCGCCGATGCCGATGTCCTCGGCCATGGTGATCTGCACGTGGTCGACGTACGACCGGTTCCAGATCGGCTCGAAGAGGGTGTTGGCGAAGCGGAGCGCCAGGATGTTCTGGACGGTCTCCTTGCCGAGGTAGTGGTCGATCCGGAAGACCGCGTCCGGCGGGAAGACCTCGTGGACGACCTCGTTGAGCTCCTTGGCGGAGGCAAGGTCGTGGCCGAAGGGCTTCTCGATGACCGCGCGGCGCCAGGAGCCGTCCTTCTGGTCGGCGAGCCCGTGCTTCTTGAGCTGCTGGACGACCAGCGGGAAGAACTTCGGCGGCACGGAGAGGTAGAAGGCGAAGTTGCCGCCCGTGCCCTGCGCCTTGTCCAGCTCCTCGATGGTGGACTTCAGCTGCTCGAAGGCCGTGTCGTCGTCGAAGTCGCCCTGGACGAACCGCATGCCCTGGATCAGCTGCTGCCACACCTCCTCGCGGAAGGGGGTGCGCGCGTGCTGCTTGACGGCCTCGTAGACCTCCTGCGCGAAGTCCTCGTCCGCCCATTCGCGGCGGGCGAAGCCGACGAGCGAGAAGCCCGGCGGCAGCAGGCCGCGGTTGGCCAGGTCGTAGACGGCGGGCATCAGCTTCTTGCGGGACAGATCGCCCGTGACACCGAAGATCACCAGACCCGACGGCCCCGCGATGCGCGGGAGCCGTCGGTCTGCGGCGTCACGGAGCGGGTTGGCTCCGTGGACTGCGCTCAAAGTGCCTACGCCTCCGAAGGTGCGAGGCGCTCGAGCTCCGCCTCGGTCGACTTGAGCAGGTCGTTCCAGGACGCCTCGAACTTCTCGACGCCCTCGTCCTCGAGGAGCCGGACCACGTCGTCGTAGCTGATGCCCAGCTTCGCGACGCCCTCCAGGACCTCGCGGGACGCGTCGTACGTGCCGCGGACGGTGTCACCCGAGACCTCGCCGTGGTCGGCGGTGGCCTCCAGGGTGGCCTCCGGCATGGTGTTGACCGTGCCCGGGGCGACCAGGTCCACCACGTACAGCGTGTCCTTGTACGCCGGGTCCTTGACGCCGGTCGAGGCCCACAGCGGACGCTGCTTGTTGGCGTGCGCCCTGTCGAGGGCGGCCCAGCGCTCCGAGGAGTCCGCGAAGACCTCCTCGTAGGCCTCGTAGGCGAGACGGGCGTTGGCCAGGGCGGACTTGCCCTTGAGCGCCTTGGCCTCGTCGGTGCCGATGCCGTCCAGGCGCTTGTCGATCTCCGTGTCCACGCGGGAGACGAAGAAGGACGCCACCGAGTGGATCGTGGAGAGGTCGAGGCCGCGCTCGCGGGCCTTCTCCAGGCCCGCCAGGTAGGCGTCCATGACCGCGCGGTAGCGCTCCAGCGAGAAGATCAGCGTGACGTTGACGCTGATGCCGAGGCCGATGACCTCGGTGATCGCCGGCAGACCCGCCTCGGTGGCCGGGATCTTGATGAGCGTGTTCGGACGGTCCACCAGCCAGGCCAGCTGCTTGGCCTCGGCGATCGTGGCGGCCGTCTCGTGGGCGAGCCGCGGGTCGACCTCGATGGAGACCCGGCCGTCCTGGCCGTCGGTCGCGTCGAAGACGGGCCGCAGGATGTCGGCGGCATCCCGGACGTCCGCCGTCGTGATCATGCGGATGGCTTCCTCGACCGTGACCCTGCGGGCGGCGAGGTCGGCCAGCTGCTGGTCGTAGCCGTGCCCCTCGGAGATCGCCTTCTGGAAGATCGACGGGTTGGTGGTCACACCGACCACGTGGCTCTGGTCGATGAGCTCGGCCAGGTTGCCGGACGTGATCCGCTGACGCGAGAGGTCGTCCAGCCAGATCGCGACGCCTTCGTCGGAGAGGCGCTTGAGAGCGTCTGTCATGAGAGTTGCATCTCCAAAAAGTCGTACGTATCCGCGTCAGCGCGCGGCGGCGTCGATCGATTCCCGGGCGGCGGCGACGATCGCCTCCGGCGTGAAACCGAACTCACGGAAGAGGACCTTGGCGTCGGCCGAGGCGCCGAAGTGCTCCAGCGACACGATCCGGCCGGCGTCACCCACGTACCGGTGCCAGGTGAGGCCGATGCCGGCCTCCACCGCGACACGGGCCTTGACCGACGGGGGCAGCACCGCGTCCTTGTACGCCTGGCCCTGCTCCTCGAACCACTCCACCGACGGCATCGAGACCACCCGGGTCGGGACGCCCGCGGCCTGGAGCTGCTCACGGGCCTCGACGGCCAGGTGCACCTCGGAGCCGGTCGCGATCAGCACGACCTGCGGCTCGCCGCCCTCGGCGTCGAACAGCACGTAGCCGCCCTTGGCCGCGTCCTCGTTCGGCGCGTACGTCGGCACGCCCTGACGGGTCAGCGCGAGGCCGACCGGGGCGCCCTTGCCGAAGACCTTGGTGTGGCGCTGCATGATCTCGCGCCAGGCGATCGCCGTCTCGTTGGCGTCGGCCGGGCGGACCACCGAGAGGCCCGGGATCGCGCGCAGCGAGGCCAGGTGCTCCACCGGCTGGTGGGTCGGGCCGTCCTCGCCGAGACCGATCGAGTCGTGCGTCCACACGTAGGTCACCGGCAGGTGCATCAGCGCGGAGAGGCGCACCGCGTTGCGCATGTAGTCGGAGAACACCAGGAAGGTGCCGCCGTAGATCCGCGTGTTGCCGTGCAGCGCGATGCCGTTCATCTCCGCGGCCATGGAGTGCTCGCGGATGCCGAAGTGGATCGTGCGGCCGTACTTGTCGGCCTCCGGCAGCGGGTTGCCCTCGGGCAGGAACGAGGAGGTCTTGTCGATCGTCGTGTTGTTCGAGCCGGCCAGGTCGGCGGAGCCGCCCCACAGCTCGGGGATGACCGCGCCGAGCGCCTGGAGCACCTTGCCCGACGCGGCACGGGTCGCGACGCTCTTTCCGGCCTCGAAGACCGGGAGCTTCGCGGCCCAGCCGGCCGGCAGCTCGTTCGCCTGGATGCGGTCGAACTCCGCCGCCCGCTCCGGGTTGGCCGTACGCCACTCGGCGAGGGACTTCTCCCACTCCGCGCGGGCGTCGCGGGCCCGGTCGCCGAGCGCGCGGGTGTGCGCGATGACCTCGTCGGAGACCTCGAAGGTCTGCTCCGGGTCGAAGCCGAGGACGCGCTTGGTGGCCGCGATCTCCTCGTCGCCGAGCGCCGAGCCGTGCGCGGCCTCGGTGTTCTGCGCGTTCGGGGCGGGCCAGGCGATGATCGAGCGCATCGCGATGAACGACGGGCGCTCGGTCTCGGCCTCGGCGGCCCGGATCGCCGCGTAGAGCGCGGCCGGGTCGAGGTCGCCGTTGGCCTGCGGCTCGACGCGCTGCACGTGCCAGCCGTACGCCTCGTACCGCTTCATCGTGTCCTCGGACACGGCCGTCTCGGTGTCGCCCTCGATCGAGATGTGGTTGTCGTCCCACAGCAGGATCAGGTTGCCGAGCTTCTGGTGGCCCGCGAGCGAGGACGCCTCGGCGGAGATGCCCTCCTGGAGGCAGCCGTCACCGGCGATCACGTAGATCCGGTGGTCGAACGGCGAGGTGCCGGCGGCCGCCTCCGGGTCGAACAGACCGCGCTCGTAGCGGGCGGCCATCGCCATGCCCACGGCGTTGGCGACACCCTGGCCCAGCGGGCCCGTGGTGGTCTCGACGCCGGCGGTGTGCCCGTACTCCGGGTGACCCGGGGTCTTCGAGCCCCAGGTGCGGAAGGACTTCAGGTCGTCCAGCTCGAGACCGAAGCCACCCAGGTACAGCTGGGTGTAGAGGGTCAGGGACGAGTGGCCCGCGGAGAGGACGAACCGGTCGCGCCCGACCCACTCGGGGTCGGCCGGGTCGTGCCGCATCACCTTCTGGAAGAGGGTGTACGCGGCGGGCGCCAGGCTCATCGCCGTACCGGGATGGCCGTTGCCGACCTTCTGTACGGCGTCCGCGGCCAGGATGCGGGCGGTGTCTACGGCCCGCTGGTCCAATTCGGTCCACTCGAGGTCTGTGGTGGTCGGCTTAGTGCTCACCCTGGGTCAGGGCTCCTCTCCACATGTCTGTAGCCGGTGACTGAGGGTGTACCGGCGTTGTCGAGCCTACCCCCGCCGAACCCCTCTCTTTTCGTGTCCATGCCCCTCATATGAGCGCTCACAGCCAGAGTGCTGGTGAGCGCGGGACTTCGCCTCCCGAGGCGCGCCGGGAACGGCGTCCACACCGTGGGACGCACCCCTCCAACACGACCCCACCCCCGCGAAGATCGGCGTCTGGGCAACGTCTACAGTGGCGTGGTACGCGCAAGTTTCACCCCGCCTTCATCCGGGGGGCTTGCTGGGAATTTCTCTGTCAGGGGTGTGCGTGACGGCCGTCGAGTCCCGACCCGCAGGGGTCGTCTTGACTCCCAGCCCGGGGGGCCATCGGCCGTTCGGGGCCCGCGTCAAGGCATACGTGGCGCTGACCAAGCCGCGGATCATCGAGCTGCTGCTCATCACCACCGTTCCGGTGATGTTCCTCGCCGAGCAGGGCGTGCCGGACCTGTGGCTGGTGCTCGTCACCTGCTTCGGCGGCTACCTCTCCGCGGGCGGCGCCAACGCGCTGAACATGTACATCGACCGCGACATCGACGCGCTGATGGACCGCACCTCCCAGCGGCCGCTCGTGACCGGCGTCCTCACGCCGCGCGAGGGACTGGTCTTCGGCCTCACCCTCGCCGTCGTCTCGACGCTCTGGTTCGGCCTGCTCGTCAACTGGCTGTCGGCGGCGCTCTCGCTCGGCGCGCTCCTCTTCTACGTGGTCGTCTACACGATGATCCTGAAGCGGCGCACCGCGCAGAACATCGTCTGGGGCGGCATCGCCGGCTGTCTGCCGGTCCTCATCGGCTGGTCGTCCGTCACCAACTCGATGTCCTGGGCCGCGGTCATCCTCTTCCTGGTCATCTTCTTCTGGACGCCGCCGCACTACTGGCCGCTCTCCATGAAGGTGAAGGACGACTACGCGCGCGCCGGCGTCCCCATGCTGCCGGTCCTGGCCTCCAACAAGGTCGTGGCCAAGCAGATCGTGGCCTACAGCTGGGTCATGGTCGCCGTCTCCCTGCTCCTCACCCCGCTGGGCTACACCGGCTGGTTCTACACCGCCGTGGCGCTGCTGACCGGCGGCTGGTGGCTGTGGGAGGCGCACGCGCTCCTCAACCGCGCGAAGGCCGAGGCCACCGGCGCGAAGCTCAAGGAGATGCGCCTCTTCCACTGGTCCATCACCTACGTCTCGCTGCTGTTCGTGGCGGTCGCGGTGGACCCCTTCCTGCGCTAGGCCGTTTCTCTCCGGTCAGGCCGGATCAGCGGCCGGGTCGCGTGGCGTTCGCCACGTGGTCCGGCCGTCGTCAGTCGATCTACCCCTCGGTAGCATCCTTGGCATGGCAGACACGAAGCAGGAAGAGCGCAAGGCGGCCAAGCTGGCCAAGGAGATCCGGGCCTTCGCCAAGGAGCACGGCGGCGCCGAGGGCCAGCTCGCCCACATCGGCCAGGCAGGCACCCGCATCGTCCTCGTCGGCGAGGACGGCGGCTGGGGCGACCTGGTGGCCCCCACGTACGCGATCGCGCAGCAGGCCGCCGAGCAGGCCGGTCTGACCCTGCACGAGGAGTTCGACGGCGAGTTCGCCGCGAAGGTCGTCACCGGCCCGTACGAGTGGACCCGGATGGCCGGCATCCAGATCGGCGGCCCCTCCAACGGCTGAGGCAACAACCTCGCACGGGGCTCACCCGTTAGGACGTGTGGAGACGCGTCCACACAGGGAGAGCCCCCCGAGATGATCGACCTGCCCGGCCTGGTGGACCAGCACTGCCACGGCGTGCTCCGCACGGAGCTCGGCCTCGGCACCTTCGAGGCCCGCCTCGGCGGGACCGCCTCCCTGCCGGCCGCCGGCACCACCTTCTTCGACACCCAGACCGGCTTCGCCGTCCGCCGCTGGTGCCCCCCGCTCCTCGGCCTCGAACCGCACTGCCCGCCCGCCCGCTACCTGGCGCGCCGCCGGGAGCTCGGCGCCGCCGAGGCGGGCCGCCGCCTGCTGCGCTCCTCCGGGATCTCCACGTACCTCGTCGACACCGGGCCGCCCGGGGACCTCACGGGACCGGCGGAGCTGGCCGCCGCCGCCGACGCGCGGGCCCACGAGATCGTCCGCCTCGAACTCCTCGCCCGGCAGGTCGCCGACACCTCGGGAACCGTCGACGCGCTTCTCGCCAACCTCTCCGAGGCCGTCCACGGCGCCGCCGCCCACGCCGTCGCCTTCACCTCCGTCTCGGGCGTACGGAGCGGGCTCGCGGCCGTGCCCGAGCCGCCGGAACCGGGGGAGGTGCGGCGCGCCGCAGGACGCTGGCTCGCCGGGCGCCGAGCCGGGGCCCCGGTCGCCGACCCCGTCCTGCTGCGCCACCTGCTGTGGGCCGCCGTCTCCACGGGGCGGCCGCTCCAGCTGCACACGGCGGACCGGGACCCGGGGGCCCTCGCGGGGTTCGCCGCCGCGACGGCCGGTCTCGGCACCGACCTCGTCCTGCTGCACGGTGCCCCGCACCACCGGGCGGCCGCCCGGCTCACCGCCGTGTTCCCGCACGTGTACGCGGACCTGGGCGCCGCCCTCGCCCCGACCGGGGCCCGCGCCGCGGCCGTCCTCGCGGAGGTCCTGGAACTGGCGCCGTTCGGCAAGCTGCTGTTCTCCAGCGGCGCCGACGGGCTGCCCGAGCTGCACGTGGTCGCCGCGAGCGTGTTCCGCGCGGCGCTGGGGCGGGTGCTGGCGGAGTGGGTCGGCGAGGGCGCCTGGTCCCGTACGGACGCGCAGCGGGTGGCGGGGATGATCGCGGCGGACAACGCCCGCCGCGTCTACCGGCTGCCCTGACGCGGTGTTCCGGGGGAGCGGGGATCAGGCCGCGGCGGCCGGGACCGGGTCGGCCTGGGCCGGGATCTCCGGTGCCGTCACCGGGCGCTCGCGCAGGCTCAGCGCGAGGCGCACCACCGCGATCCACATCAGCGCGGAGCCGAGCATGTGGACGCCCACCAGCAGCTCGGGGACGCCCGTGAAGTACTGGACGTAGCCCACGGCACCCTGGGCGAGCAGCACGATCAGCAGGTCGCGGGCGCGGGCGCGGGTGTCGTCCGGGGCGTCGACCACGCGCAGCACCAGCCACATCGCGACGGCGAGGGCGCAGACGACCCAGGCGGCGACGGCGTGGAGGTGCGCGGCGGCCGTCCAGTCCCACGGCATGCGCGGGACGTCGCTGCTGTCGCCGGCGTGCTTGCCGGCTCCGGTCACCGTCGTACCGAGCACGATGAGCGCGGCCGCGGTGCCCGTGAGCGCCCAGGAGAGCTTCCGCACCGGGCGCGGCACGCGCGGACGGGGGGCCGTGTCGCCCTCGCCGGTCCGGTGCCAGGTGATGACCGCCACCGTGAGGAGCGCGTTCGCGGCGAGGAAGTGGCCGGCCACCGTCCACGGGTTGAGGCCCATCCAGACCGTGATGCCGCCGAGCACGGCGTTGCTCATCACGATCCAGAACTGCGCCCAGCCCCAGCGCGTCAGGGTCCGGCGCCAGGGCTTGGTGGACCGGGTGGCGACGATCGTCCAGCCGACGGCGGCCGACAGGACGTACGTCAGCATCCGGTTGCCGAACTCGATCGCGCCCCGGTAGCCCTGCTCGGGCGTGGCGATGAGGCTCTCGTCGGTGCACTTGGGCCAGGTGTCGCAGCCGAGGCCGGAGCCGGTCAGCCGCACGGCGCCGCCGGTGACGATGATGAGCACGCTCATCACGACGGCGGAGAGCGCGGCGCGCCGGAGGGTCCGGGGGGACGGGGTCCAGCGCCTGGCGATGAGGGCGAGGGGGGTCAACACGGGCCCTATCGTAGGACGGCGCTTGTGCGCGCTTTCACGAGGGGGGCGTATGTGGCGGAACGGAACGTTGCGGTTACTCCCAGCGGAAGAACCGCGCCGCCGCGCCGAGCCCCAGGACCGCCCAGACCGCCAGGATCAGCGCGTCGCCCCACGGCATCGGCGCCCCGCCCTGGAGGACGTCCCGCAGGCCGTCCGAGAGGGCCGAGATCGGCAGCAGCGCGAGCACGTCGCCCGCCGCGCCGAACTTCTCCAGCGGGACGACGACCCCGCCGCCGACCAGGAGCAGCAGGAAGACGAGGTTGGCCGCGGCGAGCGTCGCCTCGGCCTTGAGGGTGCCCGCCATGAGCAGGCCGAGCCCCGAGAAGGCGGCGGTGCCGAGGACCAGGAGCAGCAGGACGGAGAAGGGGTCGCCCTGCGGGGACCAGCCGAGCGCCAGGGCGATCGCCGTCAGGAGCGCGACCTGGAGGACCTCGGTGACCAGGACGGAGAGCGTCTTGGCGGTCATGAGCGCCCAGCGGGGGAGCGGTGAGGCGGCGAGCCGCTTGAGCACCCCGTACCGGCGCTCGAAGCCGGTGGCGATGGCCTGGCCGGTGAAGGCGGTGGACATCACGGCGAGCGCCAGGACGCCGGGGGCGAGGAAGTCGACGGCCTCGCCCGCGCCGGTGTCGACGACGTCGACGGTCGAGAAGAGCGCGAGCAGCAGGGAGGGGATGATCACCGTGAGGAGGAGCTGCTCGCCGTTGCGGAGCAGCATCCGGGTCTCCAGGGCGGTCTGCGCCGCGATCATCCGCCCGACGGGGGCGGCCCCCGGCTTCGGCGCGTACGTACCCGTGCTCATCCGCGCAGCTCCTTGCCGGTCAGTTCCAGGAAGACGTCTTCGAGGGTGTGGCGCTCGACCGCGATGCCGTCCGGCATGACGCCGTGCTGGGCGCACCAGCTGGTGACCGTGGCGAGCAGCTGGGGGTCGACGCCGCCGGTGATGCGGTACGTGCCGGGGAGCGGCTCCAGGGCGGCGGTGCCGTCCGGCAGGGCCTTCAGGAGGGAGCCGAGGTCGAGCCCGGGGCGGCCGGTGAAGCGGAGGGTGTTCTCGGCGCCGCCGCGGCACAGCTGCTCGGGGCTGCCCTGGGCGACGACCCGGCCGGCGTCGACGATGGCGACGTCGTCGGCGAGCTCCTCGGCCTCCTGCATGAAGTGGGTGGTGAGGACGGTGCTCACGCCGTCGGCGCGCAGTTCGCGCACGAGGTCCCAGGTGGCGCGGCGGGCCTGCGGGTCGAGGCCGGCGGTCGGTTCGTCGAGGAAGACGAGTTCGGGGCGGCCGACCACGGCCATCGCGAGCGCGAGGCGCTGCTGCTGGCCGCCGGAGAGGCGCCGGTAGGTCGTACGGCCGCAGGAGCCGAGGCCGAGGCGCTCGACGAGGGCGTCCACGTCGAGGGGGTGGGCGTGCAGTTTCGCCATGTGGCGGAGCATCTCGTCGGCGCGGGCGCCGGAGTAGACGCCGCCGGACTGGAGCATGACGCCGACGCGGGGGCGCAGGGCCGCGGCGTCGGCGACCGGGTCGAGGCCGAGGACGCGGACGGTGCCCGCGTCGGGGGTGCGGTAACCCTCGCAGGTCTCGACGGTGGTGGTCTTGCCGGCCCCGTTGGGGCCGAGGACGGCGGTGACGGTGCCGGCCCGCACGTCGAGGTCGAGCCCGTCGACGGCGGTCTTCTTCCCGTACCGCTTGACCAGGCCGCGGACCTGGACGACGGACTCGTTTGCCATGCACGGAAGTCTAGAGAGGGTGCCGGAGCGGGGGCGCACCGGGCGGCCGCATTCATCCCACCAATGATCATTTCCGCAGGTCAGGTAAGCCTTACCTGAGTGATGCAGAGCACCGTCGGCGTCCGTGACGCGGCTTGTCACTCCGCGATTAATTACGCAACAATGGCGTTGTGAAAAACGTTGGCGCGGCTCCCGTGGAGGAACTCGCGACCCGTGAGCGTTCGACGCGCAACCGGGTCGCGCGGTCGATCCTGGACCACGGGCCGTCGACCGTCGCCGACCTCGCCGAGCGGCTCGGCCTGACCCAGGCCGCCGTCCGCCGCCACCTCGACTCGCTGGTCGCCGACTCCGTCGTCGAGGCCCGCGAGAAGCGCGTCTACGGCACCCGCACCCGCGGCCGCCCCGCCAAGGTCTTCGCGCTCACCGACTGCGGCCGGGACGCGTTCGACCAGTCGTACGACTCGCTCGCCGTCGAGGCGCTCCGCTGGATCGAGCGCAACGCCGGGGGAGAGGCGGCCGTCGCCGCCTTCGCCCGCGACCGGATCGAGAGCCAGTCCCGGGCCTACCGCGAGGCCGTCGAATCGGCGGACCCCGAGCGGCGGACCGAGGCACTGGCCAAGGCCCTGACGGCCGACGGGTACGCTGCCACCGCGCGCAACGCGCCGGTCGGCGAGCAGCTCTGCCAGCACCACTGCCCGGTCGCCCACGTCGCCGAGCAGTACCCCCAGCTGTGCGAGGCGGAAACGGAGTTCTTCTCCCGCCTCCTGGGAACGCACGTCCAGCGTCTCGCCACCATCGCGCATGGTGACGGCGTCTGCACCACGTTCATCCCGCACGGCGCCCCGCAGACCACCGAATCAGCATCCGCAAGCACGGCCGGGAGGAACCCCGCATGACCACCGAGATCAGCCACCCCGAGCTCGAGGGCCTGGGTCGGTACGAGTACGGCTGGGCCGACTCCGACGCGGCCGGCGCCGCGGCCAAGCGCGGTCTCTCCGAGGCTGTCGTCCGCGACATCTCCGAGAAGAAGAACGAGCCCGAGTGGATGCTGAAGCTGCGTCTCAAGGGTCTGCGGCTCTTCGACAAGAAGCCCATGCCGACCTGGGGCTCCGACCTCTCCGGCATCGACTTCGACAACATCAAGTACTTCGTGCGGTCCACCGAGAAGCAGGCCGAGTCCTGGGAGGACCTGCCGGAGGACATCAAGAACACGTACGACAAGCTCGGCATCCCGGAGGCGGAGAAGCAGCGCCTCGTCGCCGGTGTCGCCGCCCAGTACGAGTCCGAGGTCGTCTACCACCAGATCCGCGAGGACCTGGAGGAGCAGGGCGTCATCTTCGTCGACACCGACACCGCGCTGAAGGAGCACGAGGAGCTCTTCAAGGAGTACTTCGGCACCGTCATCCCGGTCGGCGACAACAAGTTCGCCTCGCTGAACACGGCCGTGTGGTCCGGCGGATCGTTCATCTACGTCCCCAAGGGCGTGCACGTCGAGATCCCGCTCCAGGCCTACTTCCGCATCAACACCGAGAACATGGGCCAGTTCGAGCGGACGCTGATCATCGTCGACGAGGACGCCTACGTCCACTACGTCGAGGGCTGCACCGCCCCGATCTACTCCTCGGACTCCCTGCACTCCGCGGTCGTCGAGATCATCGTGAAGAAGGGCGGCCGCTGCCGCTACACGACCATCCAGAACTGGTCGAACAACGTCTACAACCTCGTGACCAAGCGCGCCGTCGCCTACGAGGGCGCCACCATGGAGTGGGTCGACGGCAACATCGGCTCCAAGGTCACCATGAAGTACCCGGCCGTCTACCTCATGGGCGAGCACGCCAAGGGCGAGACGCTCTCCATCGCCTTCGCGGGCGAGGGCCAGCACCAGGACGCCGGCGCCAAGATGGTCCACCTGGCCCCGAACACCTCCTCCAACATCGTCTCCAAGTCGGTGGCGCGAGGCGGCGGCCGCACCTCCTACCGCGGTCTCATCGAGATCGGCGAGGGCGCCCCGGGCTCCAAGTCCAACGTCCTGTGCGACGCGCTGCTCGTCGACACGATCTCCCGCTCCGACACGTACCCCTACGTGGACGTGCGCGAGGACGACGTCTCCATGGGCCACGAGGCCACCGTCTCCAAGGTCTCCGAGGACCAGCTCTTCTACCTGATGAGCCGCGGCCTCACCGAGTTCGAGGCCATGGCGATGATCGTTCGAGGCTTCGTCGAGCCCATCGCCAAGGAGCTCCCGATGGAGTACGCCCTGGAGCTCAACCGGCTGATCGAGCTGCAGATGGAAGGCGCGGTCGGCTAAGAGCCCCCGCACCCGCAGCGACCGACTTCTACGTACGCAGGAAGAGAGCAAGACGACAGCCATGGCTGAGGCTCAGAACTCCCCCGAGGACCTTCGCTCCGCAAAGGTCCAGGGGGGACCCCCACCGGCGGGCTCCACCACCGCCGGCTCGATCGCGGTGGCCGCCGAGTCCACCGTCGCCACGCGCATGAGCGCGCCCCCGTCCTTCGACGTCGCGGACTTCCCCGTCCCGCACGGCCGTGAGGAGGAGTGGCGGTTCACCCCGCTGGAGCGCCTCCGCGGCCTGCACGACGGCACCGCCGTCGCCACCGGCGAGGGCGTCCGCCTCGAGGTCGAGGCCCCCGAGGGCGTCACCGTGGAGACGGTCGGCCGGGACGACGCGCGCCTCGGCAGGGCCGGCACGCCGGTCGACCGCGTCGCCGCCCAGGCGTACTCCTCCTTCGAGAAGGCCTCGGTCGTCACCGTCGCCAAGGAGACCGTGCTCGCCGAGCCGATCCGCATCGCCGTCCACGGCGAGGGCGGGGTCGCCTTCGGCCACCAGGTCATCGAACTCGGCGCCTTCGCCGAGGCCGTCGTCGTCATCGACCACACCGGCGACGCGGTCCTCGCCGCCAACGTCGACTACGTGCTCGGCGACGGCGCCAAGCTCACGGTCGTCTCCGTCCAGGACTGGGACGAGAAGGCCGTCCACGTCGCCCAGCACAACGCGCTGATCGGCCGCGACGCCTCCTTCAAGTCGGTCGTCGTCACCTTCGGCGGCGACGTCGTCCGCATCCACCCGCGCGTCACCTACGCCGCCCCCGGCGGCGAGGCCGAGCTCTTCGGCCTCTACTTCACCGACGCCGGGCAGCACCAGGAGCACCGCCTCCTGGTCACCCACAACGTCCCGCACTGCACGTCCAACGTGGCCTACAAGGGCGCGCTGCAGGGCCAGGACGCGCACGCCGTGTGGATCGGCGACGTCCTCATCGAGGCCGCGGCCGAGGGCACCGACACCTACGAGCTCAACCGGAACCTGGTCCTCACCGACGGCGCCCGGGTCGACTCCGTCCCCAACCTGGAGATCGAGACCGGCGAGATCGCCGGCGCCGGCCACGCCTCCGCCACCGGCCGCTTCGACGACGAGCAGCTCTTCTACCTGATGTCCCGCGGCATCCCGGAGACCGAGGCCCGCCGCCTCGTCGTACGGGGCTTCTTCGCCGAGCTGGTCCAGCAGATCGGTCTGCCGGACGTCGAGGAGCGCCTCATCGCGAAGATCGAGGCGGAGCTGGAGGCCTCGGTCTGATGGCCTTCGTCCGTGTCTGCGCGCTGAGCGAGCTGGAGAACGACACCCCGAAGCGGGTCGAGATCGACGGCACCCCGGTGTCCGTCGTGCGCACCGAGGGCGAGGTGTTCGCGATCAACGACATCTGCTCGCACGCCAACGTCTCCCTCTCGGAGGGCGAGGTCGAGGACTGCGCCATCGAGTGCTGGCTGCACGGCTCCAGCTTCGACCTCCGCACCGGCAAGCCGTCCGGCCTTCCCGCGACGCGCCCCGTCCCCGTATACCCCGTACAGATCGAAGGGGACGATGTGCTCGTCTCCGTCACCCAGGAGTCCTGAGTCACCCATGGCAACGCTCGAAATCCACGACCTGCACGTCTCCGTCGAGGCGGAGAACGGCCCCCGCGAGATCCTCAAGGGCGTCGACCTGACCATCAAGCAGGGCGAGACCCACGCGGTCATGGGCCCCAACGGCTCGGGCAAGTCGACCCTGGCGTACTCCCTGGCCGGACACCCGAAGTACACGATCACCGGCGGCACCGTCACCCTCGACGGTGAGGACGTCCTGGAGATGTCGGTCGACGAGCGCGCCCGCGCCGGCGTCTTCCTCGCCATGCAGTACCCGGTCGAGGTCCCCGGCGTCTCGGTCTCCAACTTCCTGCGCACCTCCGCCACCGCCGTCCGCGGCGAGGCCCCCAAGCTGCGCACCTGGGTCAAGGAGGTCAAGGAGGCCATGGAGAAGCTCTCCATGGACCCCGCCTTCGCCGAGCGCAACGTCAACGAGGGCTTCTCCGGCGGCGAGAAGAAGCGCCACGAGATCCTCCAGCTCGAACTGCTCAAGCCGAAGATCGCCATCCTCGACGAGACCGACTCCGGCCTCGACGTCGACGCCCTTCGCATCGTCTCCGAGGGCGTCAACCGCGTCCGCGAGACCGGCGAGGTCGGCACCCTGCTGATCACGCACTACACGCGCATCCTGCGCTACATCAAGCCCGACTTCGTGCACGTCTTCGCGAACGGCCGCATCGTCGAGTCCGGCGGCGCCGAGCTCGCCGACCAGCTGGAGAACGAGGGCTACGACAAGTACGTGAAGGGTGGCGCATCCGCGTGACTTCCGCCCATCAGGGGCTGACCGGCCTCCTCGACACCGAGGCGATCCGCAAGGACTTCCCGCTCCTGGATCGCGTGGTCCACGACGGCAAGAAGATCGTGTACCTGGACTCCGCGGCGACCTCGCAGAAGCCGCGCCAGGTCCTCGACGCGCTCAACGCGTACTACGAGCGGCACAACGCCAATGTCCACCGTGGCGTCTACACGGTCGCCGAGGAGGCTACCGCGCTGTACGAGGGCGCCCGCGACAAGGTCGCCGCCTTCGTCAACGCGCCGAGCCGCGACGAGGTGATCTTCACCAAGAACGCCTCGGAGTCGCTCAACCTCGTCGCGAACATGCTGGGCTGGGCCGACGAGCCCTACCGCGTGGACCACGAGACCGAGATCGCCATCACGGAGATGGAGCACCACTCCAACATCGTCCCGTGGCAGCTGCTCTCGCAGCGCACCGGCGCGAAGCTGAAGTGGTTCGGCCTCACCGACGACGGCCGTCTCGACCTCTCGAACATCGAAGAGGTCATCACCGAGAAGACCAAGATCGTCTCCTTCACGCTGGTCTCGAACCTGCTGGGCACGGTCAACCCGGTCGAGACGATCATCCGCCGCGCCCAGGAGGTCGGTGCGCTCGTCTGCATCGACGCCTCGCAGGCGGCCCCGCACATGGTCCTGGACGTGCAGGCGCTCCAGGCCGACTTCGTGGCCTTCACCGGCCACAAGATGTGCGGCCCGACCGGCATCGGCGTGCTGTGGGGACGGCAGGAGCTCCTGGAGGACCTGCCGCCCTTCCTCGGCGGCGGCGAGATGATCGAGACCGTCTCGATGCACTCCTCGACCTACGCCCCCGCCCCGCACAAGTTCGAGGCGGGTACGCCCCCGATCGCCCAGGCCGTCGGTCTCGGCGCGGCCGTGGACTACCTCTCCGCGATCGGCATGGAGAACATCGCGCGCCACGAGCACGCGATCACCGAGTACGCCGTCCGGCGCCTCCAGGAGGTCCCGGACCTGCGGATCATCGGCCCCACCACGGCCGAGGACCGCGGCGCGGCGATCTCCTTCACGCTCGGCGACATCCACCCCCACGACGTGGGGCAGGTGCTCGACGAGCAGGGCATCGCGGTCCGGGTCGGCCACCACTGCGCGCGGCCGGTCTGCCTGCGGTACGGAATTCCCGCGACCACGCGAGCGTCGTTCTATCTGTACTCCACCCCGGCCGAGGTCGACGCCCTGGTCGAGGGACTGGAGCACGTACGGAACTTCTTCGGCTAGGAGACGGCTCGTGAAGCTGGATTCGATGTACCAGGACGTCATCCTGGACCACTACAAGCACCCGCACGGGCGCGGTCTTCGGGACGGCGACGCCGAGGTGCACCACGTCAACCCGACGTGCGGCGACGAGATCACGCTCCGCGTGAAGTACGACGGCGAGCGGATCGCGGACGTCTCGTACGAGGGGCAGGGCTGCTCCATCAGCCAGGCCTCGGCGTCCGTGCTCAACGAGCTGCTCGTCGGCAAGGACCTGGCCGAGGCGCAGAAGATCCAGGGCACCTTCCTGGAGCTGATGCAGTCCAAGGGCCAGATCGAGCCGGACGACGCGATGGAGGAGATCCTGGAGGACGCCGTCGCGTTCGCCGGGGTCTCCAAGTACCCGGCCCGGGTGAAGTGCGCGCTGCTCAGCTGGATGGCGTGGAAGGACGCGACGGCCCAGGCCCTGGGCGACGGCGCTGAGAGGAAGACGGCATGACCGAGAACGCCGAGGCCACGATGAAGCCGGCCTCCGAGGAAGAAGTCCGCGAGGCGCTGTACGACGTCGTCGACCCCGAGCTGGGCATCGACGTCGTCAACCTGGGCCTGATCTACGGCATCCACATCGACGACGCGAACATCGCGACGCTGGACATGACGCTGACGTCGGCGGCCTGTCCGCTGACCGACGTGATCGAGGACCAGGCGAAGGCCGCCACCGACGGCATCGTCAACGAGCTGAAGATCAACTGGGTCTGGATGCCGCCGTGGGGCCCGGACAAGATCACGGACGACGGCCGGGAGCAGCTCCGCGCGCTCGGCTTCAACGTCTGACGCTCCCCGAACGATCGGCGACCTCGTTTCGCCTGAGTACGGCCATGCTCACCCGTCACACTGGGGGGCATGGCCGTTCGCATGTACCACGTCACCGTCGATTGTCACGACCTTCCCTCCCAGGCCCGCTTCTGGGCGGAGGTCCTGGACTGGAAGATCCTCTACGAGGCGGACGACGAGATCGTCGTCGGAGCCCACGAGCACGCCCTGCCGGGTCTGTGCTTCGTGCCCGTCCCGGAGTCCAAGACCGTCAAGAACCGGCTCCACCTCGACCTCACGCCGGACGACCAGGAGGCCGAGGTCGCCAGGATCCTCGCGCTCGGCGCCCGGCGCATCGACCTGGGGCAGGGTCCGGGCGCGACCTGGGTGACCCTCGCCGATCCCGAGGGCAACGAGTTCTGCGTGCTGCGGCCGATGCGGTCGCTCACGGACTGAGGACGACCGGGGCCCCGGAGACCGCGGACCCCGGGCGTCAGCGGGGCGGGCGTCAGCCCAGGCCCGCCGCCCGGGCCAGCTCCGGGGCCAGGTTCTCCTTGCGGATGCGCTGGTCGACGTAGAGCAGGCCGGTCACCAGCGGGGGCAGGACCGAGGTGACGAACTGGCCCACCAGGGAGCCGACGGTCGCGATCACCAGGACCGGGGCGAGGAGGAGCAGGACGTCCCCGGGAGAGTCGGCCGACGGGCCGTCCGCGACGGACAACGGAGTGGACACCACCATGTTCAGGACCTGCTGGAGCACCCAGTTGGCGACCGCGGCGATGAGACCGGCCACCAGCGTGCACCCGAAGATCCGCCACCACGAGCCGCTCACCAGCCGGGACGAGCGGCGCATCGCGGCCAGCGGGCCCTGTCCCTCCATGACGGCGGCCGAGGGCGCCAGGCTGAACTTGACCCAGAGCCAGGCGGAGAACGGGGCCGTCAGCAGGGTGGCCAGCACGGCTCCCCCGAACGACAGGACCACCAGCGCGACGGGGCCCGACCCCGAGAGCGCCACCAGCAGACCGACGAACGTGCCCGTGAAGACGAGGAGCGGGAGCGGCACGGTCAGCAGCAGCGTCAGGAACACGGTCGCGAACACCGCGGGCGTCCGCGACAAGGCGCGGCGCCAGACCACCCCGAAGGTCGTGCGCCGGCCGACGACCGCGTCCTGGAGCACGGCAGGACAGGCCGCGTACACGAGCGCGCTCGCGGCCACCATGCCGACCGTGGCGATCAGCCACACACCGGCGAAGGCGATCAGCAGCGCCCGGCTCTCCTCCCAGCCGGGGGCCCGCCCGTCCGTCGGGTCGAAGACCGCGGACACCTGGTCGGCCACCAGGGCGTACGCGACGCCGACGGCCGCGGCGAGCGCCAGCAGGGCCGCGCCGAAGGCGACGGCGGCCACGCCGAGCAGCGGTTTCCAGTACCTGCCGATGGTGGTGAAGGCACCGCCGAGGATCTGGCCGAGACCCAGCGGTGCCAGGGGTATCACGCCGGGCTTCGGCGGCGGGGGCGGGGGAGCGTAGGCATAGCCGTGGGGCCCCGGGGGAAACGTCATGCCGGACACCGTAGCGCGCACCGTTGTGTACGGTCGTACACATGGGTTACGGACTGCTGGCGGGCGCCATCGCGGCGGAGATCCTCGCCACGACCTCGATGAAGTACAGCGACGGCTTCTCCCGGCTCTGGCCCTCCCTCGTCACCGCCGTCGGCTACCTCGTCGCCTTCGCCCTCCTCGCGCAGGCGCTCAAGACCCTCCAGGTCGGCACCGCCTACGCCATCTGGTCCGGGGTCGGCACCGCCGCCGTCGCCGCCATCGGCGTCCTCTTCCTCGGCGAGACCCTCGGCCTCGCCAAGATCGCCGGGATCGTCCTCATCATCGCCGGGGTCGCCGTCCTCAACCTCGGCGGCGCCCACTGATGGCCCGCGCCCGCCGCCACGACCCCGAGCGGCGCGAGCGGATCGTCGACGCCGCCGTGCGGGTCGTCCGGCGCGCCGGCGTCGGCGGGGTCAGCCACCGCACCGTCGCCGCCGAGGCGGACGTGCCGCTCGGCTCCACCACGTACCACTTCGCCTCCCTCGACGACCTGCTCGCCGCCGCCTTCCGCACGGTCTGCGAGGAGTTCCGCGGGCGGCTGCGCGCCACTCCCGCGCCGGCCGACCCCGCCGCCGCGCTCGCCCGGCTCATGGGGGAGTGGCTCGACGGTTCCCGGACCGGGATCGCGCCGGCGTACGAGCTCCACCTGGCCGCCCTGCGCCGCCCCGCCCTGCGGCCCGTCGCCGCCGAGTGGACCGGCGCCCTCGTCGCCGCGCTCGGCGTCCGCACCGACCCCGCCACCGCCCGCGCGCTCGTCGCCCTCGTGGACGGCCTCTGCCTCCGGGTCCTCGTCACGGGCGGCTCGTACGACGAGGAGCACGCGCGCGAGATGCTCGCCCGGCTCCTGACGGAACCGCCGAACCGCCCGGACCGGGGCTCGTCGGAACCTCCGGGCCGCTCGACCGACACCTGAGACCGGTTGGCCCGGGCGGGGGCCCGCCGGTTAGGTTTTCCGTCATGACCACTGCTTCTCGCACCACCGGCGCCGTCGCCGCCGGCCTCGCCACCCTCGCCGGCGACGGCACCGTCCTCGACACCTGGTTCCCCGCCCCCGAGCTGACCGACGCCCCGGGCCCCGCCGGCACCGAGCGGCTCTCCGCAGAGGAGGCGGTGAACGCCCTCGGCGAGGGCGCGGCCAAGGCCCTCGGCGTGGACGCCCGCCGCGGCGTCGAGGTCGTCGCCGTCCGCACCGTCATCGCCTCGCTCGACGAGAAGCCGCTCGACGCCCACGACGCGTACCTCCGCCTCCACCTGCTGAGCCACCGCCTCGTCAAGCCGCACGGCCAGAGCCTGGACGGCGTCTTCGGCCTCCTCGCCAACGTCGCCTGGACCTCGCTCGGCCCGGTCGCCGTCGACGACATCGAGAAGGTGCGCCTCAACGCCCGCGCCGAGGGCCTGCACCTCCAGGTCACCTCGATCGACAAGTTCCCGCGCATGACGGACTACGTCGTGCCCACCGGCGTCCGCATCGCCGACGCCGACCGCGTCCGCCTCGGCGCCCACCTCGCCGCCGGCACCACCGTCATGCACGAGGGCTTCGTCAACTTCAACGCCGGGACCCTCGGCACCTCCATGGTCGAGGGCCGCATCTCCGCCGGCGTCGTCGTCGGCAACGGCTCCGACATCGGCGGCGGCGCCTCCACCATGGGCACCCTCTCCGGTGGCGGCAACGTCGTCATCTCCATCGGCGAGCGCTGCCTGGTCGGCGCCGAGGCGGGCGTCGGCATCGCGCTCGGCGACGAGTGCGTCGTCGAGGCCGGTCTGTACGTCACCGCCGGCACCAGGGTCACCATGCCCGACGGCCAGATCGTGAAGGCCCGTGAGCTCTCCGGCGCCTCGAACATCCTCTTCCGCCGCAACTCGGTGACCGGCGCCGTCGAGGCCCGCCCGAACAACGCGGTCTGGGGCGGCCTGAACGACATCCTCCACAGCCACAACTGACCGGGGTGGTGACCCTGCGTCAGCGCACGTCGTTGAGCAGGCGCAGAGTCACTGCGGTCGGACAGAACGAGGAGTCGACATGAGGACGAGGCCCACGGTCGTCGGAGTGCTCACGGTGGCGGCGGTGCTGCTCCAGGTCGGCGCGGCCCGTGCGGACGAGACGCACACGCACAACGGACCCACCGTCAACAACGGGCCCGCCCTCGCGCTCCACACCGGGCAGATCGACGATCCGCTGGAGGACGTCCTGGAGCACGCCGCGATCCTCGGCCGCACCACCACGACCGACTCCGCCTGAGCGCGCGGGACCCTCCGTTCCGCACCCGGCGCCTGGTGCGCCGCCCGCAGCCCGTCGACCGCCTCCCGGTCGGCGGGCTGCGGCGATTCCCGGACCGGAAAAGGGGACACACCCGCTTGACCTCAACCAAGGTTGAGGGGGAACGGTGGGGGCAACCGAGCAGAAGGAGAGATCCATGAACGCCGTCGCCCGCCCCGACGCCCGCCCCGACCTGCACCGCCCCGGCGTCGGAGCCGTTCTCGCCAGCACCTGGCGGGTCGGCACGCCCGAGCGCCAGCGGGCCGCCGTCGAGGCCGTCCGCACCACCTGGGAGAGCCGGGAGTGGCCCGACCTCGGGCTGCTGTCGTACAGCGTCTGCATCGGCACCGACGGGGACACCCTCCTCCACTACTCGCAGTGGACGAGCGAGGACGCCTACGAACAGTTCGTCCGCACCTACCGCGACGACCGGAACGGCGAGATCGACGCCGCTGTCCCCGGCATCGAGCGCGTCGAACTGCGCCGCTACGCCCCGATCCACCGTTCCGCGGTCCTCTCCGAGGAGAGCGCGGCGGCGCTGCCCGGGGCCGTGGCGGTCGTCGAGACCGACTTCGGGGGTGCGGCCCCCGGGGTCCGCGAGGAGTGGGTGGAGGCCGTGCTCTCGGCCATGGCCGGTGACGCCGGGAGCCGGCCGGCCCGCGGCGGGATCGGCGCCCACTTCCACCTCTCCACCGACGGCGCCCGGGTGCTCAACCTGGCCGAGTGGGAGAGCGAGCGGGCCCACGCGGAGTGGCTGGCCGAGGACGGCCCGCTCGGCGACGCCTGGGCCGCGGTCCACCGGCACCCGGCCCTCACCGGCAGCCGGGTGCGCCGCTACACGCCCGCGCTCAGCCTGAGCCCGGGCGTGTAGACGGGGGGAGAGGGGTGGAGCCTACGGGCGGAAGCGCACGACCTGCGGGTCGTGGTCGCTGTCCTGGTCGGCGAACTCGGCGTTGATGTGCACGCTGTCGTACTCGAAGTGGTGCACGCCGGGGCTGGTCAGGATCTGGTCGAGGACCTGGCTGTTGCCCTGGTAGACGTACGAGTAGCGCTCGGCGCGGGGCAGCGACAGCACGGCCGGGTAGAGGACGTCGCCGTCGGTGAGGGCCTCGGTCGTCGCGGAGAACTCGAAGTCGTTGATGTCGCCGACGACGAGGACGTCCGCCTGCTTGTCGACGGCCACGATCTCCTTCACGAAGGCGTTCACGGCCTGCGCCTGGAGCAGTCGCTTCGCCTCGGAGGAACGGTTCGGCGGCTGGCGGTGCGAGGTCAGACCCTCGTCGCCGCCCTTCGAGCCGAAGTGGTTGGCGATGACGAAGACCGTGCGGCCGCGGAAGGTGAACTCGCCCGCGAGCGGCTTGCGGCTGTTCTCCCAGGCGGTGTTCGCCGGGTCGATCCGGCCGGGGGAGAGGGTCAGCGCGGCGCGGCCCTTCGAGCCGGTGACGGCGGTGGCGGTGGTCGCGTCGCCGCCCGCGCGGTCCGTGAAGGAGACCCGCTCTGGGTTGAAGAGGAAGACCTGACGGATGTTGCCGCCGGGCTCGCCGCCGTCCTTGTTGTTCTGCGGGTCGACCGAGCGCCACTCGTACGCCGGACCGCCGGCCGCCACGATCGCGTCCGTGAACTTCTTCAGCGTCTGCGCGGCCGTCACCGTGCCGTCGTTCTTGGCGCCGTTGTCGTCCTGGATCTCCTCCAGGGCCAGGATGTCGGGCGCCGCGAGGTTCTCCACGACCGCCTTCGCGAGCGCGTCGAACTTCTCCTGCGGGTCGGTCGGGTCGAGGTTCTCGACGTTGTACGTCGCCACGGCCAGCTCGTTCTTGTGCTGCTTGTCCGTGGTCTCGCGCTCGATGCCGCCGTCCGCGACCGTGCCCAGCGTGCGGGCCGTCAGCGTGTAGCCGCCGAACTGGTTGAAGTCGAGGGGGCCCTCGGTGG
Organism: Streptomyces sp. NPDC003327; assembly: GCF_053589515.1. Lineage (NCBI taxonomy): Bacteria > Bacillati > Actinomycetota > Actinomycetes > Kitasatosporales > Streptomycetaceae > Streptomyces > Streptomyces sp. NPDC003327. Next base: position 53,459 of record NZ_JBSFSA010000002.1, on the reverse strand, counting down.
TGCCGGTCAGCCAGTCGCCCACGTTCGCCTTCGGGAAGGGCTGCTGGGCGAGCGGGGTCAGCGACTGCACCTGGAGGCGGCCGGTGTTCTGCGAGGCGTACGAGCCGTAGACCGTGCCGCCGCGCACGTTGCGGTTCTCCCACGGCTTCACCGTCACCCACAGCTCCGCGTACGGGTCGGTGGCGCCGACCACCCGCGAGGAGCCGATCCGGACGTTGGTGCCCTCCAGGGACTCGTAGTAGTCCAGGGCGTACGTCTCGGGGGCCAGCGTCAGGCCGTTGATCGAGCCGCCCGCCTCCGGGTCGCCCGCCGGGGCGTAGGCGTCCGGCACGGACCAGGGCGCGATCGTCACGGGCGCCGGGACCGGGTTGCCCTTCGACAGGACCGTGATCACCGGCTTGGAGATCTGGGTCAGCGACTGGTTGCCGGAGTTCAGGCCGCCGGGCACGTACTCGGTCACCGTGCCGTTCAGGCGCACCGCGTCACCGACGGCCACGGTCGGGACGGAGCTGGTGAAGACGAAGAGGCCCTCGCTGGTCGCCGGGTCCGCGTCCGCCTCGGGGTCCTGGATCCAGAAGCCGCGCGAGCCGTAGGCGCGGACGCCGGTGACGATGCCCGTGACGCCGGTGACCTGCTTGCCGGCGTACGGCGAGACGCGGGTCGTGCCCTGGATGTCGTGGATGCGGACGGCCGCGGTCTCCTCGGCCACGGCGGCCGACGAACCGGCGAGCAGGCCGGCGGCGAGGGCGGCCGCGACGACCGCGGAGACGGCGGCGGATCTCGGTATGGAGGAAGACATCAAGGAACTCCGAAGGTGCTTGGAGGAAGGGCAGAACATCTACGCGCGTCAATCTCTTGCCAGAGCGGCGCCCTTGTCAAGAGTCGACGGGTGTACGAAGGCTGACACCTGGATGAACCGACGGACGGCCTCCCGGATGCGTCTACGCTGAGGGCCGCGCCCTCGCGGGCCCGCCTGACCCCACCCGTACGCGTCGAGGAGACCTCCCACATGGCAGCGGACCACCCCACCCTTCCCCCCGTTCGGCTCCGTTCGGACGCGGAGCTGGCGCGGGACGCCCTGGCCGCACCCCTCCTCGCCCACGCGGTACGTCTCGCCCGCTGGGCCGGACCCGAAACCCGGGTCGGCGCGGGCGGCGAACTCGCCGACGAGCAACTGCCCGCCGCCGTCGGGGTCCTGGGCCTCACCGACGACGAGGACGGCGCGTACCTGGCCGGGGACGCCTGGCGGCTCGCCGTCGACACCGGCCTCGTCGAGGTCGAGGACGGCGAGGACGGCGACGGCGAGGACGGCGACGACGCGGAGGGCGACACCCCCGGCCGTGCCGCGCCCGGCGAGAACCTGGCGCTCGTCACCGGCGGCTCGCCGAAGGACGTCCTCGCGCTCTGGCTCGACGGCTTCGACGCCGTCTTCGCCGACGCCGTCGCCCCCGTCCTCGACGACCTGGAGGAGCTGATCGGCGAGGACGGCGGCCTCGACGTCGACGCGCTCGACTGGGACCCCGAGGCCGAGGCCGAGTTCCTGGAGGGCGTGCTCGGCAACCTCTACCTGCTGACGGTCGCCGAGGGCGGCCCCGGCGAGGGGCCGGTGCCGCTGCCCGCGCTCGCCGCCTCGATGGTCGTCCCCGACGACATGGGCGAACCCACCGACGACGTCCTGGAGCAGGTCTCCGACGCCATGATGCGGCTCGACGACCAGTTCCGGCTGCTCGAACTCATCGGCCTCGTCGACTACCAGCCCGTCGACGAGGCCCTGATGGCCGAGGAGGGCGAGGAGCCCGTGCCGCCGGTCGACGACGAGGACGTCACTCGCTACGGCATGGTCCGCCTCACCCCGCTGGGGCTGTACGGCGTGCGCGCCCGCATGCTGGAGGCCGGGGTCGCCGCACCGGCCGTCGGCGACCTCGCCGACAAGGGGGCCGACGTGCTCCTCGATGGCATCGCCGGCTACCCGGAGGCCGCCGCGCGCGCCGAGACCACCGGCTGGCTCGCCGGCCGCGACACCGTCGACGCCGCCCGCGACCTCCTCGCCGCCGCGCGCGGCACCGACACGGCCTCGCCGCTCCGGCGCCTCCACTGCCAGCAGGCGCTCGCCCTGGTCGGCCCGGAGGCGGAGCCCGCCCTCCGCGAGGTCCTGGACGACGCCGAACTCGGCGGCCTCGCCCGCGTCTGGCTCGCCGAGCGGGGCGCGACGGACGTGCCCGCACCGCCGGAGTCCATGATCTTCTGGCTGGCCATCGACACCATCGCCGCCCAGCTCGACGCCGACGGCGACCTGCAGGAGCTCCAGGAGCTGATCGAGGGCCTGACCGGCCGGCACAGCGGCTTCTTCGAGGCGGCCTGGCGCGTCCGGCACCCGGCCACCGCCGACGTCCTGGACGCGATGGGCCGCCTCCACCGGGACAAGGCCTCGGCGAAGGAGGCCCGCAAGGCCGCCTTCAAGGCCCGCTCCCGCTCGGGCGGCAGCGCGCAGGACGCCTGACGCGGGGCGGCTCGGTCCACGCCCCGCTCCACGCCCGGCCCACACCCGGTCCACCCTCGGCCCGCACCCGGTCCACGCCCGGTCCACGCCCGGCCCGCACCCAGTCCACGTCCCTTCCCGGTCGGCGCCCGAGGTTCGACGGGCGGCCGGGCGGGCGTTCCCGTGGTGTTCAACCGGAGTTCGCGGAGGCCCGGAAGGGTGGCCCGCGACATCCGGCCACCAGAGGGAGACCGCAGACCATGGGCCTCAACCGCAGAGAGTTCACCAAGCAGACCGCCGGCGCCGGTGCGGGGCTCGCCCTGACCGGCGTCGTCGGGGCGCTCGCCACCGCGCCCGAGGCCCTCGCAGCCGACGACCCCGAGACGTACGGATCCGGCCATGGCGAAGGCCACGGCGACGCGCACGGCGGCCACGGCCACGGCCACCGGCTGGGCTACGGCCCGCTCGTCGCCGACCCCGAGGGCCTGCTCGCCCTCCCCGAGGGCTTCACCTACCGCGTCCTGACCCGGAGCGGCGTCACGACACTGGAGAGCGGCGAGTTCACGCCGTCCCACCACGACGGCACCGCCGCCTTCGCAGGACCGCGCGGCACCACGTACCTCGTCAACAACCACGAACTGAAGGGCCCCCGCTCCAAGTGGGCCCACCCCGTGCCGCTCACCGAGGGACTCGTCTACGACCCCGCGGCCGCGGGCGGCTGCACCGTCGTCGAGGTCCACCGCGACGGCACCGTCGCCGAGTGGGTCGGCATCGCCGGCACCTCCACCAACTGCGCCGGTGGCAGCACCGCCTGGGGCACCTGGCTGACCGGCGAGGAGAACTCCGACCGCGCCGGCGTCAACGGCATGACCAAGGACCACGGTTACGTCTTCGAGGTCGACCCGCGCGACCGGCGCGCCAACCGCGACCCGAAGCCCGTCAAGGCCTTCGGCCGCTACGACCACGAAGCCGTCGTCATCGACCCCAAGCGCGGCCACGCCTACCTCACCGAGGACGCCTCCGGCCCCAACGGCCTCCTCTTCCGCTGGGTGCCGCCGCAGGGCTTCGAGCACGGCCGCGGCAAGCTCCGCACCCTCGCCGACGACGCCGGCGTCCTCCAGGCCTTCCGCTGCATCGACTCCCAGGGCCGCTTCGTCGACGACCTCTCCCGCGCCACCCGCATCGGCACCGTCTACGGCGTCGACTGGGTCGACGTCCCGGACCGCGACGCCCGCACCACCCCCGTGCGCAAGCAGTTCACCGACGGTCAGGTCACCCGCGCCCGCAAGCTGGAGGGCATGTGGTGGGCCGACGGCGGCGCCTACGTCGTCTCCTCCTACGCCCGCGCGGAGAGCCCCGGCGCCGCGCACGACGGCCAGGTCTGGTTCTACGACCCGAAGCGCCGCACCCTGACCCTCAAGGTGCTCCTCGGCGTCAACGCGAACCCCGACGAGGACGGTGCCTACGACGGCCCCGACAACATCACCGTCTCCCCCTACGGCGGGATCGTCATCGCCGAGGACGGCGAGGGCGTCCAGCACCTCTTCGGCGCCACCGACTCCGGCCGCACCTACCCGATCGCCCGCAACGACCTGAACGACAGCGAGTTCGCGGGCGTCACCTTCTCCCCGGACGGCGAGACCCTCTTCGCCTGCATCCAGAACCCGGGCATCCTGCTGGCGATCACCGGACCGTGGCGCCGCCAGCCGCGCCGCTGAGGCTCCCGACCTGATGGATCAAGGCCCTGAGCCCTGGTCAGCCCCTCGAAGCGACATCTAACATGCCAGCCCATGGACGCACTGAGGCCCGTGGGCCGGACCCCGCTGCGCGACCGGGCCTACGAGTCACTGCGCGAGGCCATCGTGCGCGGTGACCTCGCGCCCGGCGCGCCGCTGATGGACGCCGACCTCGCCGACCGGCTGGGGCTCTCGCGCGCGCCCGTGCGCGAGGCCCTGGCCCGGCTCAGCGACGAGGGCCTCGTCGAGGCCAGGCCGCAGAGCTACACCCGGGTCACCCGGCCCGTGAGCCGCGTCGTCCGCGACGCCGCCTCCGTCGTGCGGGTCATGCACGAACTCGCCGCGAGGACCGGCGTGCCGCTGCTCGGGCCCGAGGGCATCCGGGCCATGCGCGCGGCCAACGAGCGCTTCGCCGCCGCCGTCCGCGCCTCCGACGTCGAGGCCGCCCTGCGCGCCGACGACGAACTCCACGAGGTCCTCGTCTTCGCCAGCGGCAACCACGCGGCGGCCGCCACCATCGCCCGCTACACCCCGCTGCTGCGCCGCGTGGAGCGGCGGCTCTTCGGCGACGCCTGGAGCTGCGGTTCCGTCGGGCTGCACGCCCGGCTCATCGACGCCTGCGAGGCCGGGGACGCGGAGGAGGCCGTGCGGGTGACCACCGAGATCTGGGCGGCGCTCGAACAACTCGCGGACGACGCCACCGAGGTGGCCGAGGTCACGGGCATCCCCGCGCCCTCGGAGCCGTAGCCCCGGAGCCGTCCGCCTCCGGATCCGCACCCCGGAGCGTTGCCCCGGCGTGGCGGGAACCGGCGCCGCGAGGGCCGGAGCCGTACGCCGCGAGCCGTCCCCGACCCGTCCACCGCACCCGAGGGAGCCGCCGTGCCCGTCATCGACTTCGAACGCTTTCCGCTGCTCTTCGGCCCCTCCCCGGTCCACCCCCTGGAACGGCTCACCCACCACCTCGGCGGCGCCACCCTCTGGGCCAAGCGCGAGGACTGCAACTCCGGTGTGGCGTACGGCGGGAACAAGACGCGCAAGCTGGAGTACCTGGTCGCCGACGCCCTCGCGCAGGGCTGCGACACCCTCGTCTCCATCGGCGGCGTCCAGTCCAACCACACCCGTCAGGTCGCCGCCGTCGCCGCCCGCGCCGGGCTCGGGTGCGTCCTGGTGCAGGAGAGCTGGGTGGACTGGCCCGACGCCGTCTACGACAAGGTCGGCAACATCCTGATCAGCCGGCTCGCCGGAGCCGACGTCCGGCTGGTGAGGGCCGGGTTCGGCATCGGCGTCAAGGAGAGCTGGGAGCGGGCGCTCCGCGAGGTCGAGGAGGCCGGCGGAAAGCCGTACGCGATCCCGGCCGGCGCCTCCGACCATCCGCTCGGCGGTCTCGGCTTCGCCCAGTGGGCCCACGAGGTGGCCGAGCAGGAGCGCGCGCTCGGCGTCTTCTTCGACACGGTGGTCGTCTGCTCGGTGACCGGCTCCACCCAGGCCGGCATGGTCGCCGGGTTCGCCGCGCTCGCGGAGGAGGGCGGCCGGCCGCGCCGGATCGTCGGCATCGACGCCTCCGCCGAACCGGCGGCCACGCACGAGCAGATCACCCGGATCGCCCGGAACACCGCCGCCCTCATCGGCGTGGAGCGCGAGGTGACCGCCGCCGACGTGGAGCTGGACGAGCGGTACCACGCCGGGGTGTACGGCGTCCCCGACGCGGCCACCCTCGACGCGATGCGGCTGGCCGCCCGCACCGAGGGCATGATCACCGACCCCGTCTACGAGGGGAAGTCGATGGCGGGCCTGATCGACCTGGTGGAGCGGGGCGAGATCGGCCGCGACTCGACCGTGCTCTACGCCCACCTCGGCGGCCAGCCCGCCCTCAACGCCTACAGCGCGCTCTTCGCGTAGGCCTCGCTCAGAGGGCCTGGGCGGCCGGCTTCACCATGCCCCGGACCGTCCGGGACTTCACGAACTCGCCCATCGCCGTCATCTCCCACTCGCCGGAGAACTGCTTGATGAGCTTGGCCATCATCACGCCGGTCTGCGGCTCGGCGGTGGTCAGGTCGAAGCGGACCAGCTCCTCGCCGGTGGCCGCGTCCATCAGCCGGCAGTAGGCCTTGGCGACCTCGGTGAACTTCTGCCCGGAGAAGGAGTTGACCGTGAACACCAGACCGGTGGCGTCCGCGGGGAGCCGGCCGAGGTCGACCACGATCACCTCGTCGTCGCCCGCGCCCTCGCCCGTGAGGTTGTCGCCGGAGTGCTTGATCGCCCCGTTGAGGATCGACAGCTTGCCGAAGTAGCAGCTGTCCAGGTGGTTGCGCTGGGGGCCGTACGCGATGACGGAGGCGTCCAGGTCGATGTCCTTACCCCGGTACGCGGGCTCCCAGCCGAGGCCCATCTTGACCTGGGAGAGCAGCGGGCGGCCGCCCTTGACCAGGGAGACGGTCTGGTTCTTCTGGAGACTGACCCGGCCCTTGTCGAGGTTGATCTTCCCGCCCGTGGCGGGGACGGGGGCGGCCGGGGCCGCGGCGGCGATCCGCGGGTCCACCGAGGGCGTGGGCGGAGCGGCCGGCGGGGCGGGCGGCACCGGCGGGGCCACCGGGGCGGGGGCCTGGGGCGCGGCGGGCGCCGCGGCCGGGGCGGCGGCGGGCTCGTCTTCCACGGAGACGCCGAAGTCGGTCGCGATGCCGGCCAGCCCGTTCGCGTATCCCTGGCCGACGGCGCGGGCCTTCCAGGCGCCGTTGCGCAGATAGACCTCGACGACCACGAGGGCCGTCTCGGTGCCGAGCCGGGGCGGGGTGAAGGTGGCGAGGACGCTGCCGTCGTCGGCGTTGCGCAGGGTCGCGGTGGGCTCGATGCCCTGGAAGGTCTGGCCCGCGGCGTCCGGGCTCGCGGTGACGACGATCCTCTCGATGCCGGCGGGCAGGGCGCCGGTGTCCACCACGATCGCGTCCGGCGCGGTCCCGCCGCCGGAGCGGTAGGTGACGCCCGGCCCCGAGGGCTGGTTGTAGAAGATGAAGTCGTCGTCCGAGCGCACCTTGCCGTTGGCGCCGAGCAGCAGGCCCGAGACGTCGAGCCGCACGGGGGCGGAGACGTCCACCGCCACGCGGACGGCGGTGAGAGGGATGTTCGAGCCGGGGGTCATAGCGGTCATGCCAGGGCTAACGATCCGGACGGCTTTGCCGTTCCCTTACCCTCGCCGGGTTCGGCCACCCCGGTGACGCCCGGTGGCACCCGGTGGCACCCGGGGCCGCGGACCGCCGAAAGGCGGCGCATATCCTTTCGAGCCGTGGGTGCTGTGGGTGCTGTGGGTGCTGCGGGTGCAGTGGGCGGGAGCTCCTTCCGGACGAGCGACGTCGACGAGGCGCGCGACGAGCTCGACGCGCGGTATTACGCCAACCGCATGGACGTGGTCGACCGCCGGCGCCCGTTCGCGGCGCGCTTCGACACCGTACGGCTCGGGCCGCTGGTCATCGGCGACCTGAGCTGCGGGGCGGACGTGCGGATGAGCTTCGGCGAGCTCGGCGCGTACCACGTGAACGCGCCGCTGAGCGGGCGCATGGAGATGCGCCAGGGCGGCGGCGGGCCGATCGTCGCCACGGCCGACGAGGCGCTGCTCCTCGACCCCGCGGGTGACACGCACCTGGACCGGTGGAGCGGCGACTGCCGGACCCTGTCGGTGAAGGTCGGCGCCGAGGAGCTGCGGGACCGCCTGGAGCGGCTCCTCGGGGGGCCGCCGCGCGGCCGGCTCTCCTTCGCGCCCCGGGTCGACATCACGCGCGGCCCCGGCCTCAGCTGGGTGCGCTTCGCCCGGCAGGTGGCCCACGGGGCGCTCGCGGGCGACGGGCTCGCCCATCACGAGCTGGTGGCGCGCCCGCTCCAGGAGGCGCTGCTCAACGGGCTGCTGCTCGCGGCCGAGCACCCCTGGCGCGAGGAGCTGGACCGGCCGGGGGAGCCGCTGCGGCCCGCGCCGGTGAAGCGCGCGATGGACGCGGTGCGGGAGCGCCCGGAGCACCCGTTCACCACCACCGAACTCGCGGCCCTGTCGCGGGTGAGCGTGCGGCGGCTCCAGGAGTCCTTCCGGGAGTACGTGGGGATGTCCCCGATGGCGTACGTGCGGGAGGTGCGGCTCGACCGGGTGCGGGAGGAGCTGCGGGCCGCGGCGCCCGACGAGGTGAGCGTGAGCGAGGTGGCCTGGCGCTGGGGCTTCGCGCACCAGGGACGCTTCGCGGCCCGCTACCGCGAGCGGTTCGGCGAGTCGCCGTCACGGACGCTGCGCGCGGGGCGCTGAGCGGCCGGAGCGGCGTGCGCCCGCGCGTGCGTCGGTGTGCTCCGGCCCACCGCGTTATCCGGACACGTCCGCGTTCCGCGGCTCGCGATGATCTTCGTCGGCGCCTAACGTGGGTGGGTCCGGTCTGCCAGCGCGACCGTGAACCGGGGCCCGGCCGGATCCCCCGTATTCCTCCGGCCGGGTCCCGCGCATCCCCTCGTCCCCTTCCCCGGCGGCGATCAGTGGGGCCAGCGCGGCGGGTCCACGCAGAAGTGCCCGCCGAGGTAGAGGTCGTCGGCGCTGCCCTCCTCCGGGACGCCCTTCTCGGCGATCAGCTTCTCCGCGTACGCCTCGGAGTCGTCCCGCGGTTCGTAGCCCAGCGACCGGGCGGTGGAGAGGTCCCACCACAGGCGGGTGTTGGCGGAGGAGCCGTAGACCACGCGGTGGCCGACGTCCTCGGCGGTGAGCGCGGCGTGCAGCAGGCGGGCGCAGTCGTCGGGGCTGAGCCACATGGAGAGCATCCGCACGGAGGTGGGCTCCGGGAAGCAGGAGCCGATCCGGACGGAGACGGTCTCGACGCCGTGCAGGTCCCAGTAGAGCTGGGCGAGGTCCTCGCCGAAGCACTTGGAGAGGCCGTAGAAGGTGTCGGGGCGGTGCGGGGTGTCGACGGGGACCGGCCGCTCGCCGTCGCGCGGGCGGCGGGTGAAGCCGACGGCGTGGTTGCTGGAGGCGAAGACCACCCGGGGCGCGCCGACCCGGCCCGCGGCCTCCTCCCGGCCCGCGGTCTCTCCCCGGCCCGTGGCCTCTCCCCGGTCGGCGCCCTCCTCGCGGACGGCCTCGTAGAGGTGGTGGAGCCCGGTGATGTTGGCGGCGACGATCTTCTCGAAGGCGGTCTCCAGGGAGATCCCGGCGAGGTGCACCACCGCGTCCACGCCCCGGACGGCCTCGCGCAGTGCCGCGCGGTCGGCGAGGTCGGCGACGATCGCGTCCGGGGCCCCGGGGACGGGGACGACGTCGAGGAGGCGGAGCTCGTAGCCGTACGCGGGCAGCAGCTCCCGCATCAGCGTGCCGACGCCGCCGGCGGCGCCGGTGAGCAGGAGGGTGCGGGGTGCGGGCATGGAGCGAGTCTCCTCCGTTGGGCGGCATTCACAACCGTGGACACGCTAGGGAGCGGGCCGACGGACCGTCAAGGGTGTGCTCCTGCCCGTGTTTGCTCCTTGACCCGCGGAACGCCGCTGTTCTAGCGTGCGTGAGGTCAGCGTTCATGCATATGGATGACAGTCAGAAACATGCACGACGGACTTCTCTGGGAGCGCCCGTGACCACTGCCCCGCTCGCCGACCGGCTCGACGGCCTGCTGTTCTTCCCCGTCACCGCCTTCGGCCCGGACGGCTCCGTCGACCTCGCCGCCTTCCGCGCCCACGTCCGCGCGGGCGTCGAGGCGGGCGCCGCCGCCGTCTTCGCCTGCTGCGGCACCGGAGAGTTCCACGCGCTCACCCCCGAGGAGTTCCGGGAGTGCGTCGCCGCCGCCGTCGAGGAGACCGCGGGCCGCGTGCCCGTCGTCGCCGGAGCCGGCTACGGCACCGCCCTCGCGATCCACTACGCCCGGCTCGCCGAGGAAGCCGGCGCCGACGGACTCCTCGCCATGCCCCCGTACCTCGTCGTCGCCGACCAGGCCGGACTCCTGCGCCACTACACCGAACTCGCCGCCGCCACCCGCCTCGACGTCATCGTCTACCAGCGCGACAACGCGATCCTCACCCCCGATACCGTCGTCGCCCTCGCCCGCACCGACGGCGTCATCGGCCTCAAGGACGGCCACGGCGACCTCGACCTCATGCAGCGGATCGTCAGCGCCGTCCGCTCCGAGGGCCTCGACCTCCTCTACTTCAACGGCCTGCCGACCGCCGAACTCACCGGCCCCGCCTACCGGGCCATCGGCGTCACCCTCTACTCCTCCGCCGTCTTCTGCTTTGCCCCCGCCCTGGCCCTCGCCTTCCACCGCGCCCTCGCCACCGGCGACGAGGCGACCGTCCGACTGCTCGTCGACGAGTTCTACCGGCCGCTCGTCGAACTCCGCTCCCGGGGCCGCGGCTACGCCGTCTCGCTCGTCAAGGCGGCCGTACGGATGGAGGGCCTGGACGTCGGTCCCGTCCGGCCCCCGCTGAGCGAGCCCGCCCCCGAGCACCTCGACGAACTCGCCCGGCTCGTCGAGCGCGGCCGGGCCCTCCTCGAGGAGGCCGGCGCGTGAGGACCGGAACCTTCCTCTACCCCTGGGACGTCGACGGCGACCCCGCCGCGCCCGCGCTCCTCGCGGACCTCGGCGTCCAGCAGGTCACCCTCGCCGCCGCCTACCACTCCACCCGCGCGCTGAGCCCCCGTCACCCGGCCCACCGGATCGTCACCGCCGAGCACGCCGCCGTGCTCTACCCGCCGGACGAACGGCGCTGGGCGGGCCGCGCCCTGCGCCCGTACCCCGCGGGGGAGTGGGCTCCAGGCGACGCCTACGGCCGGGCCGCCGACGCCCTCGCCGCCACCGGTGTCGAGGTGCACAGCTGGGTCGTCCTCGCCCACAACTCCCGCCTCGGCGCCGAACACCCCGAGACCTCCGTCGTCAACGCCCACGGCGACCGCTACCCCTGGGCCCCCTGCATCGCCCGCCCCGACGTCCGCGCCCTGCTCGTCGACCTGGCCGCCGAGGCGGCCGTACGGCCCGGGGCCGCCGGCACCGAACTGGAGTCCTGCGGCTGGTACGGCCTCGCCCACCTGCACGCCCACGACAAGACCGCCGGAGTCCCGCTCGGGGACCGCGAGCAGTACCTCATGTCCCTCTGCTTCTGCCCCTCCTGCCGCGAGGGGTACGGGAACGAGGGCGCCGACCCCGACGAGCTGGCCGCCGCCGTGCGCGCCGCCCTGGCACCCGTCTGGGCCGGCGCGGGACCGGCCGGCGGCCTCGGCGGCCTGGAGGGTCCGGCCCGCGCCTGGCGCGCCCGGACCGCCCGCGCCTTCCAGGAGGCCGCGGTCGCCGCCGTGCGGGCCGCCGCCCCGCCGGGCTTCCGCGTCCTGCTGCACGCCGACCCCGACCCGTACCGCTGCGGCGCCGACGCGGGCACCGACCCCGCGCACGTCCTGGGCCTCGCGGACGGGGTGGTCGCCCGGCCGCCGAAGGTCGCGGAGTTCGCGGCGCACCTCCGCCCCGGCGGCGCCGTCGCCGCCAACCTCTCCGTCGTCACCGGCATGGGGGGCGCGCCCGAGCGCCTGGCGCTCGACGCCGGGCGGGCGCTCGCCGACGGCGCGACCGAACTGCGGCTCTACCACGCGGGCCTGGCCTCGGACGCGGACCTGGCGGCCGTCCGCACGGCCCTGCGGGCCCTCTGACGGGGTTCCGGGCGCCTCGCACCCGCGTACGGCGCCCCTTCCCCGGCCCGGTCCCGCTACGGGCCGTCCCGGCGCCCGGCCGCACCACCCCCGCCCTCACCAGGCCAGGTCCTCCAGCGCGTCCAGGTCCGGCACCTCCGCCGCCACCGGCTCCGCGGTCCCCGCGTCCACGGGCAGCTCCGCCCAGATCGTCTTGCCCCGCCGCCCGTACCGCGTCCCCCACCGCTCCGCGTACTGCGCCACGAGGTACAGGCCGCGCCCGCCCTCGTCCGTCGTCGCCGCGTGCCGCAGGTGCGGCGACGTGCTGCTCCCGTCCGACACCTCGCAGATCAGCCGCCGGTCGTGCAGCAGCCGCACCCGCACCGGGTCCGCCCCGTACCGCACCGCGTTCGTGATCAGCTCGCTCAGGATCAGCTCCGCCGTGAACCCCAGGTCCCGCAGGCCCCACTCGGCCAGCTTCGCCGCCGCCGCGTTCCGCACCGGCGAGACCGCCGACGGATCCCGTACGACGTCCCACTCCGCGATCCGGTCCCGGTCGAGCAGCCGGGTCTCGGCCACCAGCAGCGCGATGTCGTCCGCCGGCGCGGGCGACAGCAGCGTCGCGAGGACGTCCGCGCAGATCTGCTCCGGCGTCCGGTCCGGACGCGCCAGCGTCGACCCCAGCATCCCGAGCCCGGTGTCGAGGTCGCGCCCCCGGTCCTCCAGGAGCCCGTCCGTGAAGAGCACCAGCTTCGAGCCCTCCGTCAGCCGCAGCTCCGTCGCCTCGAACGGTACGTCGCCCAGACCCAGCCCCAGCGGCAGCCCCGGCTCCAGCGGCGGGAACGCGACACGGCCGTCCGGGGTCACCACGGCGGGCCCCGGATGGCCCGCGCTCGCCATCGTGCAGACGCCCGACGCCGGATCGTAGATCGCGTACAGACAGGTCGCGCCCGTGATGCCCTCCTCCCTGCGGCGCCCGTCGCCCTCCGGACCCTCCCCCTCCCGCTCGTCGATCCGCCCCGTCAGCTCGTCCAGGTGCCCGAGCAGTTCGTCGGGCGGCACGTCGAGCGTCGAGAAGTTGTGCACCGCCGTCCGCAGCCGCCCCATCGTCGCCGCCGCGTGCAGCCCGTGCCCCACCACGTCCCCCACCACGAGCGCCACCCGCGCCCCCGGCAGCGGGATCACGTCGAACCAGTCGCCGCCCACCCCGGCCTTCGCCGGCAGGTAGCGGTACGCCACCTCCACCGCGTTCTGGTCGGGCAGCACCCGCGGCAGCAGGCTCCGCTGGAGCGTCACCGCCATCGCGTGCTCCCGGGTGAACCGGCGGGCGTTGTCGATCGCCACCGCCGCCCGCGCCGCCAGCTCCTCCGCGAACGACAGGTCCTCCTCGCCGTACGCCTCCGGCGTGTCCGAGCGCCAGAAGTTCGCCATCCCGAGGACCACCCCACGGGCCAGCAGCGGCACCGTCAGCAGCGAGTGCATCCCGTACGCGAGGGCGTGCGCCGCCCCCTCCGGGTCCTGCGCCCGCCAGCCCTCCGCCGAGGCCAGTTCCGCCTCCGCCACCGCGTGCCCCGCGTCGAGCGCCCGCGCCATCGGCGTACTGGGCACGTCGAACCGCACCGTGTCCCCGACCGGCTGCAGCGGCTGGTCGGGCCGCAGACCGCTCAGCGCCGTCCGCCGCATCTCCGTCACCGCCGCCGCCTCCCGGGGCGGCTCCTCGCCCCGCAGCACCGGCTCCAGCAGCTCCACCGTCGCGAAGTCCGCGAACCGCGGCACGGCCACCTCCGCCAGCTCCTCCGCCGTCCGCACGACCTCCAGCGTCGTCCCGATCCGCACGCCCGCCTCGTACAGCAGCTGCAGCCGGCCCCTGGCGACCGCGGCCCGGCCCGACAGGGCGGCCAGCTCGGTGGTGTCCCGCATCGTCATCACGCTCCCCGACGCGGCCCCCGCCCGGTCGCGCGCACCGCCCCGCACTCCGCCCAGCGGCGCCCCCCGCACCCCGCTCGCGTCGAGGAGCGTGGGCCGCACGCTCACCGCGAGCAGCCGGTCGCCCGCCCGGTGCACCTCGTCCGTCGCCGACCGCCCCGACTCCAGGAGCTCGACCGTGCGGGCGTCGAGACCCAGCTCCGACACGTGCCGGTGCTCCGCCTCCGGCCCGAGCCCGAGCAGCCGCCGCGCCTCGTCGTTGGCGAGCAGCAGCCGCCGGTCCGGGCCCACGATCAGCACGCCCTCACGGACCGCGTGCAGCACCGCCTCGTGGTGCTCCTTCATCCGGGTCATCTCCGCCGGACCGAGGCCGTGCGTCTGCCGCCGCAGCCGCCTGCTCACCAGCGCCGCCCCGCCGACCGCGACCACCAGCGCGCCTCCCGCCGCGGCCGCCAGCAGCGGCAGTCGTTTCTGCACGGCCTGCGCGATGCTCTCCACCTCGATGCCGCTGCTCACCATGCCGACGATCCGGCCCCGGTCGTCGACGACCGGCACCACGGCCCGCACGGCGTCGTTCGGCTCCCCCCGGAACAGTTCCGTGAACGACTCGCCGTCGACCGCCGCCCGCGTGAGGTCCCCGGTGGCCTGCTTACCGATCAGCTCCGGCTGCGAGTCCGTGTACCGCACCCCGTCGGGGCTCAGCACCGCGATGAAGTCGACCCCGGTGGCCCGCCGGGTCTGCTCCGCCCGCTCCTGGAGCGCGGCCGTCGGATCGGGCGAGGCGAGGGCCGCGTCGATGCCCGGCGCGCGGGCGAAGGCCTCCGCCACCGCCAGCGACCGGATCCGGGCGTCCCGCTCCGTGTCCTGCCGGGCCTGGTGGAACGTGATGAACACCGCCGCCGCGATCACCAGGAGCGCGATCAGCGCCTCCAGGGCGAAGACCTGCCCGGCGACGCTCCGCAGCCCCGTGGCGCGGCCCCGCGGCCCCCGGCCGGCGTCACCGCCGCCTCCCCGGCGGCCGGGGGCCGTCATCCCGTGCTCCGGGCGATCAGGAGCGCCACGTCGTCCTGCGCGCCGGGCCTGCGCAGGGCGTGCAGCAGCCGGTCGCAGGCCTCCTCCAGGGGCAGGCCCCGGGTCTCGTCGACCAGGCCGACCAGCAGGGCCAGCCGCTCGTCGATCGCCTCGTCCCGCGTCTCGATCAGACCGTCCGTGTACAGCACCAACCGGTCCCCGGGCACGAACGGCACCCGGGCCGTACGGAACGTGCCCCCGCCGACCCCCAGCGGCACCCCCGTCGAGAGCCGCACCAGCTCGGCGGGACCGTGCGCCGGGACCCGCACGGGCGGCAGATGGCCCGCGTTCGCGATCCGGCAGCGGTTGTGGTGCGGATCGTGCACGGCGAACAGGCAGGTCGCGATGTAGTGCTCCAGGCCGGCCGTGATCCGGTCCAGATGCCGCAGCACCTGCGCCGGGGACAGGTCCAGGTCGGCGAAGGCGCAGGTCGCGGTCCGCAGCCGGCCCATCGTCGCCGCCGCGTCGATCCCGCTGCCCATGACGTCCCCGACGACC
Source organism: Streptomyces sp. NPDC003327 (assembly GCF_053589515.1). Classification (NCBI taxonomy): domain Bacteria; kingdom Bacillati; phylum Actinomycetota; class Actinomycetes; order Kitasatosporales; family Streptomycetaceae; genus Streptomyces; species Streptomyces sp. NPDC003327. Next base: position 38,131 of record NZ_JBSFSA010000002.1, on the reverse strand, counting down.
AGGGCCGTCTTGTCGTCCGGCAGCCGGATCACGTCGTACCAGTCGCCGCCGACCTCGCTCGACGCCTGTGCCGGCTGGTAGCGGGCGGCCACCTCGAGGCCCGCGAGCCGCGGCGGGGCCCCCGGCAGCAGACTGCGCTGCAGGGTCACGGCCGAGTTCCGCACGCTCTGGTACCAGCGGGCGTTGTCGATGCTGACGGCCGCGCGGGCCGCGAGCTCCGTCGCCAGCAGCACGTCGTCGCCGTCGAACGGCAGCGGATTGCGGTCCCGGGCGAGGGTGAGCGCGCCCAGCACCTCGCCGCGCGCGGTCAGCGGCACCGCCAGGTACGAGTGCACGCCCGCGCGCGCCAGCCGCTCGGCGGCCGGCGCGTTCCGGGCGATCCGGCGCAGGTCCTCGGGCCCCACCCGCTCCACCAGGACCGGCATCCCGGTGTGCACGACCCGGGTGACCAGCCGGTCCTCGCCGTACATGGCGACCGCCCCCGGCGGGTCCGCCGCCGGCACCGCCTCCGTCTCGTGGGAGGCCTTCACGGCGAGCGCCCGGAAGAGCGCGGGACCGCTCTCGACGGAGCCGGGCCTGCGCAGCGCGAGGACGGAGTCGAGGACGTCGACGGCGGCGATGTCCGCGACCTCCGGCACCACCACGGAGGCCAGCTCGTCGGCGGTCCGCTCCACCTCCAGGGTGGTGCCCACCCGCGCCGAGGCGTCCGCGATGAGCGCGAGCCGCCGCCGGGACCGGTCCGCCTCGGCGTCCGCCCGGTGCCGCTCGGTCACGTCGATCACCGAGACCGCCACCCCGAGGACCCGGCCCTCGGCCCCTTCGAGCCGGTAGAGCGAGACGGACCAGGCGTGGTCGGCGCCCGGATCGGCCGGGGTCCGGCCCACCATCTGCTGGGCGAGCAGCGGCGTGCCCGTGGCCAGCACCTTCCGCGCCGCCGCCTCCAGGGGCGTCGCGTCCGACTCCGGCAGCATCTCGCCGACCCGGCGGCCCACGTGCCGCTCGGCCGGGATGCCGTTGATCCGCTCAAGGGCCGGGTTGACCAGGACGTACCGCAGCTCGGTGTCGAAGACGGCCACCCCGACCGGCGACTGCGAGATCAGCCGGTCGGACAGGGCCAGATCGGTCTCGACGCGCTCGACGACCGACCGGTCGGCGGCGATGCCCAGCGCGTACAGCCCCCCGATGTCGTCGGTGAGCCGCATGTTGCGGAACTCCACCCGACGGGTCGACCCGTCCTTGTGCCGTACGGGGAAGGTGCCGGCCCAGGTCGTGCCGCCGCCCAGCACCTCACCGAAGAGGCGCTTCGCCTCCTCCCGGTGCTCGGGGTCGACGATCAGCCGGGCCACGTAGCGGCCGAGGGCCTCCTGCGCCGCGTAGCCGAAGAGGGCCTCCGCCTGCGGACTCCAGAGGACGATGCGGCCCCGGTCGTCGACGACGATGGCGGCGACGCCCAGGACGTCGAGGAGCCCCTTGCCGTCGAAGGGCACACCCGCCGGCCCCTGCGGACTGGGGAAGGAACCGGCCGTCACCCTGCCTCCTCCCGCCGCGCCCACCCTCTCCACCCCATGCTCCCCGGGCACCCGCCACCCCGCACGGCGAAGCCCGCCCCCCGGGTGTCACGGGCCCCGGTCGGTCCTCGGCAACGGCCGCCCTCTTCGCCGGGTACGTCGCGATCGACCCGATCGAGCAGCTCCTCGGCGTCAGGCAGAGGTCACCCGACTGTCCCCCCGGGTGCGACGGCGAGCAGCGCGGCGCGGGCCGCCCCGCGCGGCCCGTCCGTCACCGGGCGCCGCCCCGCCGTTCGTACCGCAGCGCGGCCCCCGTCACCACCGCGCCGAGCCCCTCCCAGAGGCCCACGCCCAGGAAACCGGTCGGGGCGCGGTCGGTGAGGACCGCCAGGGTGAAGACGGCGCAGGTGAGGAGCCGGAACGGGACCGTCCAGCGGAAGAAGGCCTTCCAGTCGGCGAGGGCGGCGAGGACGTAGTAGACGCCCATGTTGAGCGCGGCCATCGACGAGGCGGTCAGGAAGACCGGCGTGTGGTCGCCGTTCGCCCGCGCGCCGTCCGGCACGGGCGTGAAGCCCATGATCGTGAGCAGGGCGTCCGGGGCGACCAGGCCCACCACGCCCAGGGCGGCGGCGAGGACGCCGAAGACCGCCATGGTCCAGCCGGACAGGGAACGGGGCAGGCGCACGGCGGTTCTCCGACGAGGTGAGAGCGAGGGCGGCAACGGCAGGGGTTCGGCAGGGGCAGGGGTTCGGCCCTGACAGGGATTCGAAAGCCTGCTCGGAAGGCGGGCGTGCCCTTGCATATCGCGTGACGGGGGCCGACGGCCAATCGGCTCCCGCCCCCGTCACTTCGGCCCGGTCACCGCAGGGCCGCCGCCATCATCTTCTGCGCCACCGGGGCCGCGAGGCCGTTGCCGCTCACCTCGGAGCGGGCCGCGCCCGAGTCCTCGATCATCACCGCGACGGCCACCTGCTTCCCCGTCGACGCGTCCTTCGCGTAGGAGGTGAACCAGGCGTACGGCGTCTTGCTGTTGTTCTCGCCGTGCTGCGCGGTGCCCGTCTTGCCGCCGACCTCGGCCCCCGGGACGGCCGCGTTCGAGCCCGTCCCCTCCTCCACCACGGTCACCATCGCGCTGCGCAGCTGCTCGGCCGTCGAGGACGAGACGATCCGCCGGGTGTCCCCGTCCTCGTAGGACGTCAGCGCGTCGCCGTCGGAGTCGACCACCTCCGCGACCATGTGCGGCCCGGCGAGCAGCCCGTCGTTGGCGATCGCCGCCGACACGAGGGCCATCTGCAGCGGGGTTGCCGTCACGTCGAACTGGCCGATGCCGGTCAGCGCCGTCTGCGCCGCGTCCATCCCGGATGGGTACACGCTGGCGTACGCCCGTACCGGTACGTCGAGCTCGTCGTCGTTGAAGCCGAACTTCTCGGCCATCGCCCGCACCTTGTCCTGTCCGAGGTCGGCGGCCATCTTCGCGAAGACGTTGTTGCAGGAGTAGCGGAGCGCGGTGCGGATCGTGGCGTTCTCGCACGGCGCCGAGGGGTTCTCGTTCGGCAGCACGGTCCGGGTGTGCGGCAGTGTGTACGGGTCGGGGCTCGCCGTCCTCGTGTCCACGGAGCCGTACAGACCGTCCTCCAGGGCCGCCGCCGCGACGACCAGCTTGAAGGTGGAGCCCGGCGGCAGGGGCTGGCGCAGCGCCCGGTTGACCAGCGGCTTGTCCGGGTCGGTGGTCAGCTCACGCCAGGCGTCGCCGTCCGTCGTCCCGGCGATCCTCGACGGGTCGTAGGACGGGGTGGACACCATGGCCAGGACCCGGCCGCTCGCCGGGTCGACGGCCACGGCCGCGCCCTTCTTGTTCCCGAGCGCCCGGTAGGCCGCCTTCTGGACCTCGGGGTCGATCGTCGTGACGACCGTGCCCGGCTCCTCCCGGGCGCGCGTGACCGCGTCCAGCGGGTTCTTCAGCCGGTCGTCCGTGCCGTCGAGGACGTCGCCGTAGATGCCCTCCAGCTGGGTCGCGCCGTACGCCTGGGAGCTGTAGCCGGTGACCGCCGCGTACAGCTCGCCGTCGGTGTGGACGCGCTTGTACGCGAGGTCGCCGCCCTCCGTCCTCGTCGACCCGGTGACCGGCGAGCCGGCCACCACGATGTTCCCGAGCGGCTGCGCGTACCGCGCGATCGTCTTCCGCCGGTTGCTGCTGTCGTCCGCGAGCGCCTTGCCCTGGTACGCCTGCACCCAGGTGGCCCGCCCGAGGAGGGCGAGCACGAGGAGCAGGGCGAAGACCGAGGTGCGCCTGATCGTCTTGTTCATGGCACTTGTCCGGACGAACGGCGCGGTGGCGCCCGTTCCGGATGCGTCCGATTCTCAGCGAACCTTCATCTCGGCCCGCGGCCCGGGCGGTGGGCGCGACGCCGGGGGCTTCAGAAGGAGGCGCCCGGCCCGGGGAGGGGCCGCGCTCCGGCCGTCAGAGGCGGCGGGTGGCCAGCGTCAGCCGGTCGCGCGCGTCGAAGAGCGCGTCCTTGATCATCTGCTCGTGGGCCGGGGTGAGCCGCGCCACCGGCACCGAGCAGCTGATCGCGTCCCTGGCCGGCGTCCGGTAGGGGATCGCGATGCCGAAGCAGCGCAGCCCGAGGGTGTTCTCCTCGCGGTCCACCGCGAAACCCTGCTCGCGGATGACGTGCAGCTCCTCGATCAGCCGCTCGCGGTCGGTGACGGTGTGCTCGGTCAGCGCCGGGAGCGTCTCCGGGAGGAGCTTGCGGACCTGCTCGTCGCTGTGGGTGGCGAGCAGCGCCTTGCCGAGCGAGGTCGAGTGCGCGGGCAGCCGCCGCCCGACCCGGGTGAACGGCCGCAGATAGTGCTGGGACTGACGGGTCGCCAGGTAGACCACGTTCGTGCCGTCGAGCCGCGCGAGGTGGATGGTCTCGGTGGTGTCGTCCGAGAGCCGGTCCAGGGTCGGCCGGGCGGCGGCCACCACCTCGTCGCCGTCGATGTAGGAGGTGCCGACGAGCAGGGCCCGCACCCCGATGCCGTACCGCGTGCCGGTGGAGTCCGTCTCCACCCAGCCCAGCTCGACCAGGGTGCGCAGCAGCATGTACAGGCTGGACTTGGGGTAGCCGACGGCCTCCTGGACGGCGGCGAGCGAGTGCATCCCGGGGCGCCCGGCGAAGTACTCGAGCAGTTCCACGGTCCGCACCGCGGACTTCACCTGCGCCCCACCCGCGTCGGCAGTCACCATGCCCTCACCCCTTGTCCGTTCGTCTCGTCCGCTCGTGGCCGTATCCGGCCGTCTCCGGCCGCCCCGGTGTTCCGCGGGGAGCCTCCCACGGCTATGTTCATCCACAGGAACTGTGTTCAGAATAACGAACAGGGGACGTAGTGGTGGCAGCAGAACCAGTGTGGAGTGTGGACCCCCGGACGGGGAAGGCGCGCGACCGGGTCGCCGCGGAGGCCACGACCGAGGACGTCGACCGCGCCGTCCGCGCCGCGCACGCCGCACGCGACAGCCTCGCCGACCGCACGGTGCGGGCCGCCTTCCTCCGTACCGCGGCCGACCTCCTCGACGGTGCGGCCCAGGAGATCGTCGGGACGGCGGACGCCGAGACCGCCCTCGGGCCGGTCCGGCTCACCGGCGAACTCGCCCGGACGACCGCCCAGTTGCGGGCCTTCGCCGACGTCGTCGACGAGGGCTCCTTCCTCGACGTGCGGATCTCCCTGCCCGACCCGGCCACCACGCCGCCCACCCCGGACCTGCGCCGCTGGAAGATCCCGCTCGGCGTCGTCGCCGTCTACGCCGCCAGCAACTTCCCGCTCGCCTTCTCCGTCCCCGGCGGCGACACCGCGAGCGCCCTCGCCGCGGGCTGCCCCGTGGTGATCAAGGCCCACCCCGACCACCCGGCGACCTCCGAGCTCTGCGCCGGGCTCCTGCGCCGGGCCGCCGCCAAGGCCGGGCTCCCCGAGGACGTCGTCGTCCTCGTCCACGGCTTCGACGCGGGCGTCGCCCTGGTCCGCCACCCGCTCGTCGCCGCCGCCGGGTTCACCGGTTCCGTACGCGGCGGGCGGGCGCTCTTCGACGCGGCCGCCGCCCGGCCCGTACCCATCCCCTTCCACGGCGAGCTCGGCTCGCTCAACCCCGTCGTGCTCACCCCCGCCGCCGTCGAGGAGCGCGCCGAGGAGATCGGCACCGGACTCGCCGGCTCCATGACGCTGGGCGGCGGCCAGTTCTGCACCAAGCCCGGACTGGTCCTCGCCCCCCGCGGCGAGGCGGGGGACCGCTTCCTCGCCGCGCTGGCCGACGGGGTCGGCGGGACGACGCCGGCCGTCCTCCTCGACCACCGCATGCGCGACGCCTACGTCGCCGGAGTCGCCGAGCGCGCCGCGCTCGACGGCGTCGAGGCCGCCGTCCTCCCGGGCGCCGCCGACGAGCACACCGTCACCGCCGGCGTCCTCGCCGTCGACGCCGCACTGCTCGCCGGGGACGGCCACGACCTGCTCCTGGAGGAGTGCTTCGGGCCCGTCACCGTCGTCGCCCGCTACGGCACCCGCGAGGAGGCGCGCACGGTCCTCGGCCGGCTGCCCGGCAACCTCACCGCCACCCTGCACATCGCGACGGAGGCCGCCGAGGACGAGGCGGCCGCCCCGCTCCTCGCCGAGCTGACCCCGCTGGCGGGCCGTGTGCTCGTCAACGGCTGGCCGACCGGCGTCGCCGTCGCCCCCGCCCAGCACCACGGCGGCCCCTACCCGGCCACCACCTCCACCTCCACCTCCGTCGGAGCCACCGCGATCGAACGCTGGCTCCGCCCGGTCACCTACCAGTCCACCCCGCAGGAGCTGCTCCCGCCGGAGCTGCGCGACGACAACCCGCTGGGCGTCCCCCGCCACTGAGCCGCAGTCCCCGGGCCCGGAGCGCCGCAGTCCCCGGGCCCGGGTACGGGCCCGGGGTGCGTCCCCGGGCCCGTGCTCCGGCTCACACCGGGGCCGGAAACGGAATGAACCGGGCCGGGGCGGGCGTTGCCGCCGGGGAGAACCCCCACCGGCAACCCTCGGAGAGAAGTCACATGCGCGTCGAGATCTGGAGCGACATCGCCTGCCCCTGGTGCTACATCGGCAAGGCCCGCTTCGAGAAGGGGCTCGCGGCCTTCGCCCACCGCGACGACGTCGAGGTCGTCCACCGCTCCTTCGAGCTCGACCCGAACCGCCCCAAGGGCGACACGGCCCCCGTCCTGGAGATGCTGGCGAAGAAGTACGGCCGCACCCTCGACGAGGCCCGCGCCATGGAGGCGCACGTCGCGGGCAACGCCCGCTCCGAGGGCCTCGACTACCGCACCGAGGGCCGCGACCACGGCAACACCTTCGACATCCACCGGCTGCTGCACCTCGCCAAGGAGCGCGGCCGCCAGAACGAGCTGCTCGACCTCGCCTACCGGGCCAACTTCGCCGAGGAGCGCTCCGTCTTCGACCCGGAGACCCTGGTCGCCCTCGGCGTCGAGGCCGGTCTCGACGAGGCCGAGGTCCGGGCCGTCCTCGCCGACGAGTCCGCCTACGCCGACGCCGTACGGGCCGACGAGCGCGAGGCCGCCGAACTCGGCGCCAACGGCGTGCCGTTCTTCGTCCTCGACCGCCGCTACGGCGTCTCCGGCGGCCAGCCCGCCGAGGTCTTCACCCAGGCCCTCGAACAGGCCTGGCAGGGCCGCGTCCTCCAGCCCGTCGGCTCCGGCGCCGAGGTCTGCGGCCCGGACGGCGCCTGCGAGGTCCCGCAGACCCACTGACGCCTCGCGGCTCTGACCTGCGGAGATAAGGGCGGCTTGGGTGATCCCCACGGTCGGATCGCCATTGACGGGTGATCGTGGGGAATCCAGGGTGGGGGCATGGACTCCTTGGATCAGCCGCTGGGGGGCGCGGAGTTCGCGCCCAAGAAGACCTATCTGAACACCTCCGCCTGCGGGCTGCTGCCCCGCCGCACCATCGACGCCGTCACGCTCCTCGCCGAGGAGACCGCGGACGGCCGTCCCGACGGCGCCGGCAGCTTCGACCTCGTCGACGAGGCCAGGGCCACCTACGCCCGCCTCGTCGGCGTGGCTCCGCAGCGCGTCGCCGTCGGCAGCTCGGTCGCCGTCCACTGCGGGATGGTCGCCCAGTCGATGCCCGCGGGGGCCGAGGTCCTCTTCCCCGAGGGCGACTTCTCGTCCGTCATCACCCCCTTCACCGTCCGCGGCGACCTCAAGACGCGGTTCGTGCCGCTGGAGCGGCTCGCCGATGCGGTCCGCCCGGAGACCGCGCTCGTCGCCTTCTCCGCCGTGCAGTCGGCGGACGGCCGGACGGCCGACCTCGCGGCGATCCGGGCCGCGGCGGCCGCGCACGGCGCCCGGACGCTCCTGGACGCCACCCAGTCGGCGGGCTGGCTGCCGCTGCGGGCGGGGGACTGGGACTACACCGTCGCCGGAGGCTACAAGTACCTTCTCTGCCCGCGCGGCGCGTCCTTCCTGACGGTCACCGAGGAGGCGCAGGACTCGCTCCTGCCGATCCACGCGAACTGGGTCACGGGCGAGGAGCTGTGGGTCAACAGCTACGGGCCGGTGCGCCGGCTCGCCCGTTCGGCGCGGCGGTTCGACGAGCCCGTGGCCTTCTTCTCGTACCACGGGGCGGCCCGCTCGCTCGCCCTCCTGGAGGAGATCGGGATCGAGCGGATCGAGGCTCACGACAAGGGGCTCGCCGCCCGCTTCCGCTCGGGGCTGCTCGCCCTCGGCCACGCCCCGGTCATGGACGACTCGACGGTCGTCGCCGTCCCGGGCCTCGGGGACCGCGCGGACGCCCTGCGGGAGGCGGACGTCCTGCTCTCGTCCCGCGCGGGCAACCTGCGGGCGTCGTTCCACCTGTACAACACGGCGGCGGACGTGGACCGGGCGCTGGAGGTCCTCGCCGCCTGACGGCACCGACACGGGGCGGGGCGCGGCGCCGGCGCCGGGGCGGGCCCGACACCGGGCCGGGCCCCCGACGCCGGGCCGGGCCCCCGCCGGGTCCCCCGCCCCGCCCCTCCCGTACGGCGCTACTTCCAGGCGCCCGTGACCGCCCGGCGCGCCCCCTCCAGGTCCACCGTCCGGCCCGACTCGCCGAGTGCCGCGCCCAGCGCCGCGAGCGAGGACTGCACCGCACCCGGGGTGGCGTCCACCCCGTAGTGGTTCACCCGGATCATCTCCTTCGCGAGCGCCCCGCCGCCCGCGATCAGCGGCAGCGACGGATCGGCGGCCAGCGCCTTCGCCACCAGCTCCGCGGCGTCCACCCCGGCCGGGGTGCGCAGCGTCGTGGCGACCGGGGCCGCGTCCTTCGCCTCGCGCACGTACGGTTCGAGGCCGCCGCCCAGCGCGAGCGCGCCCGCCCGGGTCGCCGCCGCGGCCGAGGCGTGCCGGGCCATCAGCGCGTCGAGACCCTCCGCCTCGATCCGCTCCACGCACGCCTCCAGGGCGAGCATCTCCAGCTGCGCGGGCGCGTGGAGCAACGTCTTGCGGCCGCCGTCGATCCAGCGCTCCTTCCAGTCCAGGAGCGAGAGGTACGAGCGGCGCGGCGCGGCCGGGTTCGCCGCGAACCGCTCCCAGGCCCGGGCGCTCACCGACACCGCCGACACGCCCGCCGGGCCGCCCATCGCCTTCTGCGCGCCGATGATGCACATGTCCACGCCCCAGGCGTCCGGCAGCACCGGCTCCGCGCCGATCGAGGCCACCGCGTCCAGGTAGAACAGCGCGCCGTGCGCCCGTACGACCTCGCCGATCTCCGCGACGGGGTTGGTGTTCCCGGTCGCGGCCTCCGCGTGCACCAGGGACACGAAGTCGATCTCCGGGTGCTCGGCGAGCGCCCGCTCCACCTGCTCGGCCGTCACCGCCGTGTGGAACGGCACCTCCAGGTCGACGACGGTCGCCCCGCAGTCCCGCAGCCAGTTCCCGAAGGTCTGGCCGTACGGACCGGTGACCACGTTCAGCGCGGTGGAACCCGCCCGCGCCCCGCTGCGGATGCACCCCTCCAGGGGCAGCAGCGCCTCGCCCTGGGTGATCACCACGTCCTGCTCCGTGGAGAGCAGCGCGGCCACCCGGCGCTCGATCGACGCGAAGTGCGCGGCGGTCAGCGGGGCCAGGTCCAGGAGCGGATGTGTCACGGTCACGGCGGTGCCTTCTTCGGTTCGGTGCGGTTCAGTGCGGTTCGGTGCGGTTCACCCTCCCGGTCAGGGTACCGAGCGGGCTTCCCGGCGCCCGCGTCCCCGTCCGCGCCCGCATGCGGCCGCACCCGCCCTCGTACAGTGCAGACATGAGCGATCACGTGGTGCTGCATGTGAAGGGGCGGGTGCTCGTCGGCCCGGAGGACGTACGGGACGAACTGTGGTGCGTCGACGGGCGGATCACCTTCGAGCGACCCGCCGCGGAGGCGGTGACCGTCGAGGGCTGGGCGCTGCCCGGCCTCGTCGACGCCCACTGTCACGTGGGCCTCGACCGGCACGGCCCCGTCGACGGGGCCACCAGCGAGAAGCAGGCCCTCACCGACCGGGACGCGGGCACGCTGCTCATCCGCGACGCGGGCTCGCCGTCCGACACCCGGTGGATCGACGAGCGCGAGGACCTGCCGAAGATCATCCGCGCGGGCCGGCACATCGCCCGCACCCGCCGCTACATCCGCAACTACGCCCACGAGATCGAGCCCGCCGACCTCGTCGCGTACGTGGGGCGCGAAGCCCGGCGCGGCGACGGCTGGGTGAAGCTCGTCGGCGACTGGATCGACCGCGAGGCCGGCGACCTCACGGCCTGCTGGCCGCGCCCCGAGGTCGAGGCGGCCATCGCCGAGGCGCACCGGCTGGGCGCCCGCGTCACCGCCCACTGCTTCGCCGAGGACTCGCTGCGCGACCTCGTCGAGGCGGGCATCGACTGCGTCGAGCACGCCACCGGGCTCACCGAGGAGACCATTCCGCTCTTCGCCGAGCGGGGCGTCGCCATCGTCCCGACCCTCGTCAACATCGCGACGTTCCCGCACCTCGCCGACGGCGGCCAGGCGAAGTTCCCCCGCTGGTCGGCCCACATGCGCCGGCTCCACGAGCGGCGGTACGACACGGTCCGCGCCGCCTTCGACGCCGGGGTCCCCGTCTTCGTCGGCACCGACGCGGGCGGCTCCCTCGCCCACGGCCTGGTCGCCGAGGAGGTGGAGGAGCTGACCCGGGCCGGCATCCCGCCGCTCGACGCGCTCTCGGCCACCACCTGGGGGGCCAGGGCGTGGCTCGGCCGCCCCGCCCTGGAGGAGGGCGCCCCCGCCGACCTCGTGGTCTACGGGGAGGACCCGCGCGCGGACGTCCGCGCCCTGGCGGCGCCGCGGCGGGTCGTCGTCAACGGCCGCGTGGTCGCCTGAGCCGCCCGGCCACCCGAGCCGCGGGACCGCCCGAGCCGCCCGGCCACCTGAGCCGCCCGGCCACCCGAGCCGCGGGGCCGGGCGGCCGGTCGGGCGCGGCGCAGGAAGGCCGTGGGCCCGGTCTGCCCGTCAGGCGCGGCGCAGGAAGGCCAGGCGGGCCTTCTTCTCCGGGATGAAGACCTCCGGCAGGTCCACCTCGGGCAGCACGACCTCCGGCCCGAGCGTGAACCCGGCGCGCACCATGCGGGCGATCGCCTTCTCGTTGGCGGCGTCGGGCTCGACCACGATCCGGGTCCGGTCCCGCAGCGAGAAGGCGACGAGCGCGGTGAGGAGCCGGCCCGTGAAGCCCGGCTCCGGCGCGAGCCCCGGCGCGATCAGCAGGTGGACGCCGATGTCGCCCGGCTCGACGTCGTAGCACTCGCTCACCCGGTCGGCCTCGGGGTCGTACGTCTGGAAGAGGGCGACGGGCTCGCCGTCCCTCGCCACCAGGAAGCCGTGGTGGGTGGTGAGCGAGTCCAGGTGGGCGTAGACGTCCCTGACCTGCTCGACGGTGGTCCCGTTCATGCCCCAGAAGCGGGCCCGCTCCTCGTTGACCCAGGCGTGCAGGAGCGGGGCGTCGCCGTCCGGGTCGACGGGCCGGACCGTGACGGTCCCGAAGCCCTCGACGGTGTGCACGTACGCGGCGGTGGTCATCCCTGCTCCTTGGTGAGGTCCTGCCAGTCGGTGGTGACGGGGGCGAGTTCGCCCCGCAGCCACAGGGGGAGTTGGTCTTCGTGGTGCGGGTCGCCGGCCACGCCGGACGCGCCGAACGGCACGACCCATCGGCTGTTGTCGCGGTCGGCGAGGTCCCAGACGTACCGGGCGGCGGAGGCGCGGGCGCTGCGGTCGGTCCAGCCGGGCACGCTGGAGGTGGAGAGCACGCAGTCGTGGTCGCCGCCGAGTCCTGGCCACCGCGCGTCGTCGGGGTCGGGCAGCGCCTGCCAGGGCGCCAGCCGGTGGGTGGTGCCCCAGGCGGCGGGCGGCTCCTTCGCCGCGACCTCCTCCAGGGCCTCGCGCACGATCCGCCCGACGTCCCCGGCCGGTACGGGACCGGAGACCAGGAGCGTCTCCAGGGCGAAGGCGACGCGCGGCCCGAGCGCCAGCCACGGCTGGAAGAGGGCGGGGTACGGGGCGGGCTCGCGGAGCGCCGCGAAGGCCTCGTGCCCGGCGACGCGGCGCACGACGGCCCCGCGCACGGCGGCGTACAGGGCCGCGTCGGTGCTCTCGGCCTCCATCCGCCGGTCCCAGGCGAGCAGCCGGGCGCGGACGGCCGAGGCGGCGGGGGAGAGCCCGTCCGCGAGGCGCACCGCGTCCAGGAGCCGGGCCGCGGAGGGATTGTCGGTGTCCCGGTGGACCGCGGCCGTCGTCTCCGGGGTCCAGTCGGCCGAGGCGCCGAGCAGCGCGTCGATCCGGGCGGCCCGGTGCGGCGGGGCGAACTCGACGCCCAGGGACGCGGCGAGGCCCCGGGCGTTGGCCATGACGGCGTGCCCGCGCACCTCGGCGCGCGGCAGCGGCGCGGGCTCGGGCGCCCAGGCGTGCGCCGCGTCCCAGGCGGGCACGAGGCGCAGGGAGTTGCTCCGGTGGCGTACGGGGACGTGCCCGGCGACCCGGTGGAGGAGCCCGCCCCGGGTGTCGGCGGCCTGGAGGACGTTCACGGGCTCGACCCAGCCGTCGACGGCGGCGTCCACGTCCTCGACGGTGCGGGCGCCGAGCAGCGCGGGCAGCACCCCGAAGCCCAGCTCCCCGGTCACGCGCGGCGGGTGCCGCAGGCTGACGGCCTCCCACACGAGCCCCTCGGCCGCCCGGGACCCGCCGCCCGCGGTCGCCTCCCCGGCCGCTCCGGCCGCCTCGCCGGCCGCCCCGCCCGCCTCACCCGTCGCGGCGTCCGGTTCCGGGGCCGTGCCGATGATCACCGGACCGCGGGCCGTCTCGATCACCTCGATCAGGACCGGGTCCGCGCCCGCGACCTCGATCTCCTCCGTGTGGCGCGCGGCGGGCTCCCAGCCGTCCGGGCCGAGCGCCTCCACGCCGCCGTCCGGGAGGCGGCGCAGCCGCTCGCGGTACAGGTCCTGGTAGTCGGCCATGGCGTTGGTGATCGCCCAGGCGACCGAGCCGGTGTGGCCGAAGTGGGCGAGGCCGGGGACGCCGGGGACGGCGAGGCCCACCACGTCGTAGGCGGGGCAGGCGAGCCGGATCTGCTGGTAGACGCCGGGCGCCTCGATGAAGCGGTGCGGGTCCCCGGCCACGAGGGGCGCGCCGGACGCGGTGCGCTCGCCGGCCACCACCCAGCCGTTGGAACCCGCGGTGCCGGGTCCGTCGGTCGCGAAGAGTTCGGTCCACTCCTCGCCGAGCCGGCGGGCGACCTCCTCCCGCCACAGCTTGGTGGGGAAGCCCGCGAAGAGGATGTGGGTCGAGAGCCAGACGGCGAGCGGGGTCCACGGCTCCCACCTGCCCGCCGCGAGCCCCGTGGCGGCGAACTCGGGCGCCCGGTGCGCGCCCTCGGCGAGCCCGTCGTTCACCCCGTCCACGTACGCCCGGACCCATGCCGCCGTCGCCGGGTCGCCGTCCGCGAGCCGGTCGTAGCAGCGGCGGGCGGTGTCGGCGAGCCGGGCCTGCCGGACGAAGGTGTCCCAGCCGAGCTCGGCGGCGCCGAGGAACGCGGCGGTGGTGCCCCGGGCCCGGTGCCGCTCGACCTCCAGCTGCCAGGCGCGGTCGCGCGCGGTGACCCGCCCCTGGGCGAACGCGAGTTCCCGCGCGTCGGCGGCGCGCAGATGGGGGACGCCGAAGGCGTCCCTGAAGACCTCGATGCCCAACGCCCGACCCCGATTCCGTCCGTGGCTGTCCAGCCCCGTTGACCCAGCCTCATTAGGTTAGGCTGTCCTAAATTAATCTACAGGAGCTCAGGGGTGGGGATCGCAGTGGGTCATGGCTGGCAGGGGGCCGTCCTCAAGCTGATGCGCGGCAAGGACTTCACGTTCACCGTGACGGACGCCGAGCAGGTCACCGAGGACTACCGCAGGGTGCACTTCTCGGACGGCGGCCTGCTCGCCGCCGCCGGGGTCCACCCGACGATGTGGGTCCGCATCTGGTTCGAGAACGCGGGCAAGCCCCACCAGCGCGCCTACACCCTGGTCGACCCGGACCCGGCGGCCGGCACCTTCAGCCTGGAGTTCGCCCTCCACGACGGGCCCGCCAGCCGGTGGGCGCGGAGCTGCGTCCCCGGCGACACCGTGGAGGCCACCCTCCAGGGCACCGGCTTCGAGGCCCCCGAGCCGCGGCCCGAGCGGCTGCTCCTGGTCGGCGACTCCGCCTCCCTGCCCGCGGTGAACTCGCTCCTCGACGCCCTCCCGGACGTACCGGCCACGATCTGGTTCGAGACCCAGCACGCCTCCGACGCCGGGCTGCCGTTCCGGACGGACCCGGCCCGCCACGAGCTGCGCACGATCCCGCGCGAGGACGGCGGGGCCGGGCTGGTCGCCCGCGTGAAGGCCGAACTGCCCGCGCTCGCGACCCCCGACGCGTACGTCTGGATCGCCTGCGACACCGCGACCACCCGCACCCTCGCCGCGTACGCGCGCAAGGACCTGGCCCTTCCCAAGGAGCGCGTGCACGCCCTCGGATACTGGCGCGACGCGAGCTGAGCCCGGCCGTCGCCGCTTCCGACGGTCGCGGTGCGCCGGGTTGACGATCCGTTACCCGCGTCCGGTGCCGGTCGTTCTCACCGTTCCCACCCGACGCGGTTCCCGCCCCTTCGTGCGAAAGACGAGGGAAAGCCGAGAACGGTTGTGTCGAAAAAAATCGAAAATGAACACGGAAACCCCCCTTGGAGTGAACTCACGTCAGGAGACCGCCAGTTCACTCTCCGTGCGTAAAGATTCCGGTGTCTCAAGTCGCCGAGGCCGCGCCGACCCACCGTCCCCGTGGTGAGCGGCCGGCGACGCCATGTCTTCTGTGGGGGTTCCACCACCGTGAACAGCAACACCTTCCGTGCGCCCGTACGCCGTACCGCCGCCGTCGCGACCGTCGCCGCCCTCGCGGCCGGCCCCGTGCTCCTCGCGGCCACCGCGGCGCAGGCCACCGGCGCGACGGACGGCGAAGGGCACGCCACCGCCGTCGTCCTCCGCGCCGGCCTCGACGTCGACCTCCTCGGAAAGACGGTGAGCGTCCCCGTCCGCACCTCCCTCAACGAGGTCGAGGCGCCGGAGACCGAGAGCGAGACCGCGCTCAGCGTGCGGGTGCAGGGCGCCGAGGGCGGGCAGCCGATCGACCTCCTCAAGGCCGACGTCGCCACCTCGACCGCCACCGTGGACGAGCACAAGGCCGAGGGGTACGTGAACATCGCCAAGGCGCGGGTCCACGTCCCCGGCATCCCCGCGCTCTCCCTCATCGAGGTCGAGAAGGTCACGTCCAAGGCGCTCTGCGAGACGGGGAAGAAGCCGGTCGCCGAGTCCAACGTGCTCGGGCACGTCACCGTCTTCGGCAAGAAGACCACCCTCTCCGCGGGCGGGCGCACCCAGGTCGACGTCCCGGCCGTCGGCACGGTCACCCTCGACCTCTCGCGCACCACCGTCACCGACCGCACGGCCGCCGCGACCGCCCTGGAGCTCGCGGTGGACGTCGACCCGCTCAAGCTCGGCGTGGCCGAGGTCAAGGGCAAGGTCACGCTCGCCGAGGCCACCTGCGAGACGCCCGAGGACGCGTCGCCCACGCCGAGGCCGACCGAGCCCACGCAGAAGCCGACCGAGCGGCCCACGGAGCGCCCGTCGCAGGAGCCGACGGGACAGCCCACCGTCGAGCCGAGCGACGGCGGCGTCAAGCCCAACACCGGCGGCACCACCCCGACCGAGAACCTCGCCGAGACCGGCGGCAGCTCCACCACCCCGTACCTCGCGGCCGGCGCCCTCGCCCTCCTCGTCGCGGGCGGCGGCGCCCTCGCCTTCACCCGCTCGCGCGCCCGCGCCCGGGGCTGACGCCCCCGGCCCGAGGGGGAGGCGCCGGGGGGCGCCGCCGGGGGAACGGGGGGGGCAGGGGGAACGGAGGCCGGGGCGCACGGGGTGACGACACCGCACGCCCCGGCCTCCGCGGTGTCCGCCCGGCGGCGGGGCGACCCGGCCCCGGGCCGCACGCGGGCCGCGCCCGGTCCGGTCGGCCCGGTCGGGGCGGGAGAGGGGGGCGGCCCCGTCCGGTCGCCCGCTCAGCCCCCGATCAGCAGCGCCTGGTCCAGCGCCTGCAGGAACCGGTTCGTCGTCGCCCGGTCCCGGACCGCGAGCCGCAGCCAGTTGCGGTCCAGGCCGGGGAACGTGTCGCCCCTGCGGGCCGCGAAGCCCAGCGCCCGCAGCCGCTCCCGTACCGCGTCCGCCCCGTCGATCCGGACGAGCACGAACGGACCCGCCGCACCCGCCACCGTCCGCACCTCGTCGAACTCCGCGAGCCCCGCCAGCAGGTGCTCCCGCTCCACCGTGACCCGGTGCGCCGCGTGCTCCGCCTCCGCGAGCGCCACCCGCGACATGCACGCCTCCGCGGCCACCAGCGCCGGAGTCGACACCGGCCACAGCGGCTGCGCCCGCTCCAGCTCCCGGACCGTCCCGGGTGCCGCGAGCACGTACCCGACCCGCAGCCCGGCGAGCCCCCAGGTCTTGGTCAGGCTCCGCAGCACCACGAGCCCCGGCACGTCGGTCCGCCCCGCCAGCGACTCCCGCTCGCCCGGCACCGCGTCCATGAACGCCTCGTCGACCACCAGGGTCCGCCCGGGCCGGGCCAGCGCGGCGATCGCGTCGGCCGGGTGCAGCACCGACGTCGGGTTCGTCGGATTGCCGATCACCACCAGATCCGCCTCCTCCGGCACCGCCGCCGGATCCAGCCGGAACCCGTCCTCCTCGCGCAGCAGCACCCGCTCCACCGACCGCCCGGCGTCCCGCAGCGCCGCCTCCGGCTCGGTGAACTGCGGATGCACCACGACCGGCCGTCGCGCCGGCAACGCCCGCGCGATCAGCACGAACGCCTCCGCCGCACCGGCGGTCAGGAGCACCCGGCCGGGCGGCAGATCGTGGCGCACCGCCACCGCCGCCCGCGCGGACCGCCCGTCGGGGTAGGCCGCGAGCGTCGCGAGCGAGGCCGCGAGGCGATCCCGCAGCCAACCCGGCGGGGTGTGGGTGCGGACGTTGACCGCGAGGTCGATGAGTTTCTCGTCCCGGACCTCGGCATCACCGTGGTGACGCAGGTCGTGGGCATCGGAGTGCGTGTGCGTGTCCATGGCCGCCGTCGTGTGGGGGGTGGGGATGGTGGGGGGTGAGCCAGGCTCGCCAGCGATGTACCCGGGCGTCAAGGGCAACAACCGTACGCCCGCGGCACCTTCGTTCGGACGTAACGGGACACATGCCGCAACTGCGCACGTCACGCGCCGCGTTTTCCGCTTCGGTACGAGCAGTACGGCCCGCACCCCCGCCCTTCCCCGCCCGGCCCCTCCGGCCCGGCCCTCCGCCTCCGCCGATTCCGCGTCCGCCGCCGATTCCTCCTCCGCCGCGCGCAGCGCCGCCGCCTCCGCGACGGACGCCGTGCCCGTCGCCGCCAGCGGCACCGACGACGGATGCGGTACGCGGACGGCGGCCAGCTCCTCCGCCGTGAACCCCCGCACCGGCACCCCGAGCGCGGCCGCCGCGCCCACGAGCCCCGGCTCGGCCACGCGCGCGTCCAGCGTGGCGACGCCCCGCACCCGGGCCGCCGACAGACCGCCCTCCCGCAGACACGCCCCGATCAGACCGAGCACCTCGTCCACCGGAGCACCCGACCGGACCCCGACACCGAGGTGCACGAACAGGCCCTCATCCGCTACCAAAGCCCCATGGCTGTCGTCGTCGCGCTCGGCGCGTTCCTCATGACCCTCTTCGGCGGATGGGTCGCCGGGCGCGTCACCGACCGTCGCCACCTGGTCCTCGGCCTCGCCGGCGGGCTCATGCTCGGCGTCGTCGGACTCGACCTGCTGCCCGAGGCTCTGGAGGCCGCGGGCGGCGAGGTCTTCGGCGTCCCCGAGGCCCTGCTGCTCTTCGTCGGCGGCTTCCTCTTCGCGCACGTCGTGGAGCGGCTGCTCGCCGTCCGCCGGGCCGCGCACGGCGTCGGCGCCGACGACCGCGTGCCGCAGGTCGGCCTCACCGCAGCCGCCGCGATGGTCCTGCACAGCCTCATGGACGGCATCGCCCTCGGCGCCGCCTTCCAGGTCGGCGGCGGCATGGGCGCCACCGTCGCCGTCGCCGTCATCACCCACGACTTCGCCGACGGCTTCAACACCTACACGATCACGAGCCTCTACGGGAACGCCCGCCGCCGGGCCGTCGCCATGCTCGTCGCCGACGCGCTCGCCCCGATCGTCGGCGCCGCGTCCACCCTGCTGTTCACCCTTCCGGAGGAACTCCTCGGCGGCTATCTCGGTTTCTTCGGCGGCGCCCTGCTCTACCTCGCCGCCGCCGAGATCCTCCCCGAGGCGCACCACGAACACCCCGCCCGCTCCACCCTGCTGTGCACGGTCGCGGGCGTGGCCTTCATCTGGCTCGTGGTGGGCCTCTCGGGACACTGAACTCACCCGCAGTGCGCCACGAAACGCGCGGCGACCCCCGGGGCCCCCGCCCAGTGGGTGTGCACATAACTGGCGTGCACCCCGCCCCGGACGAAGCCCTCCACCCGGCGCTCCGGCTGCCGCAGCCCCCAGGCGGGCCGCTCACCCGCGCCCGGCTCGATCACCGTGCGGTGGAACTCGTGCCCCCGCACCCGCGTTCCGGCCGCCGCCAGCACGCTGTCGCCGACGGCGACGGCGTCCCGGTAGCCGAGCGTCAGCCGCTGCGACATCCGCGCGTCCGCGTCCAGCACCCCGCACATCGGCCGCCCGTCGAGCGACCGCGCCAGGTACAGCAGGCCGGCGCACTCGGCCGCGACCGGCGCCCCCGAGGCGGCGAGCTCCGCCACGGCCTTCCGCAGCAGCTCGTTGTCCGACAGCTGCTCCCCGTACATCTCGGGGAACCCGCCCCCGATGACGAGCCCGCGCGTGCCCTCGGGCAGCGTCTCGTCCCGCAGCGGGTCGAAGGTCACGACCTCCGCGCCCGCCGCGGCCAGCAGCTCGGCGTGCTCGGCGTACGAGAACGTGAACGCGGCCCCGCCCGCCACGGCGACGACCGGCCTGGGCCCGGACCGCTCCGCCGACGACCGCAGACGCTCGTCCTCGGCCGTCCACGGCTCGGCGTGCAGCGGCGGCGCCGACCGCGCGAGCGCCAGCAGCGCGTCCAGGTCGCACCCCTCGCGCACCTGCTCCGCCTGGGCCGCCACGGCCTCGACCGCCGCCGCCTGCCGCTCCGCGACCGGCACGAGACCCAGGTGCCGCGACGGCGTGGCGACCGCCGGGGCCCGCCGCAGGACGCCGAGCACCGGCACGCCCGACTCCCCGAGCGCCTCCCGCAGCAGGTGCTCGTGCCGGTCGGTGGCGACCTTGTTGAGGATCACGCCCCCGATCCGCACCTCCGGGTCCCAGGACGCGAAGCCGTGCACGAGCGCCGCCACCGACCGCGACTGCGAGGACGCGTCGACGACCAGCACCACCGGCGCCCTGAGCAGCTTCGCCACCTGCGCGGTGGAGGCCAGCTCGCCCTGGTCGGCGGCCCCGTCGTACAGGCCCATCACCCCCTCGACCACGGCCAGGTCGCAGCCGCGCGACCCGTGCGCGAAGAGCGGCGCGACCAGCCCCGTACCGCACATGAACGCGTCGAGGTTGCGTCCCGGGCGGCCGGTGGCGAGCGCGTGGTAGCCCGGGTCGATGTAGTCCGGGCCGACCTTGTGCGGCGAGACGGCCAGACCGCGGCCGGCGAACGCGGCCATCAGGCCGGTCGCGACCGTGGTCTTGCCCGCACCCGAGGACGGGGCGGCGATGACGAGACGGGCTACCACTCGATGCCCCGCTGGCCCTTCTGACCCGCGTCCATCGGGTGCTTCACCTTCGACATGTCGGTCACCAGGTCCGCGAAGTCCAGCAGTTCCTGCGGGGCGTTGCGGCCGGTGATGACGACGTGCTGCTGCCCGGGCCGGTCCCGCAGCACCTCGACGACCTCCTTGACGTCGATCCAGCCCCAGTGCAGCAGGTACGCGAACTCGTCGAGGACGTAGAACTTGTACCGCTCCTCCGCGAGGTCCCGCTTGACCTGCTCCCAGCCCTCGCGCGCCTTGTCCTCGTGCGACTGCTCGCCCTCGGCGACCTCGCGCTGGATCCAGGACCAGCCCTCGCCCATCTTGTTCCAGGTGACGGTGCCGCCCTTGCCGGTCTCGCCGAGCGCCTTGAGGGCGTTCTCCTCGCCGACCCGCCACTTGGCGGACTTGACGAACTGGAACACCCCGATCGGCCAGCCCTGGTTCCAGGCGCGCAGCGCCATGCCGAAGGCGGCCGTCGACTTCCCCTTGCCGACGCCGGTGTGCACCATCACCAGTGCGCGGTTGCGGCGCTGACGGGTGGTGAGGCCGTCGTCGGGTACGACGGTCGGCTGTCCCTGCGGCATTACGCGGCCCTCCTGGGAGCGTTGGTGGCGTTCTCTGTCTGTACGGTCCTGACCAGCCCGGCGATCGAGTCGGCGCGCAGCTCGTCCAGGGTCACGGCGGTGCCGCCGAGGTCACGGGCCAACTGCCCGGCGAGCCCGAGCCGTACGGGGCCCGACTCGCAGTCCACGACGACGCTCGCCGTGCCCTCGGCGGCGTGCAGCCGGGCCGCGCGGGCGGCGAGCGCCACAGGATCGGCACCGCCGCCGGTGGCCCGCCCGTCGGTCACGACGACGAGCAGGGGACGGCGCGAGGGGTCCCGCAGGCGCTCCACCCGCAGCACGTCGTGGGCCCTGAGCAGCCCGGCCGACAGCGGTGTGCGCCCCCCGGTCGGCAGCTGCTCCAGACGGGCGGCCGCCGCGTCCACGGACGAGGTCGGCGGCAGTGCCAGCTCGGCGTCCCGGCCGCGGAAGGTGACCAGACCGACCTTGTCGCGCCGCTGGTAGGCGTCGAGCAGCAGCGAGAGCACCGCGCCCTTCACGGCGCTCATCCGCCGCCGGGCGGCCATCGACCCGGAGGCGTCGACCACGAAGAGGACGAGGTTCCCCTCGCGGCCCTCCCGGGTCGCCTGCCGCAGGTCGTCGCGGCGCACGACCAGGCCGGGCCCGGACCGCCCGCGCGCCTTCTGGTGCGGGGCGGCGGCCCGCACGGTCGCCGCCAGGTGCAGCTTCGTCAGCGCCCCCCGCGGCCGGGTCGACCCGGTGGTCCTGCCGTGCTCGGTACGGGCCCGGGAGCGGCGCCCGGCCGCGCCCTCGCCGAGTCCCGGCACGCTCAGCACCTTCGTGCGGAACGGCTCGGCGGCACCCACGGCGGCGCGCTCACCGGCGCCGGGGCCCTGCGGGGCGCTCGCCCGCGCGGGCGCGTCCTCCGGCTTCCCTTCGGTCTCGGGAGCCCCTTCGGTCTCGGGCGCGGGCGCCTCGCCGCCCTGCGGCGGGACGCCCCCGCCGTCCGGACCGCCCCCCGGACCGCCGTCGCCGGGACCGCCGTTGTCCGGACCGCCGTCGCCGGGGCCGTCCGGCTCCGGGTCCTCGTCCGGCTCCTCGCCCTTGAACTGCTCCAGGGTCTCGTCGAGCTTGTCCTCGTCGAGGCCCGGCGCGTCGAAGGGGTTGCGCCGCCGCCGGTGCGGCAGCGCGAGCAGCGCGGCCTGCCGCACGTCCTCCGAGGTCACCTCGGTCCGGCCCGCCCACGCCGCGAGCGCGGTCGCGGTCCGGGCCATCACGATGTCGGCGCGCATGCCGTCCACCTCGAACGCGGCGCAGGTCGCGGCGATCTGGAGCAGCGCGGCGTCCCCGAGGACCACCTCCGGCAGCAGGGCGCGCGCGGCGACGATCCGCGCCCGCAGCGCGGTCTCCTCGCCCGCCCAGCGCGCGGCGAACGCGGCCGGGTCGTCCTCGAAGGCGAGCCGCCGCCGGACGACCTCGACCCGCTGCTCGGGCACGCGGGAGGCCGCGACCTCCACCGTGAGGCCGAACCGGTCGAGCAACTGCGGCCGCAGCTCGCCCTCTTCGGGGTTCATGGTCCCGACGAGCAGGAACCGTGCCGCGTGCCGCACGGAGACGCCCTCGCGCTCCACGTGGGAGGCGCCCATGGCGGCGGCGTCGAGCAGATGGTCGATCAGGTGGTCGCTGAGGAGGTTGACCTCGTCGACGTAGAGGATGCCCCGGTGCGCGGCGGCCAGGAGCCCCGGCTCGAAGGCCTTCACGCCGTCGGCGAGCGCCTTCTCGATGTCGAGCGCGCCGACCAGCCGGTCCTCGGACGCGCCGACGGGCAGCTCGACCATCCGCGCGGGCCGCGCGGACGCCCCGGCCCCCCGGTCGTGCGGCCCGTCCGGGCAGCCGGGGTCGGGCGACGCCGGGTCGCAGCTGAACCGGCACCCGGGGACGACCGGGACCTCGGGAAGCAGCTCGGCGAGCGCCCGGACGGCCGTGGACTTCGCGGTTCCCTTCTCGCCGCGCACGAGGACGCCGCCCACCGCCGGGCTGACGGCGTTCAGCAGCAGCGCGAGCCGCAGGTCGTCCATGCCGACGACGGCGGTGAACGGGTAGCGGGTGCTCATCGGAGGGTGGCTCCTTCGGGTCGCGACGACGCGGAAAAGATCAGCGGGAGGTGGGCGGCGGCCGTGCGGCGCCCCGGGCCCCGGCCCGTGCTCACGGCGCACCCGGCGGGACGAACGGCAGCCCCGCCGGCGCGCCCTCCTCGATCAGCCGCAGCAGCGCGCCCGTGTCGGCGTGCTCCTCGATCAGGTCGCCGAGCCGGTCCAGCTGCTCCTCGCGCAGGGTCCCGAACGACGTGTCCGGCGCCGGCACGAACCGCCGCCCCGCCGCCGCCGCGACCTCCCGCAGGAACGCCCGGCGGAATCCGTCGCTCTCCAGGGAGCCGTGCCAGTGCGTGCCCCAGACGGCGCCGACCCGGCACCCGTCGAGGAACGGCTCCCCGCCGTCGACGGTGGCGACGCCGTGGTGGATCTCGTACCCCTCGACCCGCTCGCCGAGCGCCTCGCCCACCGGCCGCGCGAGGGTCTTCTCGCGGGCGAACCGGACGCGCACGGGCAGCAGCCCGAGCCCGTCGACGGCGCCCGCCCGCGACTCGACCTCGTCCTCGATGTGCTCGCCGAGGACCTGGAAGCCGCCGCAGACGCCGAGCACCGGCCGCCCCTCGGCGGCGCGCCGGACGAGCGCGTCGGCGAGCCCCCGCTCCCGCAGCCAGGCCAGCGCCTTCACCGTCCCGCGGGTGCCGGGGACGACGACGAGGTCCGCGTCGACGAGTTCCTCGGCCCGGTCCACGAACCGGACGACGACGCCCGGCTCGGCGGCCAGCGCGTCCACGTCGGTGAAGTTCGACATCAGCGGTACGGCGCAGACGGCGACCCGCAGCACGTCCTCGCCGACCGGCGGCGCGACGACCGACTCGCGGACGGCGCCGCGCAGGGAGACCCGCAGGCCGTCCTCCTCGTCGATGCCGAGGCCGTGCGCGTACGGCAGCACGCCGAGCGTCCGGCGCCCGGTCAGCCCGTGCAGCATGTCGAGGCCCGGTTCGAGGAGGGTCACGTCACCGCGGAACTTGTTGACGAGGTAGCCCGCCACCAGCGACTGGTCCTCGGGGCCGAGGAGCGCCGTCGTGCCGAAGAACTGGGCGAAGACCCCGCCCCGGTCGATGTCCCCGACGACGACCACGGGCAGCCGCGCGGCCCGCGCGATCCCCATGTTCACGATGTCGGTGCGCCGCAGGTTGATCTCGGCCGGGCTGCCGGCGCCCTCGCAGATGACGGCGTCGTGCGTGGCCCGCAGCTCCTCCAGGCAGGCCAGGACCGGCTCAAACAGCTCCTGCTGCCGCCCGCCGTGGTAGCCGCGGGCGCTCAGCTCGCCGACCGGCTTGCCCATCAGGACGACCTGGCTCGACCGGTCGCTGCCCGGCTTCAGCAGGACCGGGTTCATCAGCGCGGTCGGTTCCACCCGCGCGGCCTGCGCCTGCATGGCCTGGGCGCGGCCGATCTCGGCGCCCTCGCGAGTGACGAAGGAGTTGAGGGACATGTTCTGTCCCTTGAACGGCGCCACCTTCAGGCCCTTGCGGACCAGCCAGCGGCAGATCCCGGCCGTCACGACGCTCTTGCCCGCGTCCGACGTGGTGCCGGCGACGAGCAGCCCCCCACCCCTCACTTGGTCCTCCGCTTCAGTGCGTCCGCGATCAGCCGGCCGCCCACGCAGGCGGCCAGGGTCAGTCCGGTGACCCGGCGGGAGAGCCGGACCGCCCGTTCGATGTCGGCGACCTCGACGGGCCGCCCCTCCCCGTTGAGGACGGGCCGGTGCTCGACCCGGCCGCCGTACGAGAGGGTCCCCCCGAGCCGTACGCCGAGCGCCCCCGCGAAGGAGGCCTCGACGGGTCCCGCGTTGGGGCTGGGGTGCCGGGCCGCGTCGGCCCGCCAGGCCCGCACGGCCCCGCGCGGGTTCCCCCCGGCCGCCGCGGCGAGCACGGCGGTCAGCCGGGCGCCGGGCCAGCCGGCCACGTCGTCGAGGCGGGCGGAGGCCCAGCCGAAGCGGCGGTGGCGGGGCGACCTGTGCCCGACCATGGCGTCGAGGGTGTTGACGGCCCGGAAGCCGACGAGCCCCGGCACGCCCGCGACGGCCCCCCAGAAGAGGGCGCCGACGACGGCGTCGGAGGTGTTCTCGGCGACCGATTCGACGACGGCCCGGGCCATCGCGGGGCCGTCGAGGGAGTGCGGGTCGCGCCCGCACAGGTGGGGCAGCCGTTCCCGGGCCACCTCCAGGTCGCCGGCGGCGAGCGCCCCGCCGACGGCGCGGGCCTCCCGGCCCAGGGTCGTACCGCCGACGACGGCCCACACGGAGGCGGCGGTCAGGGCGGTGGAGGCGAGGCGGCTGCTCCGTACGGCGCGGGCGGCGAGGGCGCCCGCGGCGACGGTCGTACCGGCGCAGACGGCGGTGTGGAGGGCGCCCCGGCCCCGGTGGTCGCGCCAGATGGCCTGTTCGACGGCGCCGGCGGCGCGGCCGAAGGCGGCGACGGGGTGGCCGCGGCGGGGGTCGCCGAGGAGCAGGTCGACGGCGAGGCCGGCGGCCGCTCCGTACGCGAAGACACCGGTGGCTCTCGAAACGCTGCGGCTGCGGCCGGGCATGCGCTTGTCCTCACTCAGGGTCCGCGCCCTGGATCGACGTGACCGGCGGCGAGAGTTCCTGGCTCCCGGACCCCTGGCGGGGGCCGGTCACAGTGGCGGGACCGCGCCGGAATCGCACCGGACTTCCTCTTCCTTGCCGCCGTAATGGCCCCGGCAGTCCACCACGCGCCGAGAACAACCGTCAACTCACCTTGACCTGCGGGGGGTCACTGTGCGGAGCGCCACAGACACGGCGACGGGGCGGCCCGCACCCTGAGGTGCGGACCGCCCCGCCGGTCACGTGCGGACTGTCGGCCCGGGGGCCGTCAGGCGACGATCAGGTAGATGCCGTAGGCCACGGCCGCCGCGCACAGGGTGAAGCAGGCGTAGGCGCCGGTGCGGGCCAGGGCGGCGGAGCCGCCCTGGGCGGCGGCCTCCTCCTGCTTGCCGAGGCCGATGATGCCGAGGGTGAAGAGGCCCACGAGGGCGACGGTCGCCACGAGGCTGACTCCGAAGACGGAGCCGAGAGCTGCCCAGTCGATCTTCATGTCGTTCGTTCCTTACACCGCTGCGGCGGGGGCCGGGGGAGCGGCCGGGTCCGTGGGAGCCGGCGCCGGGATGGTGGTCTTGAGGTCCTCGTCCGCGACGGCGGCGACGGTGCCGGCCGGCGGCGGGGTGACGGCCGCGATGGCGGTGGTCACGACGCCCGCGGGCTCGTCGTCGCCGGACTCGACGTCGTTGACGTTGGTGTGGTCGACCACCTGGCGGCGGGAGATCAGCCAGATGGCCACGCAGGAGGCGACGAGGAAGGCCGCGACCGTGTAGACGCCCCAGTCGCCCTGGCGGGCGACGAACTCGGCGCCCGCGCCGACGAGGCCGGCGGCCGGCAGGGTCAGGCCCCACGCGACGAACATGCGGGTGGCGGTCGACCAGCGGACGACTCCGCCCTTGCGGCCGAGGCCCGCGCCCATGACGCCGCCGGAGCAGACGTGCGTGGTCGAGAGGGAGTAGCCCAGGTGCGAGGAGGCCAGGATGACCGTGGCGGCGCTGGTCTGCGCGGCGAAGCCCTGCTGCGGCTGGAGGTCGGTGAGGCCCTTGCCCATGGTGCGGATGATGCGCCAGCCGCCGAGGTAGGTGCCGAGCGCGATCGCCAGGCCGGCGGAGACGATGACCCACAGGGGCGGGTTCGAGCCGGGGGCGATGGCGCCGCCTGCGACCAGGGCGAGGGTGATGATGCCCATGGTCTTCTGGGCGTCGTTGGTGCCGTGGGCGAGCGAGACGAGACCGGCGGAGGCGATCTGGCCGGCCCGGTAGCCCTTCTCCGACGTCTTGGCGTTCACGTTCCGGTCGAGGCGGTACGTGAGGCGGGAGGCGAGCATCGCGGCCGCGCCGGCGACGATCGGGGCGGCGACCGCCGGGATGAGGACCTTGGTGACGACGACACCGCCGTTGACGCCGCTGACGCCGATCGAGGCCACGGTCGCGCCGATGAGGCCGCCCATCAGGGCGTGGGAGGAGCTGGACGGCAGTCCGACCAGCCAGGTCACGAGGTTCCAGAGGATGGCGCCGACGAGTGCGGCGAGGATGACTTCTGGCTGGATGCCCTCTTCGTTGACGAGTCCCTTGGAGATCGTCTTGGCGACCTCCACGGAGAGGAAGGCGCCGACGAGGTTCAGCACGGCGGACATGGCCACCGCCGTCTTCGGCTTGAGCGCACCGGTCGAGATGGTCGTGGCCATCGCGTTGGCGGTGTCGTGGAAACCGTTCGTGAAATCGAACACGAGAGCTGTCACGACCACAATGGCGAGCAGCAGCGTGATGTGTTCCATTTACCCAGGCAATCGTTTGACGTCAGTGGCTCGTCGAACGTAAGCAACCTGGGTGAACGGAAGGTGAACTGGGCCGGGCGGCATGGTGTCCCGAACCGGTGTCAAGACATTCCGCTTCGCGCTTCGGCGGGCCGGTTGTCCACCATGCGAACACCCCCAACCCCGGGTAATCCCGGCGATCCCCGGGCACATGCCGCCCCCGCGGGGTTACCGTCCGCCCGCCCGGTCCGCTCCCTGGACGGACCAGCCGTCCGGGGGACCCCGCGAGGAGACCCTTGTCACTCCCCGGAGTGGCCGCCCCGCAGCGGACGGTCCGGGGCGGACGGCCCTCCTCCGATCCGATCGGCCCCGTCCGGTGGCAGCCCGCCCCCGCCCTGCCGACACTGGGAGCGTGCGCCCGGCTACAGCGACGGCAGCGGCCGTCACCACCCTGCTCGGTGTCGGCGCGGCCGCGGTCGCGGCCGGCCGGTACGCCAGCGACGTCGCCCTCAGGGCCTCGTCCGGCCGCCCCTTCCCGGGAGAACCACGGCTCACCGTGCACGCCACGGGCCCCGAACGGATCACCCTCACCCGCAGCCTCGCCTCCCTGCGCCCCGGTACGTACGGGATGGAGGCGCCCGGCCTGCACGCCGTCCTCGGCCCCGTCCTCGACCGGGTCCCGCACACCGCCGACACCGTCGTCCGCCGCCTGGAACGCGTCGAGCTCGGCGCCCCCGGCCCCGGCGCCCGCGTCCGGCTCACCCCCCAGCTCCACCTCGGCACCCCCACCACCGCCCTCGGCCTCCCGCACGAGGACCTGGAGATTCCCGGCGAGCTGGGCCCCCTGCCCGCCTGGCTGGTCTCCGGGCCCCGCCCCACCTGGGTGATCGCCCTGCACGGCCTCGGCGCCACCCGCGAGCACGCGCTCAACCTCGGCCTCTTCTACGCCCGCCGCCGCGTCCCGGTCCTCGTCCCGGCCTACCGCGGCGACGAGGGCGCCCCGCCGAGCCCCGACGGCCTCGCCCAGCTCGGCGACTCCGAGTGGCGCGACGTCGACGCCGCCATCCGCTACGCCGTCCGGCGCGGCGCCGCCCACGTCGTCCTGCACGGCTGGGGGACCGGCGCCGCCATGGCCCTGCGCGCCGCCGCCGAGTCGGGCGTACGGGACCGGATCCGCGGCCTCGTCCTCGACTCCCCGGTCCTCGACTGGGAGGCCACCCTCCGCAACCTCGCCGCGGCCCGCCGCGTCCCCGCCCCCCTCGTACCGCTCGCCGTCCGCGCCGCCCGGGGCAGGACGGGCCCCCACGGCGACCGGCTCGAAGCCGCCTGCGCGCCGGACGCCCTGCGCGTCCCCGTCCTCCTGTTCCACGGCCCCGAGGACACCCTCGCCCCCTGGGAACCCAGCGTGGAGCTCGCCGCCCGCCGGCCCGGCCTCGTCACCCTCCGGACCGTGCGGAACGCGCCGCACACCGCGATGTGGAACGCCGACCCGGTGCGCTACGAAGAGGCCCTGCGCCGCTTCCTCACGCCCTTCCTGTGAGGCCCCGCCGGGGCCCGCCCCGACGGCACTGCGGATTCCGATTGGGCTTTCGGGCCGTCAGCGGGAAGACTGCCCCCGTGACGTCTCGAAAGCCCGATGAACCATTGGCGCGCAACTCCAGACTCCGACTCGTCCGCCCGCGGGCGCTCGCCACGGCCAGACGGGCCGTGACGACCCGGCGGACCCGGCCCGCGCCGCGCCCGCCCGAGGGCACGCCGCCCCGCGCGGAACTCGCCCGCCAGGCGCGGCTCGTCCTCGCCGACGCCGTGCGCATCGCCCGCTGGGCGGCCACGTCGCCGGACGCCGAACTCGCGCCCCGCACCGGTCCCGAGGCCCTCCCCGCCCGCGAACGGGCCGCCGCGGCCCTCGACCTGACGACCGCCCAGGTCCGGGCCGGCTGGGACAGCGCCCGCCTCGCCGGGCTCGTCGAACTCCACGGCGACACCGCCCGCCCCGGCTGGCGGCTGCACGCGTGGGACCGCGACGACTCCGCCGTCCTGCGCGGCTGGGTCGCGCTCTTCGACGCCTGGTCGCTGGTCCCCCCGGCCCCCGAGGGCGTCGCGCCGGGCGCCGTCGCCGAGGTCGTCGAGGCCGTCCCGCAAGTGCTCTCGCTGCTCCAGCTCTCCCAGGGCCCCGTCGCCCTGCCCGCCCTCCTCGACCTGCTCGCCCAGCGCGTCGAGGAACTCCGCGGGGAACGCTGCGAGGTCCCCGACCCGGCCGACGCCCCCGACCCGGCCGACGCCCCCGACCCGGCCGACACCTCCGACCCGGCGGCGCAGGGGGAGGGGCCCGCCGCCGACGGACTGCCCGCGCTCCTCGACTGGGCCCTCGAAGGGCTCGCCGAAGTCGGCGCGCTCACCCTCGACGAGGGGCCCGAGGGACGTCACGCCACCCTCACCCCGCTCGGCAACTGGGCGGTCTGGGTCAAGCTGGAGCAGATCTGCGTCGCCGCGCAGAGCCCCGCCGGCAACATCGAGCAGTCCGCCGAGGACATGCTCCGCGGCTGCGCCCGGCTCACCCCCGGCCCCGCCCGCGACGAGTACCGCGCCTGGCTCGCCGCCCGCACCCTCTCCAGCGCCGTCGCCGAGCTCCTCGCCGTCGCCCGGGGCGAGGACGCCCTGCTGCGCGGGCTCGCCTTCGAGGCGCTCCGCGTCGTCGGCGCCCCCGCCGAGGCCGAGGTGCGGGCCGCCGTCACCGAGCCGTCCCTCCGCCCGTACGCGCTGCTCTGGCTCGCCGAGTACGAGGGCGCCGACCCCGACGACGCGCCCGAGGTCCTCACCCGCGAGGAGGCCACCTGGCTCTGGGTGGACACCGCGGCGGCCGTCGCCGACCACGGCGAGAGCGCGCTGCTCGTCCGGCACCTCGACTCGGCCGTGCAGGGCACGGTGCCCGCCCTGCTCGACGAGGTCCGGGCCGTCGGCCACCCGCGCACCGTCCAGGTCCTCGTCGCCCTGGCCGCCGCCCACCCCGACCCGGCCCTGGCCAAGGCGGTCCGCCGCGCCGCCTTCCAGGTCCACACCGGGGGCGCCTGACGGCTCGCCGGACCGGGGCCTCCCGGGCGGGTGACGCCGCCGGGGCCCGCCCCCGGTCCGCCCGCCGGGCCTACTCCGCGGCGCCGGGGACGTACGTGCCGAAGCTCCAGATGTTCCCCTCGGCGTCGCGGGCCATGTAGTCCCGCGAGCCGTACTCCTGGTCCGTGGGCGGCATCACGATCTCGACGCCGTGGGCGACCGCGCGCGCGTGGTGCTCGTCCACGTCGTCCACGTGCACGAAGACGCCCACGGGCCCGGCGTCCGCCATCAGCTTGTCGAACTCGCTGCCGGTGCCCCTGCTCCCCAGCATCACCATGCCGTTGCCGTACGTCAGCTCGGCGTGCTGGACCCGGCCGTCCTCGCTCTCGTACACGGCCGTCGCGGTGAAGCCGAGGCCCTCGGTGAGCTGGGCGATCGCGGCCTTCGCGTCCCGGTACGTCAGCGTCGGGCAGATGTGGGGTGCCTCGGCCATCGCACACACGTCCTCTCGCGTCGATGCGGTCGATTGTGACCCGCGTCTCAGTCTGGCAGGCCCCACCGACAACTCAGCGGAAGGTGTCGCACCGGGCCATGTCACCCGTCCGGTAGCCGTCGTAGAACCACCGCTGCCGCTGCGCCGCCGAGCCGTGCGTCCAGCTCTCCGGGGTCACCCGGCCCTGGAACCGCTCCTGGATCCGGTCGTCGCCCACCGCCGCCGCCGCGTCCAGGCCGTCCCGGATGTCCTGGTCGGTGAGGGCCGTCAGCAGCGGCCGGCCCGTCCTGTCGTCCGGGGTGGTCGTCGCGTGGCGTGCCCACACCCCGGCGTAGCAGTCCGCCTGGAGCTCGACCCGCACGGCGTCGGAGTCCGCGCCGGTCCGCCCGTCCTGGGCCCGGCCGAGCGTGCCCATCAGGTTCTGGACGTGGTGGCCGTACTCGTGCGCGACGACGTACGCCTGGGCGAACGGCCCGCCCGTCGAGCCGAACGTCGTGCGCAGCTCCTCGAAGAACCCCAGGTCCAGATAGACCCGCCGGTCACCGGGGCAGTAGAAGGGCCCGACGGCCGAGGTCGCCGCGCCGCAGGCCGTCCCGACCCGCTGGGTGAACAGCACGGTCGGGGCGGCGGTGTAGCTGCCGCCCCGGCGGGCGTACTCACCGCGCCAGTAGTCCTGGAGGCTGTTGACGACGGCCACGATCCGGCAGTCCTCGCGGGCGTTGGCGTCCGCGCCCGTCCGGCAGCTCCGTTCCAGCTGGGCCGCGGACGAGGAGGTCGCGGCCGGCTCGTCGCCGCCCGAGGAGAGCCCGAGCTGGTCGGGGCCCACCCCGAAGAGGAGCCCCAGGACCAGGGCGACGACGCCGATGACGCCGCCGCCGACGGTGGCCCTGCCGCCCGGGATGCGGCTGCCCCGGACGTCCCGCACCTCAGAGGTGTCCAGACCGGCCTTGTCGTCGAACTGCATGGCCACCACCCTTCGCGTCTGAGCCGAGTATCGGGCAGCGCGGTGCCGTTCACCCCTTGTGCGTGGCATGCGTGACATGAGCGTCATGCGTGACATGGGAGATGTGCAGGGAAATGTGGGGTTTCCGTCATTCGCGGTCCATGGCCGAAAACCAGTTGCAGGCGCCCGTTAGACTGGCCGCATGGCCATTCTCCTCGTGGGTTAGCGGCGTCGAAGCCGATCCCCAGCCGTCCTCCCGCCCCGATCCCCACCGTTCTGGAGTCTGTCCGTGATCACCGCTTCCGGCATCGAGCTGCGCGCCGGCGCCCGCGTCCTCATCGAGTCCGCTTCCTTCCGCGTCGCCAAGGGCGACCGCATCGGCCTCGTCGGCCGCAACGGAGCGGGCAAGACCACGCTCACCAAGTGCCTCGCGGGCGAGGGCCAGCCGGCCGGCGGCACCATCACCCGCTCCGGCGAGGTCGGCTACCTCCCGCAGGACCCGCGCACCGGTGACCTCGACGTCCTGGCCCGCGACCGCATCCTCTCCGCCCGCGGCCTCGACGTCCTGCTCCGCAAGATGCGGCAGAACGAGGAGCGCATCGCCACCGGCAGCGGCGCCACCCGCGAGAAGGCCCTCAAGCAGTACGAGCGCCAGGAGACCGAGTTCCTCACCAAGGGCGGGTACGCGGCCGAGGCCGAGGCCTCCACGATCGCCGCCGCCCTGGGGCTGCCGGACCGGGTCCTCGGCCAGCCGCTGCACACCCTCTCCGGTGGTCAGCGCCGCCGCATCGAGCTCGCCCGCATCCTCTTCTCGGACGCCGACACCCTGCTCCTCGACGAGCCCACGAACCACCTCGACGCCGACTCGATCATCTGGCTGCGCGACTACCTCAAGACCTACCGCGGCGGCTTCATCGTGATCTCCCACGACGTCGACCTCGTCGAGACCGTGGTCAACAAGGTCTTCTACCTGGACGCCAACCGCTCCACGATCGACGTCTACAACATGGGCTGGAAGCTCTACCAGCAGCAGCGCGAGGCCGACGAGAAGCGCCGCAGGCGCGAGCGGCAGAACGCCGAGAAGAAGGCCGCCGCCCTCAACTCGCAGGCCGACAAGATGCGCGCCAAGGCCACGAAGACCGTCGCCGCC
This sequence comes from Streptomyces sp. NPDC003327, assembly GCF_053589515.1. Taxonomy (NCBI): domain Bacteria; kingdom Bacillati; phylum Actinomycetota; class Actinomycetes; order Kitasatosporales; family Streptomycetaceae; genus Streptomyces; species Streptomyces sp. NPDC003327. The sequence goes on along the minus strand of NZ_JBSFSA010000002.1, from coordinate 5,591 downwards.
CAGAACATGGCGAAGCGCGCCGAGCGGCTCCTCTCCGGTCTCGAGGCGGTCCGGGTCTCCGACAAGGTCGCCAAGCTCCGCTTCCCGGACCCCGCGCCCTGCGGCAAGACCCCGCTGACGGCCGAGGGACTCTCCAAGTCCTACGGGTCCCTCGAAATCTTCACCGATGTGAACCTCGCCATCGACAAGGGCTCCCGCGTCGTCATCCTCGGCCTCAACGGCGCGGGCAAGACGACCCTCCTCCGGCTCCTCGGCGGGGTCGAGCAGCCCGACACCGGCGAGGTCACCCCGGGCCACGGCCTCAAGCTCGGCTACTACGCCCAGGAGCACGAGACCCTCGACCCGGAGCGCACCGTCCTGGAGAACATGCGCTCCGCCGCGCCCGACCTCGACCTCGTCGAGGTCCGCAAGGTCCTCGGGTCCTTCCTCTTCTCCGGCGACGACGTCGACAAGCCGGCCGGTGTGCTCTCCGGCGGCGAGAAGACCCGGCTGGCGCTCGCCACCCTGGTCGTCTCCTCCGCGAACGTGCTGCTCCTCGACGAGCCGACCAACAACCTGGACCCCGCGAGCCGCGAGGAGATCCTCGGCGCCCTGCGGACGTACAAGGGCGCGGTCGTCCTGGTCACCCACGACGAGGGCGCCGTGGAGGCGCTCGACCCGGAGCGGATCATCCTCCTCCCGGACGGCGTCGAGGACCTCTGGGGCGCGGACTACGCGGACCTGGTGGCCCTGGCCTGACGCCGCCCGACCCCGGGCTGGATCATGCGGGGCTGGATCATTCGGCTCATGCGTGATCCTTCATCTGAGTGAGGGCGTCTCGTACCCCCGGCGCGGTGCTCTGCCGAATCCTTCCGGCAGGCCCGCGCCGTACGTCTGTTCCCCGTGCGCCGCTGACCTGCTGCTTCCCCCGGAGGTCCACCCGGGTGAGGCTCTCGGGCCACTTGGAATCTGAAATTCCGTTCGTGATGACGACGCACCCGTCCACAAACCCGGCGGCACGGACCTTGTCGAATGGGTGGCCAGGACGTCCGGAAGGGGTGATCATGAGAAGTCCAGAGCGCACTTCCCATGAGGAGGCACGGGTGGCCGAGACTCTGAAGAAGGGCAGCCGGGTGACCGGCGCCGCGCGCGACAAGCTCGCGGCAGACCTGAAGAAGAAGTACGACTCCGGTGCGAGCATCCGGGCGCTGGCCGAGGAAACCGGCCGCTCCTACGGATTCGTCCACCGGATGCTCAGTGAGTCCGGAGTCACGCTGCGCGGACGCGGCGGAGCGACACGGGGCAAGAAGGCGGCCTCGGCCTGACATCGGGGCGGCTCGTCCGGCCCACCGGGACCTCCCCGGTGGGCACCCGGTCGACCGTGTGGCCGACCCGGTGGTTACTGTGCAGTCACTTGGCATGTCACATGCAGTGCTGCACCGGAACCGGAGGCGCCCCATGACTACGCTCGACGACTCTGAGCTCGTGTTCGACAAGGACGGTGTACGGCTCACCGTCGAGGACGCCGTTGCCACGGTGACCCTGACCAACCCGGCGAAGCGCAACGCCCAGTCTCCCGCTCTGTGGCGGGCGTTGACGGAGGCCGGACGGTCGTTGCCCGGCAGCGTGCGGGTCGTGGTGCTGCGCGGCGAGGGCGCGTCCTTCTCCGCCGGACTCGACCGGCAGGCGTTCACGCCCGAGGGCTTCGACGGCGAGCCGTCCTTCCTCGACCTGGCGCGCGGTTCCGACGCGGACCTCGACGCCGTCATCGCCGAGTACCAGGACGCGTTCACCTGGTGGCGCCGCAGCGACATCGTGTCGATCGCGGCCGTCCAGGGGCACGCCATCGGTGCCGGCTTCCAGCTCGCCCTCGCCTGCGACCTGCGGGTCGTCGCCGAGGACGTGCAGTTCGCCATGCGCGAGACCAGCCTGGGCCTCGTCCCGGACCTCACCGGGACGCACCCGCTCGTCTCGCTCGTCGGCTACGCCCGCGCGCTGGAGATCTGCGCCACCGGCCGCTTCGTCCACGCCGAGGAGGCCGAGCGGATCGGCCTGGCCAACATCGCCGTGCCCGCCGCCGAACTCGACGCGGCCGTACGGGACCTGAGCGCCGCCCTGCTCGCGGCCCCGCGCGACGCGGTCGTCGAGACCAAGGCGCTGCTCCAGGGCGTCTCCGGCCGCTCGTACGAGGAGCAGCGCGTCGCCGAGCGCGCCGCCCAGGCCCGCCGCCTGCGCGACCTGACGGGCCTCGGCGACTGACCGCCCTCCCGCGCGGGCGCCCGCACCCCCCTGTGCGGGCCGTCCCCGTCCCTGCGGGCGATGCGCTACCGCACGTCCGAGACCAGCACCGTGACCGCGGTCGCCTCCGGGGCGGCCGCGGTGACGGCCGCACGGGCCGCGCGCGCCACGTCGAGGGCGCGCCGCCCGGCCGTCACCGCCAGCTCGACCCGTACCTCTCCGCCCGGGCCCCGGTGCACGGGCGGCCCGAAGGTGTCCGTCACCGCCGCCACTCCCGCGACCGCCAGAACGGCGAGCGCCAGGGGATCGTCCGTCGCGGGGGAGGTGCTCGCGGGCGAGGGCGCCCCTGACGGAGGCATGGGCGACTTCGACGGCGCGGAGGGGGGCGGCGGGGGCGCGTCGAGCAGCTCCGTCACCCGCAGGTCCACCTCCGTCACGTCGAGCCCGAGCCCGTCAGCCGCCGCGGCGAACAGGGCCCCGCGCAGCTCCGCCGCGAGGTCCGGCACCGGCCGCCCGGCCACCGCCCCGAACGCGGCGGTGATCCGCAGCGGCCCCGGCGGCAACCCGCTCGGCGGTACGGGGAGCGGCGGATCGCCCGCCCGCTCCGGCCCGCCGTCGGAACCGCCCTCCCCGCCGGGCCCGACGCGCATCGCGCCGGGCACCACGTCCCGTACCGCGGAGGCGGCCCGGCCCAGTACCTCCCGGGCCGCCCGCTCCGTGATCCACGCGCCGTCCGCCGCCGCACCGAGCGGCAGCAGCCTGCCCGCCGCCAGACGGTCCCGCACCGCCGTCTTCCATCCACCCTCAGCCGTCGTCATTCCCCCAGCCTGCCGCATCCCCGGGGCGAGACGGGGCAAGCGCCCTTAGTGTGGGCGAGGAACCCCGAAATATCCCAGAAGGGGCTAAACGTGATGACGGACACCGCACAGACCGGCGGCGCAGCGGGCGGCGAACAGCGCGAGGCGCGTCGGACCAGCGTGACCAAGCGGGGGACGGGCGCACCGGCCGAGCGTGGCAGGACCACGATCGCCGACGGCGTCGTCGAGAAGATCGCGGGCATGGCCGCCCGGGACGTCGTCGGCGTCCACGCCATGGGCAGCGGCCTCTCCCGCACCTTCGGAGCCGTACGGGACCGGGTGCCGGGCGGCGGCGGGGGCAAGGCGAGCGTCACCCGGGGCGTCAAGGCCGAGGTCGGCGAGGTGCAGACCGCGCTCGACCTGGAGATCGTCGTCGACTACGGCGTCTCCATCGCGGACGTCGCAGGTGACGTGCGCGAGAACGTCATCGCCGCGGTGGAGCGGATGACGGGCCTGGAAGTCGTCGAGGTGAACATCGCCGTCAGCGATGTGAAGCTGCCCGACGAAGAGGAAGACGAGCCGGAGTCCAAGCTGCAGTAACCGTCGGCGGCCCGCTCGGGCCGCCCGAGGAGACCCGTGGAAAGGGGCTCGCACAATGAGCATGGCGGTGGTCGGCCTCCTGGCCGGCATGGCTCTGGGTTTCGCCGGATACTTCGGCGGATTCGGGGCGTTCCTGCTGGTCGCCGCCCTGGGCGCGATCGGCTTCGTGGCCGGCCGCTTCCTCGACGGCGACCTCGAACCCGGAGACCTGTTCCGGGGCCGCGGCAGCGGCGAGCGGCGGCGGTGACGGCGGGTGACGGCGCACTCCGCGACGGACCCGGCCGACCCGAAGGACCCGGCCGGCCGGGGGCCGGGTCCGGCGGCGAACCCCGCCCGGCTCCCGGCTCCCGCCGGGCGGGACCCGGCCCGCGATCCCGTACGGGACCGGGGCGCGACCACGATCGCCGACCGGGTCGTCGCCAAGATCGCCGCACAGGCGGCCCGGGAGGGCCTCGGCCGGGTCCCGGAGGGCGCCTCGCCGCCGCACGCCTCGGTCGCCGTCCACCGTGACGTCGCCCGGGTCTCGGTGAGCCTCGAACTCGACTACCCCTCGGACGTCGGCCGCCAGTGCGGCGCCGTCCGGGGCCGGGTCCGCAGCCGGGTGGAGGAGCTCGCCGGCATGGAGGTCCACGAGGTCTCCGTGCACGTGGAGCGCCTCCACTCCGCGCACACCCGGTCCACCGCCGGGAGAGGACGCCTCGCATGACCACCGCACCACGACCGGACCCCGGTACGGGCACGAACCCGGCCTCCGGCGGCACCGTCACCGGCACGCGCACGGACCCGGACGCTCCGGGCGCGGACAGCACCTCCGTACCCGTCCTCGGCGCCGCCTCCGGCACACCCGCCCGCCGCTTCTGGTCCGTCCGCCGCATCCCGGCGGCCCTCCTCGCCGCGGTCGTCCTCGGCGCCACCGGCCTGCTCCTGTACGACGTGGCCGCCGTCCGGGCCGAGCACGACGCCATGGCCTGGCGCCGCGAGCTCGCCAACGGGCTCGCCACCCGGCCCCTCGACGACACCTGGGTCCGCGTCGGCGCGGCGCTCGCCGTGCTCGTCGGCCTCTGGCTCCTGGTCCTCGCCCTCACCCCCGGCCTCCGCGCCGTCCTTCCCATGCGGCGCGACCACGCCGACGTCCGGGCCGGACTCGACCGGGAGGCCGCCGCGCTGACCCTGCGCGACCGGGCGATGGAGGTCTCGGGCGTCCAGTCCGTCCGGGTCAAGGTCGGCCGCGCCAAGGTGAACGCCCGGGCCGTCTCGCACTTCCGCGACCTCGACGAGGTCCGCACCGACGTGGAGAGCGCCCTCGCCGACGGCATCGTCGGCCTCGGCCTCGCCAGCCCGCCCGCGCTGACCGTGCGGGTCGCCCGTCCGAACCGAAAGGGGTGAGCCGGTGACGGTCGTCCTCCGGCGCGTCAACCGCGTGCTGCTCGGCCTCGCCGGGCTGCTCCTCGTCCTCGTCGGCGGCGCCGTCCTCGCCGCGGGGGCGGGCCTGTCCGTGCCCTCCTGGTGGCCCTGGTCGGGGCCCTCCGACGTCCTGCTCTCCACCGCCGACCGCACCCGGTGGCGCGAGGAGGGCTGGTGGTGGCCGGTGGTGATCGCCGTCCTCGGCCTCCTCGTCCTGCTCGCCCTGTGGTGGCTGCTCGTCCAGTTCCGGCGGGCCCGGCTCGCCGAGGTCGTCGTGGACACCGGCGACGGCGAGGAGGCGGTCGTGCGGGGCCGCGCCCTGGAGAGCGTCCTGGAGGCGGACGCCACGGCCGAGGAGGGCGTGGCGCGGGCGAAGGTCTCCCTCACCGGCCGCCGCTCCGCCCCCCGTACCCGGATCGCGCTGCTCCTGGAGCCCCACGCCTCCCCGGGCGAGGCCCTGAACGGTCTGAGCACGCGCGCGCTCGCCCACGCCCGGACGGCGGCGGGCCTCGCCGAGCTGCCCACCGAGGCGCGCCTGCGCGCCGTGAAGCACCGGGCCCGCCGCGTCACCTG